>JBEBJH010000031.1:0-28682 GCA_040079965.1 Cyclobacteriaceae bacterium
GCTGCGTGATGATTTACTAATCGGGCCGCTTCCGGTGCCCCCGCCTGACATTGTCTTGGCCATCTTTTTACCCCACGCTGTGCGCGCTACAAGCAATTTTAAAATTGGAAAGCCGAGCGCATAAGAAAGGCCAGGTACATACCACAAGTTTGACGGAAACACGAAGGCTGGAAAAATAGCAAAGAACGGGATGAGAAAGGCATAGACAATCCAGCCCCAGCTATCAGGTATAATCAATCCAAAGAAAGCGAAGATGCCAAGGAAAACATAAATACCAAGTCCGATTAGAATGCGGGTTGTTAAAGAAAGTTCCGTTATCTCGCTGCTGTCGTTGGCCGTATACTCGCCACCGATGGCGGCAATAATTCCATCGATACCTGCAGTAACTCCGCTATCAAAATCAGCTCTACGGAATGCAGGAGCCATTTCATTGCGGATGATGCGACTGCTTAACGCATCGGTTAGTACGCCCTCTAAGCCTGAGCCAACTTCAATACGCATTTTGTGATCATCCACCGCTACTAACAATAAAACTCCATTATCCTTGTCCTTCTGGCCAAGCTCCCATTTCTCTGCTACCCGTAAAGAATACTCTTCAATCGTTTCTCCGTCCAGTGAACTGATAATGAGAACAGCAATTTGATTGGATGTGGAGTCTTCATACAGTTCCAACTGCTTCTCCAGTTTATCTATGGTTTCCTGTTTTAGAGCCTGAGCATCATCGTGTACACGCGTATTCCATAATTCAGGAACGGCTTTCTGACCAACTACAGAAAGAGAAATCAGTAAAAAGAAAATCAAAAGTCTCGCTCGCATAATCAATTCAAAATTCCTAATTCAAAATTCTTACCACGAATCACTTGATCCACCACCTCCCGAAAATCCACCACCTCCAAAATCACCGCCACCGCCCCAACCACCAGAACTCCGGCCTGAGCCACCCAACATCGAGCCCATCATAGCGGCTGTCCAATAGCCACCCATACCGGATCCACCACCTTTATTCTTGCGCGACATTAATAAAAGCATGATCACAAAAAATATAACCGTGCCCCAGGGTGATTTTTTCTTACGCTTTTGCACTGTTGGCTCATCGTTTACATACTCCCCGGCTATAACTTTAATAATGGCCATGGTTGCGGCCTGAATACCGGCTTCATAATTTCCCTGACGGAAATAAGGTGCCACTTCATTTCTGTTTATACGACTCGACATGGCATCAGTGAGTACTCCCTCCAGTCCATAACCAACTTCAATCCGCATTTGTCGTTCTTCCATAGCTACCAGAAACAATACTCCATTATCTTTTTTCTCCTGCCCAAGTTTCCATTCTTTAAACACCCGCACTGCATACCCGTCAATGTCTTCACCCTCCAGGGAAGGAACAACCAGTACAGCTATTTGATTGGAGGTTGAGTCGCGGTGAGCTTGTAGAATAGCTTCTAATTGCGCTTTCGCGGGAGCTGAGATAACCCTGGCTTCATCATGAACCCAAACAGCACCATGCGGAGGAATGCTGCGCTGGGCCGCGGCCGGGAAAACTATCAACAGAGAGAAGAAAAGTAAGAGAAGAGATTTCATTCGAACGTTAAAAAGAAAAGGATACAACAGTTGGCCCAATTATTCAATACGCAAATCATCTTTCAATTCGTTCACATCATCGTGAGTGATCACAAATCCCTTCTCCAGCAAAATTTCGCCACAGCGTAAAATAGCTGCTTCAATACCATCGGCAATTTTTCCCTTTTTAACATTTTCTATAATGTTGCGCACAATCGCGTCCCACTCTTTTTGCTCTACCATTTTACTGATTCCCTTATCGGCCATTACAATTACTTCATGTTCAAAAAAGGAAATGAAGATCATTATACCGGTACGTTGCCGGGTATTAAAAACTTCTTCTTCCAGAAAAGCATTTTCAGCGCGCTTGCGCGTTGCCTGATCCATATAGGACTGGCTCAGCATAAGCCGCTTTACTGGATTAATGAAGTGGGCCTTCAAGGCAGCAATAAATCCGCCAAGCATTACCAGCACAAACATGAGCACCGGATCATATACAGCCAGCGAAGGAACATATCGGTCAACAATTACAATCAGAAAAAATATGGCTGCAGCGCCTATCAGAGCCGCACGGTAGTTTGCGATGGTGTAGTGACTGCTCTTTTCCACAAATACCGGTACTATTTCACCCGATATTTTACTTTCGGCCTGGCGCACAGCTGCCTTAATGCGCTCAAGTTCTTCCGGGGTAAATCTTTTTTGAATCGACATAGTCTCTTGATTGAAGAGGACAAATATATAAGGAAAGTGGTCGATTTAATACGCCTGGATTAGAAAGACTCTGGTGGGTTTAATTCTGGCTATTTAATTCCACCTATTATAGTAAAAGCACCCCAATATATAAGGATGTGTGTATTCACGGTGCCGGGCAGATCGAGTTGAGTTACTTCATTGGCGATCAGAAACCCATCTTCTTATTTTGAGTAGTCCTCTATTGAAAAAGGTTCTGTATCTCACTTTCTATAAGACTTTAAATAAACCAAATTTCACTATTTTCGCTCCCTATGGTTTCTACCCTTTTATCACACAACTGGAAAAAACTATTACGTTCTGTCTCCTTTACCAAGGAACTGGCCACAGCTATTTTTCTTGGTTTACTTGCACTGATGCTAGTGGGTTATTCCCTGGCCATGGGTTTTGCGCTCGAAAGCATCATTACAAAAGGTCTTAAACAAGCCGATAGCTTTCAGTTTCTGAATGGACTACTCCTTTATTATTTTGGATTTGAGTTCATGATGCGCTACTTCATGCAAAATCTCCCCGTGCTGGATGTGCAGCCTTACCTGCACCTGCCCATGAAACGCTCACGCATTGTTCATTACCTTCTTATTAAATCCCTCTTACACGTCCTAAATAGTTTTGTCTTTCTTCTGTTTGCGCCTTTTGCGTTAACCGTAGTTGCCCAGCGATTCGGCTCGGCCGGATGGAGCTGGCTCATATCACTTTGTCTGCTCAGCTTATGCATTCACTATGTTGTCTTAATTTTTAAGAAAGGTCTTGACGATACGCTGGTAGGCTTCCTTGCCCTGGTGGGTGTGCTAGGATTACTGGCCGCTTCCGATTATTATGAATGGTTCAGTTTGTCAGAATTATCAGCCCCGCTTTTTGCCAGCGCTGTATATAGTGTTTATTTGCCGGGTGGAGTCTTACTCCTGTTTGCACTTCTCTACTTTTTCAACTTTCAATTTTTTCTTAAAAGCATGTACCCTGATGAACTGGTCGTTCATAAAACTACCACGTGGGGTAAAAATCAGGACTGGGCTTTTCTCCAAAGTTTTGGCTCGATAGGCGACTGGATTAACCTCGAGCTAAAACTGATTCTACGAAACAAACGACCTCGCACAATTCTTTTTCTCAGTGGCTTCTTCCTGCTTTACGGATTGATTTTCTACACCCGAGATACGTACACCGAAAAAATGCCAGGCTTTCTGCTTTTTGTTGGAATCTTCATCACCGGAATTTTTATGATTAACTACGGTCAGTTTTTATTTAGCTGGCAGGGTGGTCACTTTGACTTTACCTTAACCCGCCCTATTTCACTTCGTCAGTTTATTGAATCAAAATACTGGATGCTGAGCACGGTAACGGTGTTCTGCTTTCTTCTCAGTATTCCCTATGTATACTTTGGATGGAGGATTATTTTCGTCCATGCTGCTACGACATTGTTCAATCTGGGCGTTAACATTTTTGTGATTCTCAACATGGCGATGTGGGAACCTAAAAAGATTGACCTGAAAAAGGGCGGATCATTTAACTACGAAGGCGTTGGAGCCGCACAATGGGTGATGTCTATTCCCATTTTGTTAGGTCCTTACCTGTTCTATTTGCCATTTAGCTTTTCGGGTCATCCTGACTTAGGAATATTGGCGGTTGGGGCGGTCGGTTTGATTGGGATTGTTTTGCGCCCGTATCTCTTGAAACTCACCACGCGCAGACTTGAAGATCGCAGATATACCCTTGCAGCAGGATTCAGAAAAGATTAATACACCTTATGATATCAATTCAATCGCTTAGGAAATCGTATAAAGGAACTTCCGTTGTTGATGTAGATCAGCTCTTCATTGGGCAAAATGAAAGTTTTGGTTTGGTGGGCAACAATGGAGCGGGAAAGACTACACTATTTCGGATGATTCTCGATCTGGTAAGACCTACTGAAGGAACCGTACAGATCAATGGTAAAAATGTACAGGGAAATGATGAGTGGAAGCATTATGTGGGTTCTTACCTCGATGAAAACTTTTTGATCCCCTACCTTACCCCAAATGAATATTTCAAGTTTGTTGGCAAACTCCACAATTACTCTGATGCTGATTTAAAGAATTTCCTTGAAAAGTTTGAAGATCTGTTTCATGGTGAGATTACCGGAAAGGATAAATACATTGGGGATCTTTCGAAAGGGAATTTGAAAAAGGTTGGGATTGCTGCCGCCTTTATCGGAAATCCCCAGGTTGTTATTTTAGATGAACCCTTTGAAAATCTGGATCCCACTTCACAAATTCGCCTAAAGCAATTACTGGAACAAGAACAGAAAGAGAGATCTCTTACTTATCTTATCTCAAGTCATGACTTAAACCATGTTACAGAAATCTGTAAACGCATTGTAATTCTCGAAAAGGGGAAAGTGATCAAAGACCTGAAAGGAAGCGAGAATCTCCTGGCAGAACTGGAAGAATATTTTAAAGCTTGATGAATGCGAAGAATTGGATTGGTCTTTTCTCTTTATTTAATTATTGGCCAAAGAAAAAGCCAACCGAAGTACTGGTCAGTGAACGAAGGTGTGTTGCAACGAACCAAAAACTGATTACCGGATTAAATTCCACCACTCCTCGTTAGGGAGCTCGCTACCAAGAGTGATCGGCTCACCAATTTTTGGTGTTGCTATTTTCACTTGCAGAACTTCGGCTTGTTTTTTGGCACGCTCAATCGGGTCTTTCCAGGCATGATTCGCCAACACAAATTTTCCCCAGTGCACTGGCATCAACACTTCAGCTTTTAAATCGATGCTGGCTTGCACAGTTTCTTCAGGCATCATATGAATAAGAGGCCATTGCCGATCGTACTGACCACACTCCAACAAAGCAATATCAAAGGGTCCATATTTTTCTCCAATGGTTTTAAAAGCCGCATCATAGCCAGAATCGCCACCAATAAAAATATTGTTTCCTGTTGTTTTAAGAACATAAGAAGTCCAGAGCGATTTATTGCGAATAAATCCGCGACCCGAAAAATGCCGGGCTGGCGTTGCCGTCAATTGCATCCCTGGAAATATTTCTTCTGAATCCCACCAATCAAATTCGGTAATTCGACTTTCCTCCACACCCCAATAAACCAAATGTTGACCCACCCCTAGAGGAACATAAAATTTTATTGCTTTTGTTCTCAGATGAGAGATGCTGTTATAATCAAGATGATCGTAATGATCGTGAGTGATAATCAAGACATCAATTTCCGGAAAGTCTTCAGCTGAATAAATTCTGGCGCCTTCAAAAGATTTTGTTCCCAGATACTGAACAGGCGAGGGCCGATCGCTAAAAACCGGATCAACCAGAATCCGTTTGTCTTCGATGATGATGAGATAAGACGAATGTCCAAACCAGACGATAGAGGGCGTATCAGAACTCCACTTTTTTAAATCTGTTTTTACAGTCGGTATGGCTGAATGAGGATAGCGCTCAGGTTTGTCTTTAAAAAACTCCCTGAGCATAGAGAAATATGAAACCCCCTCAATCATCATGGGTGTTTCGGCCAGGTTTTGAAAACTCCCATTCCGGTAGTTGGGTGATTGTTCTATACGTTGCTGGCGTGCGCCCCGGGGCAGTTTGCCAAAAGATTTCTGCTGCATAAATAAAAAGACGGTTAGGCTTAGTAAGATTACGGTGATCAATAAAATCTTACCAATTTTTACAAACATATCCTGATAGTCGTAGCTGAGGTGCTTTTATTTTAGTTTCAAGACACTTTTAAGGTATCTGACGTCTTGATTCTCTTAATCCACTTGTACACCTCCACCCACATAACTCCCGTAAAGGCAGCGGCAAGACATAATCCTGTTGTATTAATCGGTATTTCTTCAAACTGAAATAATTTTTGCAACGGGTGAAAATAAATCGATAGAAACAGGATGGCCAATGAAATTGAGAGCACAATCGGGATTAATGTATTTTTATACTTTAACGTGGTAAAAACCGAATAACGAAAAGACCGGTTAGCCAAAGTAAGAAACAGGTTACTGAAAATGAGTGTTGAATAAATAGCGGTTCTGACAAACTCCTCACTCTGCCCCGCTTTCATAAAATAATAACCCAGGGCAAGGCAGGCCAGTGTAATCATCAAGCCCTGAAAAATACTCATCGATAACTCAGGCCACGAAAAAAATGTAGTGCTCATCTTGCGCGGTTGCTTTTGCATGGAGTCCTGTTCAATCGGCTCGCGCTCAAAAATGACGGAACACGTGGGGCCCATAATTAACTCCAGAAAAATAACATGCACAGGCGAAAAGATGTCCAGATATTTCCACATCAAAAGCAAAGGCATAGTAACGATTAAGATGATAGGAATGTGAATTGAGATAATATATTGAATTGCCTTTTTTAGATTCTCGTAAATTCTTCGGCCCAACGCCACCGCTTCGGTCATATGAAACAAATCATCATCGGCCAATACCAGAGAAGCCGCACTTTTGGCTACCTCACTTCCGCGCAAACCCATAGCAATTCCAATATGTGCTGCTTTCAGGGCTGGTCCGTCATTCACCCCATCGCCTGTCATCGCAACTACTTCATCATTTGCTTTTAAGGCTTCAATTACTTTTAGTTTTGCGTCCGGAAACATGCGTGCAAAAATATTGACTGATCCAACCTTAGCTCTAAGCTCCTGATCGCTCATGGCAATGACTTGATCTCCGGTTAGGACGGCTGAGCTATTTTTTAACTCAATTTGATTAGCTATGGCGATGGCGGTTTCCGAATAATCGCCTGTAATCATTTTCACATTGATGCCGGCACCATAAAACTTTTGAAGAATGTCTTTCATGTTTTTTTTAGGAGGATCATAGAATCCAATCAATCCCAAAAATTCAAAGACAAACTCTTGTTGAGTAACAGGAAATTCTTGATCCTTAAAATCGGATTGGCCTACCGCGAGCACACGAAATCCTCTGGATGCAAGTTGTCTTGTAATCTTTTCAACATTTGCCTTCTGCTCAGAACTCAGGTTAGTTTGATTCAATACTCCTTCCACGCCACCCTTACAGGCAATGATGCGTTCATTTTGTTGATTACTGAATACGTGGGTCATAATCGGTGGCTTTCCGCCCAACGGATATTCGTGAATCAATTTGAAGTCGGGCCGTCTATCCTGAGACGCTACGGCACCATACGCAATATGAATGGATTTCTCCATCGGGTCAAAGGGATCAGTCTCCGAGGACCACATCGCATACTCAAGCACGATATTAAATTGGACTGGCCCCGATGTATAGTCATAGATTTTATCCTGCACGAAATCATAAATAGCCGAAAGGCGCATTTCATTCTCGGTGATAGTGCCGGTTTTATCTGCACAGATTACCGTGGCTGCCCCTAGTGTTTCTACGGTATGCGGTGACCTTGCTATTACTTTTTTCTTGTATAGGTGATAAGCACCCAGAGCCATGAAGGTGCTGAAGGCAACCGGAATCTCTTCAGGTAAAACTGACATGGCAAGAGTTAATCCATGCAGTAAACTATGTAGTATGTCTTTAGACAGATAATAATTGACTCCCCACACAATCAGAAATGCAATTGCTCCGGCAGCCACCATCATCTTTACAAAACTTTTAATCTGCTGTTGAAGCGGAGTTTTAACTTCTTCTATTGCCTCAAGAGATTGACCAATTTTTCCTAACTCGGTTTGTTTACCTATTGCCACTATGCGCGCAGTGCAAGAACCCGTCATGATCATGGTCCCCTGAAAAATCTTTGAACCTTCCGCTTCTTTAAAGACCGGTAATGATTCACCAGTTAAAATACTTTCATTGACAGAAAAATCATTCTGTTTAACGATAACTGCATCGGCTGGCACCAGGTTTCCATCTTCCAGCACAACCAGATCGTTAACCACAAGATCTTCAGCCTTAATCTCAATTGTGACACTGCTGCGAATAACCTTTGCTAAGGGTGCAGATAATTTTTTTAATGCATCAACTGCCGACCGACTTCGGTTCTCCTGGTAAATTGAAATGCCGGAGACAAAACCCAGGGCAATCAACATTATGACAGCCTCGCCTGTCTCGCCCAGTATTAAATAGATTGCTGCTGTGCATACCAGAATAATAAAGAGTGGCTCAACAACTATTTCCCTGATGACAGTCAGTAATCGATGCTGCTTCACTGTTTGCAAAACATTCCGGCCGTGCTTTTCACGACTGGCCAACACCTCCTGATCGGTTAATCCAATTAGTTCTTCCAATTCAAGTTATTTTGAAATGTCTATATTTCCTATTCTCTCACCGTGCCTCTACTGAAAATTTCAATCCAAGACCATAGATCAGATTGTTTTTGCTTGTCCCATAGTGATTTACTTTCAGTTCGGATGGAGGAGTATAGCTTAAAACCGATCATCGCATAAAGGATCAACTGGGGTAAACAAACCACGTTGAAAAAAAGTCAGCGCGATCGATATAAATATAAAATGCCGTCATCCGAAAAGTAAGGATGACATTTTCATTCAGATGTCTTGTTACGACTAACAAACCGGTCGTACATTTCTTTAAACTCTTCATGCTTAAACTTCCCATCGACAGGTTTTTCCTTCCCTGTTTCTGCCTGCTCTACCAATTCGAAATAAGCTTGAGGATATTGATCTGAATATATCTTTGGAATAGCGCCAACTTTGGTTAGTCCCATATACGCTGTGAATAGAAGGAAGAGTGCCACCAATACAACCGACCGATCTTTGAATTTTTTTACATACCTGATTCCTGACATCTTCTCTTCGTCTAACAAAATATCTTTCCTCATCATACTTACAACAGCGAATGCAATCAACAAGGCAAAGGCGACACCTCCAGAGGGCTCTGCCAATTGAGGTAAGAACGGCACGGTGATCATCGAGATTAAATACAACACAATGCTGCCATAGAACATAGCAACCAGGGAAGCAAGCACTTTGTTTCGAGGGCTGATGTCTTTCCATGACTGCATAAGTTTTATCACATAGATGACAATCAACACGAAGCCGGCTGCACCAAACGCGATCTCTACAAATTGAATGCGAATGTAAAAAACACGCATAGTAAGAATGGCTGCAAGGACGGCAAGACTGATCACCTCTAACCCTTCATATTGATCATGCTTACTATTTTTCTGATAAAGCCGTAAGAACTGAATGCTAAACAACAGGCTGAACGAAGCAGACACTAATCCCAGGATTTTAATTCCGTACTCATTCTGGGCCATGGAAGCAAATGCCCCCAGTATCAACAGAAAAAACAGCAAGTAATAAATGATGTTATAGCGGCTCATCAGTTCAACGTTGAATTTCCATAACGCACGTAATCCCAATCAAATCTTTTATTCAATCCAATCAGGTAAATTTCCTTGTTACCCTTTGATGATGACGCCCCCCATAGAATCCTGGTTTTACAAACAAGCTCCTGATTCTCCGTAAGCGTAATGGGCATGGATGCAGATGCTTTATAAAGTTCTCCCGAACGTGAATATCCGTCTACCATGCTTAACGTGCCCCCAAACTTTCTTCCTTCGTTCATTTCTCTTAATACATCCTTTGCCTGGGATGTTATTTCTTTTCCACCAACATAGGTAAGCGTGTAGATAAGATTATATCGAAAATCCCGAAAACCAGGAAGCTGAGTTAATGCGATCGTTGGCGCCTTAGAATTTGCTGAATCAAGCATTACAAAACTTGATTTAAATTGCTTATTTACATAGGCGCTTTGCGAACTATATACATAAGCCAAAACCCTTTCATCCGCATTTTCAAATCTCTCAGCCAGTTGAACACTCTCATCATGAAGGCCAAGAGCTGCCAGTCTTCCTCCCAGGTGACGCATTTCATTAAGCAGAAATGCTTTATTGACATTTTCATATTTATTTACCCATTGGCCTACTGATCTAAAATCGATCTTCTTATACATTTTAATCCCTTCTAATGAATCCTCTCTTTCCAGAATTCTATTGGCTAACACCAGGTAAATAAGATTTTTATCAAATTTTTCATTCAAGTGATGATGGGAAACAAAAGAAAGTACATCATTCAAAATGGAGTCACTGAGAGGAAAAGGATTTCCAACACTTTGCCATTCAAAAAAAGGACGAACTTCAAATGCATTGGTAATCCAATAATGAATCAAATTCAAATCTGCTGAGCTGCTATACATTTTATCAAGTAACCCTTCTCTCTTTAAGTACTTAAAAAAGATATCGGAATGATAGGTCTCATTCAGCCATCCTCCAATGTAATCCGGATATGTGAAGAGTTCCTTACGCGTCCATTCCCTGGTTCTGACTCCGGCTAAAACAGGATAGGATACCTGGACTTTGCCGGCTAAGTATTTTTCATCAATCGATTCAAAGTGTTTTATAGACTTTGAAAACGCATCGTCCCAATTTTCGGAAAAAGGAAGCTCCCGATCATATTCATTCTTGAACCGGAAGATCGCTTTACGTTTGAAATGTATCGCTTGCAAGAAATTCCGTTCCGATGAATTCTGAATTTTACTTATCAGATTTTCGTAATCATCGGAGACAGCTTTGACAAATTCCCGATGTGCCATACACAAATTTAATTGAAAGCTACCCTCTTCAGTTGTGCCACCACCAAATTGGAAATTAACCCTGTGCATATGACTCATGTACGCTGAGCGATTGATCATTTCGTTATAGATAGACTCAGGTGTGCGATTGGAATTCCTGCTGACCCAACTAACCACGGCTTCGACCTGGCTACGATGATCGAACTGATATAAATATCCGATTATGTTGGTAAAATTATTAAAGACCCTATCTGAGAAATAGTCAGGCTGTACTTTAATAACTTGTAAACAATTAATTAAATCTTCTGGTTTACCAGCTGCGGCATACAGGGAGGCAAGCATATGATATCCTCCGTTATAATCTAATGGGCGTATTCCATTGCCATCAAAACTGCCTTTTGGATAGTATACTGAAAATACCTGGGCTCCTTTCTCATTGGCAAATGGAGAAATGATATCAATGAGTGAGGCAATATTATCCGCAGAAGGAGCTCCAAAGGTAAGCCACAGTTGAATGGCCTGATTTAATTTGGACGGAATAGATCCTTTGTACAATCGGGAGTCACTAAAATAATCTAAAATGGAACCATATAACATCGATGATTGAGTGTTTAACTCCTTCTCTAATTTCGGTGAGGCGTTATAGTAATTATCATAGGCCAGTTCATAAATGAACCTTATACGCTGATCAAGAAGAAAATCCGCATCGACCATTGTCAAATCCGGCTTCATCAGATTGATATGAATGAAGCTTATCAGCTCTTCTTTCACCGGACTGTTAAACTTTTTATCTAAAATCAACAAGTTTAAATAGCCATTAATTGCCAGCAGCGTACGGGATTTAAAGTCACTTTGACTATTCAGGTAATTCATGAGCGATCCCTTGGCGAATTGTTCCTCGGTAATCAGATAAATCGCTTTATCATTATCACTAACATCTTCACTCGCCAGCAGGATGTGCGATTCCTTTATGGTTTTTTCAATAACATTCTCATTTTGTTTTTGCGTTGCATCTTGCCAGTAAAACCCGCTCAATACAACCATAGTTAAAAGCGCCATGATAGCCACTATCCGCTGCGAACCATATTTCATGAAGGCTCGCGTCACCATCACTTTACGCGCGCTTTGTTTCAAAAAATCATGTACATTAAATAGGGTTTCTGACACCTCATTTTTATGATGATCATCCCCGAAGGCGCGTTCCGTATATCTTCCAATCCAACCTGCATTGGGTTTGCACTTTTGATACCAGGCCTCAAAAAATGTGAGCGGACCAATAGGTAGCAAATACGAGCTACTTTTCCTGCTTTTTTTCCATCGATCCAATTGCTTTTTGAAATCGAGATAACTTGAATAAAACTCATACTCCACCTTCACCCATTTATTCAATTTATCCCAACTGCGGATAAGACTTTCGTGGGTGATGTCAAGGACTGTTACGGCATCCATCCTATGCGTAGATGAATCATCTGTTTTGAAAGGACGAATGAATGAATTTCCCTTTTCACGAAAGATATCCAACACCTTACCTACTGTTTCGGAAGGCAAAGCAGGGTCATTTATGATGGTGGCAATTTCTTCCAGTGACATCCTGTTTCGCACAGCCCTGCTGTTATCTATTTTTGTAAGGCACGCGAATGATAAAGCAACAATGCGCTTTGCCTGATGTTGCGATATCGGGTTATCCGGGTTATTCCTGGTATAATAATCATGCGCACTTTCATAAAGAATATTGGCATGAATGGCAATCACCTTATCAAGCCCGGTTTCGGTATAAAGCGCTTTTTTATGGGGACTTAATTTCAAAAACCATTCATTGAAAACAGTCTGATCAGCATCTGGTAAATCACTACCTGGCATACCGCCCACTTTTGCATAGTGGATCAAGTCCATCTCTTCCAAGCCTTCATTCGCCTCCAACCAAATCTGACTAAGAGCGTGTTGCAAAATTGGTAGTTGGTCAATCCCTTCCACAAGATCATAAACCAGTCGCTCTATCAGGCGTTGTGAAATACGATTGTCGCTTAAAATGGCCGGCTCCTCAATTACCTGCTTAAGATCCTTTCGCTTAAGTCGTGGAACAAAAAATTGTGAAAAGCCAATATACTCCGCCAAGCCCCTGAAAGCTGAACACTGACCAATATAATCCGATCTCATCGTGCAGACCACATAAATGGGCAGACCACGCTTCAATGCTATTCGTGCTGTTTCAAGAATTAGATTCACTACGATCTGAGAATCTTGCGAGGGAGTGCTATTATAAAAATTTTCAGGATTTGTGAAAAACTCTTCGAATTGATCAACCAATATCATCAGGTTGGCCGCCTTTCTTTTCTTATTCCTTTTTCCCTGTTCGTCTAAAGCCAACCATTTTTCATCCGTCTCATCAATACAATATTCAGAATTCGAATAAAGATCAACCAAAGAAGAGAATCCACGTCTGAGCTCTGTTTCTGCCGTGGATGTCTGAATATCAAATTTATCTGCCAGGGCTATCGCCATGCTATGTAGTGGTGCTCGCTCCGGACGGAAATCGGCAACAATCCAATTGGTGTGCTTCGCTTTGAAAAAACCTGCCCGCGCATTCGGTACCAGACCTGCATAGACAACCGATGATTTTCCTTCTCCCGAAGCCCCCGTTACCATCAAAAATCTATTTTGCTCCAATAACGAAGTGATCTGTTGAATCTGTAAATCTCTCCCCTTAAAATAAAGGCTCTCGTCTTCCGTAAAAGATCGGAGGCCGGTATAAGGACAAATGCGTTGGTGTACCTCAGTTCTTATCATCCTGGTAAATAATATAATGATTGAGAAAGAGCTCATTGTTTTCATCGAACTGCTTCCAACTGTCAGAAATCTCTGAACGATGAGCCTCATTGTATCCGCTTAGGATAAAAAATAAAAAGTTGACATAGTCAACATCAGAAATGTTGTCTGGAATATTTTCCACTGCCTCAAAAAACTGACCACCAGAACCCAAAGCCCGACACATACGCAAAATACCAATCCATTTTCCTCCCATATTTTTTATGATGGTATAACCTTCATCTATTTTTTCATTTTGAAAAGCCAGTGCAAAAGCGATCAAAAAGCGACTCGCCTGGAAATTGTTTCTATTCACTATTCTTTTTAATTCTAACCGAGCAGAGTCGATCAGATAGTTTGCTTGCGCAGGTGGCATTCCTTTACGCATTAACTCCGTGGCAGCATAAGCATAGAGCATTGAGCGATTGGCCGGGTTATCATAGATTTCAACCAAACGATAAGCTTTTGATACTTCTCCTTGCCATGTCAGATTGGTAATGGCATCGGCAACCAGTCGAAACGTATTATTTGCATCCAACGAATTTAACGTTAAAGCACTAACCTTCTCAGCCGTTAACTTGTCGGTATAATAAAGGACATTGTCTGGTTCATTTCTCTCTCCTGCTTCCCTGGCCAGGTAGAGATAGAGCAAATCAAGATTCGTAACTTGTGTTGCTCCCTGCTGATCTAAGTTTTTTGCCAAAGTCACTAAGGTTTCATAGTCTATCTCGTTGGCAACCTGATAGCCCGGATTCGGTTCTACCTGACCATAATCTCTAAAGAAGCGATCAAAATATCGCTGCTCTTCTGCCGTTGGATACAGAGCGCTAAAGAGATTATTATCCATGATATAATTTAGAAAACACCCTGAGGTATAGAAGTAATGGAATAGTTGTGGCTCATTGGGATGAAAGGGCGTGCGTACATCGGGAAATAAGAATAAGAATTTTCGGGCTACGGTAATGTTGTCATTGTTGGTTACATCAATTACGCTGATGAATGTGTTCAGAAATTGAGGATTAACCGTACGATACAACTCCATTGCCTGATCTAATAAAGCAGTGTACTTCGATTTCAGAGAATCATTGCCTTGCATTTCCAATCTTTTCAGTTGGATGATGCCTTCATCCTTGTACGACAACGCCAACTTATACTTTCGATCATCACCATCCGCACTTGAGCTTAATGCATTGCGGTACCTTTCAAAAAAGAATTGAACCTGCGCTTCACTACTGAATTCTAACCCAAGATTCAGATTGAAGCTGTATCGGGGATCCAGATCTAATGCCGTAGTGGCAAATTCATATACTTTACACCGACCTAAGAGATAGGCGAAGAACTCACTTTTCGATATGTTTTTTCTTATCGAATAACCTTGCGCAAATTTATCCAGCTCAGCAAATTGCCCATATGTATAAAAGACTAAAGCAATATGAGAAGCATTATCAGGTGCCGTTGCATAGTCATTTTGAAAATAGTTCTGATTGTATTTTAATAGAGAATCAACAGCCTGAAGAGCTCGCTGTGAATTTCCTGCTGCTGCATATAGATATCCAAGCTCCTGATACAGTCCTCGGAATCTAAATCCATAATCAAAAAAGCCCTTTATACACATTTTGTCCTTATTGTATTTCGAATTAACCCAGGCATCAGGCTCGCCTTCAAACGGAGATAGAAGTTGAATCAACTCCGTGATCTGGTCTTGCGAATAAACATGTTGGTTAACGGCAAACTCAAGGGCAACATTGAGGTTGTCAATATCCTCGAAACTTTCTGACTTTGATTTTACGATGAAGTATGCCCATTCAGCAGAGCGGGCTGCATTCTGTTTCTTTAAGGATTCAATTTTCTTTGAAGGATTAACATAGTAGGCCAATTCCAGCGTCTTCGATAAATCATTTACCTCTTTAAGAATCCTTGAAATATCAATTCCCTTGACCTGGTTAGGTTCAAATGTATTTAACAAACTATCTGATATGGTAAGACTCTGATAAATTTCCTTTTCAGGTTCGGTTCTTCCGTAATGGACAAGGACAGTCGCAATTCCGGTAGCAACATTAACGCGTTCAATGGGATCTTCAATGGAGCTTATTACTGCTGGAATAGTAACGATTCCAGCCTTTAACTCTTCGCAAATTAGCCATGCGCGACTCCGTATTTGAATATCGGGATTTCCGGAAAGCTGAGCTGCGCGATCGCGTATGCCCTTTATTACATAGTCATTCTGTTTCTTAAAATAATCAACCGTTACAAATGAACCGAAAACGAGTAACCCAAAAAGACCGATTACCGCTGCAATTCTGCCAGGACCAAAACGCATAATGGTGCGTGTAACGAAATGATTTTTTGCGCTTTGTTTCAAAAACTCATTTGCATTGCCCAGAACAATTCTAGCATTGGAAAGCTTTTGCTCCCGACTACTGTCCTCAGGAAGATAACGGGCAATCCAAAATGCATTTGGCTTTACCTTATTATACCAATCTTCAAAATAGGTAAGTGGACCAATGGAAAGCAAAAAGGAACTTGACATGCTACTTTCAACCCACCGTTTTAATTGTTGTTCGAAATCCAGCGAGATGGTATAGTTATTAAATTCTTCCTCTGCCCATTCCTCCAGATACTTCCAATTGCGAATCAGGCTTTCATGAGTAATATCCAATACATCATCATCCGTTAATGTCTGCGCATCCGAATCCTCCTGTATGAAAGGTCGAATAAAAGTATTACCCGGCTCACGGAAGATATTTAGCAGCGTTCCCACTTCTTTGGTGCCGAATTTTGGATCTCCAAGAATGCTGGTGATCTCAACCAATGTCATCCGGTTTCGTACCGCACGGCTTTGATCAATTTTTGTCAAACAGGTGAAAGTCGTCTTTATAATTTTTTTGGCGTCCTCGTCAGAAAGCTCTTTACTTGTCGTACTCCTATACTTCTCTGCGGCCGATTCGTATAATTTATTAGCGTGTGTATCCAATACATTTTTAAGATTGGGTTCGCTATAGAACTCTTTAATTTTATCAGTCAATGAATTAAACCATTGACTAAATTTTTCGACCTGTTCATCTGGCAATTCGGTTGAAGACATTCCTCCAACCATGGCATAATGAATCAGATCCATCTCCTCTTTACCCATATTGGCTGCATGCCAGATTTGGTTAAGAGCATGTTGCAAAATCGGCAATTGATCCACACCTTCGGCAATATCATGAATCAATCGCTCGGTGAGTCGTCTTGAAATTCTGTTCCCACTAAGGGTGGCCGGTTCTTCAATTACCTGTTGTAACTGAGATCGATTAAGTCGCGGTACAAAGAATTGAGAGAAGCCGATGTATTCGGGTAATGAACGAAATGCTGCACATTGTCCGATGTAGTCGGACCGCATGGTGAAGACTACATAAATAGGAAGATCCTCTTCCAAAGCAATGCGTGAGGTCTCCAGCAATATATTGAGTACGAGATTGGAATCCCGCGATGGAATCCCGTGGTGATAATTCTCCGGATTGGTGAAGAACTCTTCAAACTGATCTACGATAATAATGAGGTTAGCAGCGCTTCTCTTCAGAGCCGCTTTCTCAGCATCATTGGCATTGCGCCAGGTTACAGAGTCTACATCAATAAAACATTTAGAATTTCTGTAAAGATCTACTAACGCAGAAAATCCATGCTGCAACTCCGCTTCGGCTATCTTCTCATTGGCAATTCCCAATTGCTTGGCCAACGAGCGGCATAGATTTTTAAAGGGAGTTCGTTCAGGCCTAAAATCAGCCACACTCCATTGTGTATACCTGGATTTTAAGAATCCCGCTCTTGCATTCGGCACAATTCCGGCATATACCAAGGATGACTTCCCATCTCCAGAAGCCCCGGTGAGCATTAAAAACTTATTCCGCTGAAGTTGCTCTGTGGCTTGCTCAATATGGTCTTCGCGACCTTTAAAATATAGGGACTCCTCTTCCGTGAAAGAACGTAAACCGGTGTAAGGGCATATCTGATATTCTTCAAACATATACGTGCCCCTATTTTAGTTCAATGACAGAAGTATACACTCTTTTAACTTCTGCCGGAATATTTTCCTTCGGCATAATCGTAGACACTACCTTAGGTGCTTTGAAATTGCGTGCCAGGTTCGTTCGTGGATCATCCTCACCGACCAAAAATAAAGGTGTAGGTGATGATGCTCCCCCCACTTGTTTCCAGATTTGTTTTATGAAAGGCAACGCCCAATCGGCAGCATATTTGAAATAGACTACCGCTAATTTACTCTTTGGAATTTGCTGTGATGAAATATCACGATACTGATCTTCGCTATCGGGCATGATGTTCATGATCTCCACCGGATATTCAAGGCTAAGCTTATCCGTGATAATTTTGGCATCTACCTCATCTTGCTGGTTGAATATAAAAAATATGTCTGTGTCTTTAGAGTCGTAAACAGTAACATCATTCTTCATCATCACCACGCGTATATCATCTACCAGTTGCATGGGGCCCTGGCTGTTTGAGAACATCATGTTGCGTGTGATATTGTTGCGGATGTATTTGATGAAGTTCTGCTGAGCCGGTTTCGGGGTTTGACTTGACTCTGGGTACAACCAGATAAAAGTATGAAAGTCTGAATGGGGTATGTCTATTCTTTGCTTCGCTTCCATAAACTGGTGTTGTGGAAACGATATGTCATCATTCGATTCAAATCGCCTGCCATATTCACCACTCAGCATATGAAGTGAACATGAGCAACGGGCCATCTCTTCCGCCACACGAACATTAAAGGTGCCATCATCAGCCGGGCAGTCCGTAGAAGGCAGCACATTGAACCCAGCCTTTTGTAACACAATCGCCATCTCTTCCCGTTGTTCCTTCAAATCGTTGGAAGTCCAGGCCAGGTACACATTGGGCCTTTGCCTATCAATGACCTGCACTTTAATGGCTGATGGCAATGAGGTTGAAAATATGGCTGGAATAATCTGACGAGCAGTAATATCCTGGTGTGAAAGAACAACAGATTCTCCCCGATCTTTCAGTTTTATACCCTGAATGATTTCCTTAATGGCATTGGCCAGCTTGTTAATTTGATTGCGATAGAGAATTCTTCCACCCGTAACACTGATTTCATCATCTACCGGGCGCAATGGTCTATTAACACCGGCATCACGATAAATAAAATCAACGGAACGCAAAACTCCATTCAACTTTGACTCCAGTAATTTTGTGTCATCAATTTCTATCTCATGAATTTTAACTGGAATAATGCGTGAGCCAACATTACCATTAGTTAATTTAACCATTCTGCCGATCGTGTCCTTTTCTGATTCGTTATTGAATACTGTAAACTCCTGATTCCAGGCAAACGATTTGGTATCGCAATAAGTCTGAGAAATGATTGGGATAAAAATTAATGACTTTATTTTATTGTGGATAGATTGATCAACATGGTGTGTCTCCTGTAATCCTTCTTTAGGATTTTTATCAAAATAGATGGTGAGTTTGTCCTTTAGCGTGGCATCCAGTTCCTGGCTTAGTTTCTCTACAAATTCGGATACCCAGCCATCGTATTTGTTGTCATTGTGCCGGTAACTGACAAAAATATCATAAGCGAAGCCTTGAACAATTGAAGCCATGGAGTAGTGGTTGGTAAACGATGCATCTATAATAAGAATAAATCCGGTAAAAAGGAAAGAACTCAGGTAAACTGAGGTCCCATCGCTGGCATTGAAACGATTTTTATCAGGAATTTTGACGAGTTGGATAGCTAAATCTTCTTTCCCTTCCACTTACCCGATCGCATATAAAAAAACGCCATCGAGAACATACTGATCCAGTAAACCCATTCGCTGCCCCAGCCCCATCCAATGGATAGATTCCAGTACTCAAGCACCAGAAACACATACAGGCAGTAGATCACAATCGTCACCAATTCAATCATCAGGTTTATTCGTGTATTTCCCGTGCCAGTAACAGCATTGAGCCAGATCGTACCAACGGACATCATTAATAAGGCAACTGATACGATGCGTACGATAGGTATTGCCTCGGCAATAAATTCATCACCCTGACTATAGAACGATAAAAAGAACTCGGGTACCAGATTAAGGATCACAAAAATGAAAACAGAAATCCCCAGGCTCATTGTAACCACGCGTTTGATAAGGGGCATCACTTCCTCCGGCTTACCCTGACCAATAACATTACTAACCATTGTGTTGGTGGTGGCGGCAAATGCCCAGCAAAAGATTCCAAACAAGCCAAAGATGTTGCGCATGGTGTTTGAGATTGCCAACGCACGTGGGCCATGATGTTCAACCAGTATGTAAAAATATTCCCAGCTCATGATGCTGATGGCAAATTGCACAATCAGCGGTGCCGACATGGTGAGAATTAATTTGATAATCGATAAGTCGATTTTCGTCTGTTCAAAAAATGCAAATGATTTGTGAATTCCTTTGAAATGGATCACTGCATAAATTACAAACAACCCGGAGGCCTCTGCGATGATGGATGCATAGGCGGCCCCATTAAACCCAATGGCAGCAAAACCAAAATGCCCGAAGATCATCGTGTAATCCAAAACAATATTCACAACTGCCTCGGCCAACGTGCCCCAGACCAGAAAGCGCGTTTGATTAGTGCCCACGAGTAAAGCATTGCGCATCACATATAAATAAAGAAACGGAAGGCCCCAGATTCTGATTAACAGAAAGTCTATGACCTGATTCGCAATTAATGCATCGTGAATAAACGTGCGCATTACTATTGGGGCGAACAGGTACGTAGCACCAATGCCCAATGCGGCAATCCCTAACGCTACCCACACGCCATTAAAAAACAACCGGCCAATTTCCTTTGGTAAATTTTGCCCGGCCCTCCGTGCAATCAATGCTTGTAAGCCATTGTTAAGTCCATTACCGATAACCGCGAAAATCAAATAATACACTCCCGTGATGCCGGCACTGGCCAACTCCTGCTCACCCAACATCCCCAAAAAGATATTGTTGGTAATGAAGTTGATTTGAGGCACCAGCATCGCTAGCGTAATAGGCAACGCCATAAACAAGATTTGCCGATAGCCGGTGGTGAGACGTAGTTCCATAAAGTGTATTTGTAAAAATACTTGAAAAGATCTATTCAGAGATGAATAAATCGCAATCGATTTAACACAACCAAAAAGGGATGATTTATATCCTATACTCACTTTGCCATAAATACTCAGTAACTTGAAGGCCTCAAATAATTTTATTTACTAATGAACACAAAGAAAATAGCCATCATTGGCGGAGGTAATTTAGGAGTTGCCATTGCAGAAGGATTGCTAAAAAGTGGGTTTGCAACTCCACAACAAATAACAGTTACACGAAGAACGTTATCGCGCCTGCAATCTTTAAAAGATCAGGGCGTAACCATCACCGACAACAATCAATCAGCTATTGAAAACAGTGAAGTGATTATTGTCGCGTTAAAACCTTACAATGTTAAAGAAGTATTGGAGGGATTGAAAAAATCATTCGATCCGAAAAAACATCTTGTGATTAGCGTTGTTACTGGAATTTTCCTGAAAGATCTTACAGCCATTGTTGATCATGGCGTTCCGATGTTTCGCGCTATGCCCAACACGGCCATTGCCATACAGGAATCGGTGACTTGCCTATGTTCAACGCATGCCACAGATTCACAGATTAAGTATGTCACAGATTTATTTGATCAATTAGGTATCACTATCTCCATTGATGAAAAATTGATGGATGCAGCTACTGTTTTAGGGGCCTGCGGCATTGCTTATGCATTGCGATTTATTCGCGCAGCTACACAAGGTGGAATTGAAATTGGGTTTGACGCCAAGACAGCCAATCTGATTGCCGCCCAAACAGTAAAGGGCGCAGCCGAATTATTATTGAAAGGCAATCGCCATCCTGAAGAAGAGATTGACAAAGTTACCACACCTAAAGGTTGTACGATTGTTGGCTTGAATGAAATGGAGCATCGTGGATTTAGCTCTTCATTGATACGGGGTATCGGTGCATCCTATAATAAGATTATTTCTTAACGACTTAGGTGTCCTAAATCTTTGAGATGCTAACACCTAAGCGAAAAGGCTATTGAAAGTGATCACTGAAAATTCTCAGCCATTCTGATAAACAGTATATTGCAGCATGTCTGATATTTTCACTGCGCCCAGCCGCATTATTATTACCTGTAGTAAGCGACTGGCTCCATATCTTGAACAAGAAATTGTTGAGCTCGGCTTTAAACCTGTTCGCACTTTTATGACAGGCGTTGAACTAACCGGCACGGTCAACGACTGCATTACACTGAACCTTAACCTTCGTTGTGCCAGCCAGGTGCTTTATTCATTAAAGGAATTTACCTGTGATGGGCCCGATGATTTATATGATAATCTGATTCGCTATCCCTGGGAAGATTTACTTATCACAGAAGGTTATTTTTCGGTGACGAGCAATGCCCAACACTTTACTGTTAACAACGAGCTATTTGTAAACGTAAAAGTGAAAGATGCGATTGCAGACCGAATGCGAAGAGAAACGATGCGCAGGCCCGACTCCGGATCGGAACTGAAGGGCGCAGTGTTTCATTTGTATTGGAAAGAGGAAAGAGCCGAAGTATTTCTTGATACTTCCGGAGAAACGTTGGCCAAACACGGGTATCGTAAAATTCCTGGTAAGGCCCCGATGCTTGAGTCGCTGGCGGCAGCTACTGTTTTAGCAACGAAGTGGGATCGGAAATCACCTTTTGTTAATCCCATGTGTGGATCAGCTACGGTAGCTATTGAAGCCGCGATGATTGCCACTAATCGCAGGCCCGGTTTATTTCGAACGAATTATTCCTTCATGCACGTGAAAGGCTATGATCCCTCTGAGCATGATGCGGAGAATAAAAAACTCATTGATCAGATAATGGAAGTAGCGGATTTAAAAATAATCGCCAGTGACATAAACGAAGATGCCATAAGAATCTCAAAGGTGAATGCGGGCATAGCTGGCGTAGAGCAGTTGATTGAATTTCCAGTATGTGACTTTGAACTGACCGCTATTCCTGAAGCGCCAGGAGTAATCTATTTCAATCCCGAATATGGAGAACGTTTGGGCGAGATCTCTGAATTAGAAACCACATATGCGCGCATTGGTGATTTCATGAAGAAAAAATGCCAGGGTTACGTAGGATACATTTTTACCGGTAATCTCGATCTCGCTAAAAAAATCGGGTTGAAGGCGAGTCGCAGAATCGAATTTTATACAAGCACCATTGACTGCCGCTTGCTAGAGTATGAGTTGTATGGCGGAAGTCGGAGAGCGCCTAAACCTGTAGAAAATCCGCAATAAAAATGGGAAGATCTATGAGTTCTGTTTTTTTTAAACCATTTAGCACATTTATTATTTTGACCTTAATCAGTTCAATACCCTATGTGTCGATGAGTCAGGATAAAATTAAAACTCGCGTAGTCGCCCATCGTGGCGCCTGGAAAAATACCGGTGTTCCCGAAAATTCCATTGCCGCACTTCAACACGCTATCCGGTTAGGTTGTTATGGTAGTGAGTTTGATGTGCACATGAGTGCCGACTCAGTGCCGTTTGTATTGCACGATCACTCCATCCAAGGTATTCATATAGAAAAATCAAACGCTGCCGATCTTAGAAAAATCAAACTTACCAATGGCGAATCTCTGCCCACATTAGAGGAATACCTGCTGGCCGGAAAATCACAAAACAAAACCCGGCTAATCCTCGAAATAAAATCTTCGAGCATCAACAAAGAACGCTCACACGCACTCACCAAAAGATGTGTTGATCTGGTAACCAAAACCGGTGTTGCCGGGCTTACCGATTACATTGCCTTTGATTTCGATGTGTGCTTGAAAGTAAAAGCACTTTCGTCAACGGCATCTGTTCAATATTTGAATGGCGACAAAACTCCCGAAGAACTAGCAACTGCGGGACTAGATGGGTTCGACTATCATTTCAGTGTATTGAAGAAAAACGAAACCTGGCTGGCCGATGCGCGCAAAGGAAAACTAAGCACCAATGCGTGGACGGTAAATGACGAAGAAACTATGCGATGGCTCATCGCCCAAAACATCGGCATGATTACCACCAACGAACCTGAAAAATTGATTGAACTTCTCACCAAATAAAGATGTCTCAAAAGTCTGCTGTCATCGCGGCCTTTGAGCCGCGATCCGGTTTTCTAGGTGAAAAGCGGGATGCCGGGTCAAGCCCGGCATGACACAGTATTTTTTAATGACTTTTGAGACGGTCCTCATATTTCACTAATACCGCTTTTGAAAATCTGTATCACGCAGGTTCAATCGCTTCATAGTGGCATAGTAATCTGCGTAGTTAGGTCTTCCTACCAGGTCAGCAGGAATCACCACTATCCTGAATACCTGATCGGCAGTCCATTGGTTGCCAAGAGTCGGTAACGGAAAAGTTGCATCTAAAAAGATGTTCACATCATCTTCTGTAAAATCAAAATTGTATTGCATTTGGCCTTCTTCAAAAAACACCTGCTGGGGCAACAATCGCCAGATGTCTTTGCTATTCTCAACATCCCATAACACATATACCAGTGTAACATCAGACGAGAGCACATCAAATCCATACGGCTCAAGGTGTGAATAATCGTTTGCTTCCGTAAAATCGACCTCAATCTCAAATGCCTTCGAAGCAATGATTGATCCGTCTTCACCAGGAAGCCCTTCCGGCCCCATCGGCCCTTCACATGCCACGCCTAATGCTAAAACCATCAAGAAGAGTAACTTTTTCATATCTATTAATTTTAATGGAACATTTACCAACGTTGTGCCAACTCTTTCAGAGTATACGGGAGATACTCCGTAAGTTTGGTTTCTGGCATAACTACCACCCGACAAGTCACATCTCAACCAGTAAAGTGCTTTTCTTCCACTGATATAAACAACATTGGTATTGCGATTGAAGCTCTTGATATTGCTTCCATAAAATCTAAAATTCATGAACAAACGTATTCTGCTCACTTCGGTCATATTGATTAGTGCAATAGCTGTATTCGCTCAACCAGAAAGAGTACTCCCAGCCGAGTCGGCTGTAACCTCTACCGCTTCGGTAACTATTAAAGGCAAGGTTGTTCCTTACAAAGTAACGGCAGGCACACAACCCGTTTGGAATGCCGAAGGCAAACCGAGTGCAGCACTTTTCTATACCTACTATGAACGCACCGATGTTACAGATAAAAGCCGTAGGCCGCTAGTGATTTCATTTAACGGTGGCCCCGGCTCGGCTTCTGTGTGGATGCATGTAGCTTACACCGGCCCCAAAGTCTTAAACATTGATTCCGAAGGATATCCCGTTCAACCCTATGGTATAAAAGATAATCCAAACTCCATATTAGATGTTGCCGACATCGTGTACATCGATCCGGTAAACACAGGCTTTTCACGCATCCTCGATCCCAAAGCTGAGAAGTCAACGTTCTTTGGTGTGAATGCCGACATTAAATACCTGGGCGATTGGCTGGATAACTTTGTGTCGCGCATAGGCCGCTGGACATCTGCTAAATATCTGATTGGTGAAAGCTATGGAACAACGCGTGTATCGGGGTTGGCATTAGATCTTCAAAACAATCATTGGATGTATTTGAATGGTGTGATTTTAGTTTCGCCTACGGAAATCGGCATCAAGCGCGATGGTCCGGTTAACGATGCGCTTTCGCTCCCTTACTATACAGCCGCAGCATGGTATCACAAAGCACTTCCGGCCGACTTGCAGCAAAAAGATTTACTCGATGCGCTATCGGAATCTGAAAAGTTTACAATTGATGAATTTATTCCAGCGTTATCGAAAGGTGGATTTATTGATCCTACCAAACGAAAAGAAATAGCGGGCAAAGCTTCGCGCTATTCAGGTATAAAAGAAGAAGTGATTCTGAGCCACAACCTGGCCGTGCCCACACAATATTTCTGGAAAGAGCTTTTGCGCGATAAAGGTTTTACTATAGGTCGTTTGGATTCGCGCTATAAGGGTATTGATAAAACCGCAGCAGGCAGTAGTCCGGATTTTAATTCGGAACTTACTTCGTGGCTACATTCTTTTACGCCCGCCATCAACTACTACTTGCGTGATGTGCTTAAATACAAAACCGATTTACAATACAATATGTTTGGTCCCGTGCGTCCATGGGATAACTCAAATGACAACACAGGTGAGAACCTACGGTTGGCCATGGCTGAAAATCCGTATCTAAATGTGATGATTCAAAGTGGCTATTACGATGGAGCCACCACATACTTCGATGCAAAGTATTCGATGTGGCAACTTGATCCGAGTGGAAAAATGAAAGATCGTTTACGATTTGAAGGCTATCGCAGTGGGCACATGATGTATTTGCGTGCTGAAGACCTGGTTTCTTCCAACGATCACATCCGTGATTTTATCAAGAAGTCAACCCCGGCAGTCGGAGCGCCCGCCAAATACTAGAATAGAAACTTAGTCAACTAAATGCCCGATATAATGTATCGGGCATTTTTATTGGTTGCTGTGTAACCTATTTCTCACTCATGCTTCAATGCCTCTGTAGCATTCGTTTTAGCTGATCTGATTAAGAGAAATAGGATCGAGGCAAAAGAAAAAAAGACCACCAGTAAAAAGGGCAAAATAAAATCCAGTAAACCTAACCAAATCCTTACCGGATAGCTTGATAACCAAAAGTTGCTTGCATAATAACTAATTGGAAAGGCAAGTACTCCGGCTAGTATTAATAAGATGGCGAACTCTCTAGAAAGTAGCTGAATCATATTTAGCATTGTGGCGCCCAATGTTTTTCGGATCCCTATTTCCTTTGTGCGCTGGTATGTCATAAAGTAGGTAAACCCAAAAAGCCCCAGGCAGGCAATGCTTAGCCCAATAGCCGATAAATAACTAAAGACTTTTTGCAATTGCTGTTCGCGCTGATATTGGCGATTGAAAAATTCATCCAAAAAGAAATAATCAAAAGGCTTGTCTGGAAAAATAGTTAGCCATTGTTCCTGTAGAGAGGAAAGTGTTTCTGCTACATCATTTGAGTTGATCTTAACCGTAATGAATTTCATGTACCCCTGCCCTGGTGTATACATAGAAGCGAGAATAGGTTCTTGTAATGACCGCTCATGAAAATCACTCACTACCCCAATGATCTCACTGTTACCCATCAACAAATTTCCTATGGCCTCTTGCGTATTCTTATAACCAAGCATGGCAACGGCTGTTTCATTTAAAATAACCTGCTTTGGATTTTCGTCCGCGAAATTTCTTCCGGCAACTACTTTCAAACCATACGTTTCAATAAAATCTGTATCCACACGTGTGCGTGAAGTTGAAATCAATTCCGGATTATTTTCTGATCTTCTCAAACGACCCAGCCATTCATTTTCGCGGCCAGGAATAGAAGAAGTAATTGTTGCGTTAACGGTAAATGTTTGATCTTTAATTCTGCTCTTAAAAAGATTTATCTTATTTGTAAACGTGCTATCCATTTCGGCTCCGGGACCGCTAATCGTTTTGATAACAACATTTTGATGCACATCGAAACCCAGTTCCTGATGTTGCATGAAAGAAACCTGCCGTTGAATAATGAGCGTTGCACTAATCAGTAAAATAGTGGTTAGAAATTGGATAGAGAGTAAAGACCTTCTAAGAAATTGTCCATTTAAATTTGAAAGCTTACCACCCTTCATTGCCAGAACAGGATTGATAGAAGCAAGGTTCCTTGTGGGATAAAATCCAACGACCATTGAAAAGATAACCAGGAATGCTAAACCGACAGAAATAAAAACAGGATCTAGCAAGACAATCATTTCCATTTGCTTTCCTGTTAACGAGTTGAAAACCGGTAAGAGTACTACTGTCAACACTGCCGCAATGGCAAGTGCAATAAGATTGATAAGAAGTGATTCTGTAAAAAACAAGATTTGTAGTTGATACCGACTTGAGCCAACAATTTTGCGAATCCCAATTTCTTTGGATCTTCGAATTGCGCGAGCCGACCATAAATTGAGATAATTAATCAAGGCGAGGACGAGAATAAACACAGCAACCCATCGAAGTACATGTATAATTTGTTCGTTTCCATTTATCTGCATTTCGCCCGTAAGATTCGAATGCAAATGAATGTCTTCAAGGGGCTGTAGAAAAAAGCTGGCTGTTGCCCGATTTGCATTTTCATTGTTTTCCATTTTCGCAGTCAGTATTTTTTGCATGATGCTCTCTACTTCAGCTAAACTAGCATTTGGCTGAAGCTTCAGATAGGTATAAAATCCATCCCAGTTCCACGCGCTTCGGTCTTCATATACATTCATCCAAGAGGCTAAAAAGTTAAACTGCATGTGCGAGTTCGATGGCAAATCCTTGTAAACGCCCGTTACCAACCAATCACCCATTCCTTCCCAATGGATGATTTCATTAAGAGCTTCAGAATCTCCAAAATATTTTAGCGCAACACATTCTGAAAGAATTATTTTCTTCTCTCCATTAAGAGCAGTTAATGGATCACCATGAATAAACTCTAAAGGGAATATGTTTAAGAAAGTTGAGTCTACCGCATAGATAGATGATTCCATAAAAGTTTTCCGTTCATCACCTTCGTCAATCATCATCACCGCCTCAACGTGTGTAGCTATTGGAAATAGGCGTGTGTAGTTTTCAACGGCAGGAATAGCCGCCTTCAGCGTTTCGCCAACGGCTGGAAAAATCTGTGCCTTGCTGTATTGCAACTCATTGTCAATAAGGCGCGAATAGCTCACGCGTACAATGTCTTTCGATCGTGGGAAAAATGAATCATAACTTTTTTCGAAGGAAACATAATTTAGCATGAGCAGACAAACGGCAATGCCCATAGCTAATCCGGCTACATTAATAAAAGCGAAAACTGAATGCCTGCGCATGCTGCGAAAACTAAACTTCAGATAATTTAGAAACATAACGGGATGTGTTTGAATTGAAAATTCGTTTCTTAAAATAATCCCCGGCCTTAAAAACCGAATCGTATTCCATACCAATCTCCGCTTGGCCCTTCGAAGTTTATAGTCGTCCGACCACTCTAAGTG
>JBEBJH010000275.1:0-5669 GCA_040079965.1 Cyclobacteriaceae bacterium
CCCAGTCGTTTAAATACGCTCCTGCGGTTAGCAACTGAGAATTGTGTTGATTTCTTTTTTGTAGGCGGGAGCCTGGTTACAACGCCCAATCTTTCAGAAGTTGTAAAGCAGATAAAAGAAAATGTCTCACTCCCGGTGGTTTTATTTCCTGGAAGTTCTTTACAAATCGATCCTTCTGCGGACGCAATACTATTTTTATCACTCATATCGGGTAGAAATCCAGACCTGCTTATTGGCCAACACGTAGTGGCTGCGCCAATCCTGAAAAATAACCGATTAGAAGTTATGCCTACAGGTTACTTGCTAATCAATTCAGGCAAGACAACCTCAGTAGCCTATATAAGCAATACCACTCCTATACCCGAAGACAAATATTCTTTAGCTGCGTGCACAGCGCTTGCTGGTGAAATGCTTGGGTTAAAATTAATTTATCTCGATGCCGGCAGTGGCGCTGAACGAGAGATTAGTCCTAAAATGATTACAGCTGTACGCAAATCAGTAAGCGTACCATTAATTGTTGGCGGAGGAATTAATACGAGTCAAAAAGCATTTGCTGCCCTGGAAGCCGGTGCTGATCTCATTGTTATTGGCAATGCCCTCGAAAAAGATCCTAATCTTTTGATCGAAATCAGTGACCGTGTGTACGATTGGAATCAAAGTGTTGAAGCCCGAAAATAAGAATACAAAAAAATTAGTGTCTGATTTCAAAGCTCGTGAACCCCACGATTTCTCCAGGCACGGCATCAATCTTTTCAACTTTAGCACGAACGGGCCCTTGATTACACCACTTTATAAATTTGTAAAGAACTTCCTCTGCTGCTTCGGCCTCAATGTACACGTCTCCATTTTTTTCATTGCGAACAAATCCGCAAATACCCCATTCCTCAGCTTTTTCTTTTGCTGAAGCCCGGTAAAAAACTCCATGTACCTTACCCGAAACTTTAATTTTTATGTGTCTAAGCTCCAAACGATTTCAATTATACGGCTACATTAAAAAATATAATCCGTACTTAAAAAGACTGACTCGCGATTTTGAATAATTGAACTGATTATTTTTTTGTTATCGTCTGTGCTTTTGGTTGCTACCAATGTTCGAATGGAGAAAACACGCAGGGCATCAGCTACTGAAAGCGTGCCCTCCGCGGAATCCTTTCTTCCGTTAAACGGGAAATTATCCGGGCCACGTTGGCATTGTGTATTTAAGTTGATCCGGCCTACCTGACTGGAAAACGCATCGATCATTCGGGCAATAGACTTGGAATCTTTACCAAACAAACTTAACTGCTGGCCAAAATTTGAGTTGAGTACATATTCAATCGCCTCTTCTTCACGTTCGAAAGGTACAATGGGAACAACAGGACCGAATTGCTCCTCGTAATAAACCCTCATCTTGCTATTTACAGGGTAGAGAACAGCAGGATAAAAAAATGTATGCAACGATTCACCCCCACCGGCATTCATAATCTGAGCACCCTGCTGCTTTGCATCTTCAACTAATTTTGTCAGGTAATCTGTTTTACCCGGCTCGGGCAAAGGAGTTAATCCCACACCCACATCCCAAGGCATACCAGGCTTTAATTTTGAGATTTCATCGCAAAGCCTTCTGGTAAATTCCTCCACTATACTTTTATGAACGAAAAGGATTTTAAGTGCTGTGCAACGCTGCCCATTAAATGAAAGTGAGCCCAACACACATTCGCTTACAGCATTATTTAAATCTGCATCTGATAAAATGATAGCAGGATTTTTGGCATCCAACCCTAAAATAGATTTGAGGCGATGAGGTTTTGGATGAAGCTTCTTTAATTCATTGGCTCCTTTGTTGGTTCCAATAAACGCAAAGACATCTACTTTACCCGTTTCCATTAGCGAGCCTACCGTTTCGCGGCCCCGACCGTAAATAATATTAATTACTCCCGCAGGAAAACACTCTTGAAAAGCTTCCAACAGAGGGCGAATTAAAAGTACTCCGTATTTAGCTGGTTTGAATACGACTGTATTACCCATGATCAGTGCCGGAAACAACGTGCTGAAAGTTTCATTCAACGGATAGTTGTAGGGCCCCATGCACAAGGCCACGCCCAGGGGGACCCGCCTGATCTGTGCCATAATGCCTTGCTCATGCACAAAGCCTGAAGATTTTCGATCCAACTCCTTCAGGGAATTAATCGTATCAAGAATGTAATCACACGTTCTGTCAAATTCCTTTTCAGAATCTTTCTGCGATTTGCCAATCTCCCACATCAACAGGTTAACAACCTCCTTCCGTTTCTCGCGCATTTTTACAAGAAACTTTTCAACATGACCAATGCGCTCAGCTACCGACATTAAAGGCCACACACCATGTCCCTGATCGTAAGCACGCACGGCAGCGTCCAATGCTTCAAGAGCCTCTCTTGATGTTAGCAAAGGAGTGCTCCCAATGATCTGTTGTTTCAATTCACCACTATGACGAACAAAAACAGGACTGGCTACTGGGCTCATATCACCCTTCCAGGTAACCATTTTTCCATCCAGCAGATATTCACGCTGTTCCATATACCCAGGAAGTGCCACTGAAGAAGGAATATTTTCCTTATTCGGGAAAAAGTTAGCTAACGTAATGCTCATGCGTGTTTGTATTAGGATGGATTAGAGGTTACGAGAGAAATACCAGAAGATGTACCGAGCCGATCGGCACCTGCTTCTATCAATTTAATTGCCTGATCAAGTGTTTTTATCCCACCAGAAGCTTTGATTCCAACCCCTGCTGGTACGGCCTGACGCATTAATCTGATATGTTCAACCTTTGCTCCGGTTGGTGCAAACCCGGTTGAAGTTTTTACGAAATCAGCTCCTGCATCAGCGCAAAGCTTACTGGCCTCTATAATCTCTTCATCAGAAAGGTATGCCGTTTCAATAATTACCTTGAGTGTCTTTTGATAATCATGAGCCAGTTTACTGCACTTAGCGATCTCAATTTTAGTCCAGGGTATTCCGGTCTTAAATGAAGAAATATTCCAGACTACATCAATCTCATCAGCCCCGTTATCAATGGCTCTCTGGATTTCATCCAATTTGGTCTCGGTCATATTATACCCAAGTGGAAAGCCGGCCACCGTAACAAGTAAAATTTTGTCTTTGCCAATTTCGCGCTGTGCCCGCTTAACCCAAAATGGGGGCACGCATACGCCTAAAAAATTATGCTGCCTGGCTTCATCCACCAACTTATCAATCGATTGAATAGTAAGCGTTGGGCTTAGATTGGTGTGTTCAATGTGCTGGGCAATATTCACTATGTCGTTCGTATAAAGGAACGAAATTACTTTTTCTGATTCACATTTAATAAATCAGATAAAACATAGCTATAAAACTGTTAATGCCTTATACCGCACTCTTTACAGTACTTCATTTTATGAACCGGGTTTCTTTTCGGGGGCCGCTTATGACCAAAGTATAACGGATTGGCATACTGAGGTGCGGCCATCTTTTTAAGCATTCGTTGCTTATCCTTAGCAACCTGCTCAATGCGGGCATAAAATTCATACTGGGCCGTATGCTTTACTTTGGCTTTCTTAAGTAAAATCTTTTGCCGCTTTGATGAAATATGAGCGCGCTTGGTTCTGCTTGCCTTTACTTCGGATTCATCAGAATTTCTGTCGCCTAACGTTGTGCTTTGTGCATGCGACAGCCACGGGATGCAGGACACCAACAGACAATAAATAAACTTCAATAATTGTTTTTGCATAGCAGTCTTAAAACGACTGTACGCGGATTTTATTTTCTAGCAGTTAATGGAATGATTTATAGAAACTATGGAAGATGGAGTAATCCTAGATGGAAGGGATACTTAATTAAAGAAATACTGAAAGAGATAATAGATTAACGTTGCCAAGACCACAGCCATTATAAGATATCCAAATACTTTGGCCCTTTGGTAATAGCCTTTAACAGGCATAATGCTCTTATTCCTGCGATGAGCTTTCAATTTTTAATATTCAACAATGAGCCTGGTTACAAAGTAAACCACAAAACAAATAACCACGAGGGAGACTATAGTCCTAGCCTTTTGGTGATAGAATTTCATCGGAACTATTTTCATAACTATCTGATTTAGATGAATTTAATATAAATATACTAAAATATACTTGAAATATTACTCATGTGAAAATGAATTTCCACCAAAAGTGCCTGAATGTCGTTAAGTAAGTATCATTTGGAGTTGAATGGGTTCATCTAATGAAGAAGTAACCCTAGAGATAGAGACATAAAAAATCCCCCGTGATTTTCGGGGGATTTTGAGTACGAAAGGCCAAAATGCTATAAATGAATCACCTCGCCATAAGCAGCAGCAGCAGCTTCCATAATTGCTTCACTCATCGTTGGGTGCGGGTGAACTGTTTTAATGATTTCATGCCCAGTAGTTTCCAGTTTGCGGGCGGCAACAACTTCTGCAATCATTTCCGTTACGTTGGCGCCAATCATATGCGCTCCTAGAAGCTCACCATACTTGGCATCAAATATCAATTTAACAAACCCATCAGCGGCACCTGCGGCTTTCGCTTTGCCAGATGCAGTGAATGGAAATTTACCTATCTTAATTTGATAGCCAGCCTTCTTGGCAGCCTCCTCAGTAAAACCAACCGAAGCAATCTCCGGGGAGCAATAGGTACACCCAGGAATGTTATTGTAATCCAAGGGTTGTGGATGATGACCTGCAATCTTCTCAACACAAATAATGCCTTCTGCAGATGCAACGTGAGCAAGTGCCTGACCTTTGGTTATATCACCGATAGCATACACATTGGGGACATTGGTTTTATAAAAATCATCTACCAATACTTTTCCCTTATCAGTTTTTACTCCTACTTCCTCTAACCCAAGATTCTCGAGGTTCGTTGATACGCCAACAGCAGAAAGAACAATATCTGTTTCGATTTTAATTTCACCGGTTGGTGTTTTCACGGTGGCAACGCAGCCCTTTCCTTTCGTATCTACCTTTGTTACTTCAGAATTTGTGTAGATGGTCATTCCCGCTTTCTTGAATGATTTTTCCAACTGCTTGGATACCTCTTCATCCTCCACAGGAACAATGCGTGGCAGAAATTCTACAATGGTAACTTCTGTTCCCATCGTTCTGTAGAAATACGCAAACTCTACACCTATTGCTCCTAAGCCAACCACCAACATCTTTTGTGGTCGCTCAGACAACACCATGGCTTCTCGGTAGCCGATAATTTTCTTGCCATCAATAGGCATAGAGGGTAATTCGCGGGACCGTCCGCCAGTAGCCAAAATAATATGCTTGGCTTCATAGTCTGTCTTTTTACCTGAGGCATCAGTTACTTCAACCTTATTACCTTTCTTTAATTTCCCATGCCCGGCAATCTGTTCTATTTTATTTTTCTTGAATAGAAATTGTACTCCTTTGCTCATACCTGCGGCAACATCACGACTGCGTTTAATGATACTGGCAAGATCGGGAGCGGCTTCTTTTACATTGATTCCATAATCTGTAGCATGTTGAATGTATTCAAAAACATTGGCACTCTTTAATAGAGCCTTGGTTGGGATACAGCCCCAGTTAAGGCAGATACCGCCCAATTCCGCTTTCTCCACCACGCCTACTTTCATACCTAGTTGCGAGGCACGGATTGCCGCTACATAACCACCAGGGCCAGAGCCAATGA
>JBEBJH010000032.1:0-28550 GCA_040079965.1 Cyclobacteriaceae bacterium
GCAGCACTCATGGCGCAAACCTCCATTTCCGGAACGGTAAAGGATGGAACAACCGGTGATCCTTTAGCCGGTGTTAATATCGTAGTAAAAGGGAGGGTTATTGGAACAATTTCTAATACCAGTGGTCAATACTCCTTGAAGGTAAATCAAGAACCACCCTTTACACTCGTCTTCTCTTTCATTGGATTTTCTACCCAGGAGATTGAAATAAAAGAGGCAAATACCACACTGGACGTGTCGTTGGAAGAGCAGACTTTACTTGGTCAGGAGGTAGTTGTTTCTGCTTCCCGTGTTGAAGAAAGTATCTTGAAGTCGCCTGTCACAATCGAAAAGATGGATCTTCTTGCAATAAAGCAAGCGGCTTCCCCAGATTTTTACGATGCCCTTGCAAATGTAAAAGGTGTTCAAACAAACTCAGGAAGTTTAAATTTAACATCAATCAATACCCGTGGTTTTGCAACCATCGCTAACGTACGCTTTGTACAGTTAGTAGATGGCATGGATACTCAAGCTCCTTTGCTAAACTTCCCTACCGGTAATATCATTGGTATCGGAGAGTTAGATGCTGAAAGTGTTGAATTGGTGCCCGGTGCTGCTTCTGCATTGTACGGACCCAATGCATTCAATGGAATTCTAATTATGAAAAGTAAAAGCCCTTTTGAATACCAGGGCCTAAGTGCACAGGTGAAAGGTGGCGTTACAAGTTCAGATGCAGGTGGCTCTGATCCGTTTGTTCAGTACAGCATCCGATATGCAAAAGCATTTAATAATAAGTTTGCATTCAAGCTTAATTTTTCCATGCTGAATGCAACGGACTGGTTAAGTAATGATTACCAAACTTCCCGGGTAAACCCAGAATCCACAACAGATTTGAGTGGCACAAAAGATTTTGATGGTCTTAACTTATATGGTGATGAAACTCAAATTGCAGTCCCTGTTCCGAGCATTGGAACAATAACCCGTACTGGATTTAGAGAAGAAGATATGTTAAAGGCCTTTTCCGATGGCCGGGATGCCAAAAGTATCAAGGGTGATGCTGCACTGCATTACCGAATAACTGATAAGATTGAGGCTATATATAATTACCGCTATGGCGGTGGTAGTTCAATCTATCAAGGAACAGAAAAATACGTTCTGAGAGATTTTAGCCAGCAATTTCATAAACTGGAATTTAAGGGCGAGAATTTCTTTGTACGCGCCTACCAAACTGCCACCGATGCTGGTAAATCCTATAACTTATCTGCCTTGGGTGGATATGCCAATGAAACATATAGCCCTTCAGCCACCAATTGGGTACCGGATTATGTAATTGCTATGCAAGGATATATACCTGGCGTTGCAGCCGGTAATCATGATGCTGCCCGTGGCTATGCTGACAGAAACAGACCACAGCCCGGTACACCAGGTTATAGCAGTTTAATGCAAACTGTGCGTGATAATTACTTTCAGCGGACCCCTACAGGCTCATGGACCGATGCAAATGGAGGAGCCCATCCTGCCTCCGGAGGCGGAGCTTCATTCCTCGATAACTCCAAACTTTATCATGCCGAGTTCAATTACAACTTCATGAACCAGATTGATTGGGCCGAAGTTCAGATCGGTGGTAACGTGAGGCGTTATGATCTCTTTTCAAGTGGAACTATCTTTAATGAAGCTCCTGATGATGGTGTAGACTTCCAGCGAATAAAAATTGATGAGTTTGGTGGGTATGCGCAAATCGCCAAAACGTTTGCCGATGCCTTGAAACTAACTGCATCTTTGCGTTATGATAAGAATGAAAATTTTGAAGGCCAGGTTACTCCACGCTTATCAGCAGTTTACACAGTTTCAGAGAATCATAATCTGAGGGCGTCTTTCCAGACCGGATTCAGAAACCCTGATACACAGGCTCAGTTTATTTACTTCCCCTCTTCCAGCGGAACCTTGCTGGGAAGCACAGAGGCCAATGCAGCCCGCTACGGTGTTCATAATGGTGGTGCTTGGACGGACGCTTCGTATAAAGCTTTCAGAGCCTCCGGTGGTACATTAGCTGCTGATGGAACTCCAACAGGAGGCAATTCTACTTTGTTGGTGACTGCCGATATCCCCTATGTCCAACCTGAACAGTTGAAATCCTTTGAAGTTGGGTACAAGGGAGTATTCGGAAAGAAATTATTGATTGACCTGAATGGATACTATACCTCGTATGAGAATTTCATTGGCGGACAAATTGTGGCGGTAAAGGCACCTACAAGTCACCAGGCAAAAACAGTGGCCGCTGGAAGTTTGTACAGCCTTTACAATAACTCATTAGAGAATGTAACTTCAATGGGAGCCGGTTTAGGCTTTACCTATTCCTTACCTCGCAACTTCTCGATTAATGGAAGCTATAGCTATGCTACCTTTGATGCCACTGAGACTCCTGACTTCCGGGCTGGGTTTAACACTCCTGAGAACAAGTTTAACATTGGGTTAAGTAATAGAAAAGTGGTTAATAATCTAGGATTCAACATCAACTTCAGATGGCAGGAAGGTTTCTTATGGCAATCTTCTTACGGAGTATGGAATGTACCTGAGTTTGGTGTGCTTGATGCACAGATTAATTACAAACTTTCTGCCCTGCGCTCGATGGTGAAAATAGGTGCTACTAATCTTGGTGGTGGTGACTATCGTACTAACCTGGGTGCTCCTTTCGTTGGCCAGATGTATTACCTCTCCCTCACCTTTGACGAGTTCTTAAAATAATTGAAAATAAACTTACAGATATGAAAACACTTAAGTTTCTCTATATACTCCCACTTGCTTTGCTCATTAGCATTTCGTGCGAGCAAGAGTTAATTGTACTTGAACCCCCGGTTGTAGTTGACCCAGTAACTAGTGGGACTCCGGGATCTGCGAGCTTTACCAAGTTCGTTGCCATTGGAAATTCCTTTGTAGCCGGAGTTCAGGCTGGAGCACTATTTACAGAAGGACAAAATAATTCTCTTCCCGCTATTATGGCTACCCAATTTGCCATGACAGGTGTTGGTGGTGGTGCATTTGTGCAACCCAGTATCAACGCAACCTTAGGTTGGAATTTGTTTATTACTCAGCCGTTCTTGTCTGATCCAACAAAACCAGTATTAGGACGAATGTTACTTCAGGGTGCATCACCTAAACCAACTCCACAGGCTTATGCTGCCGGTAATTTAGAAGCAGTCCCTAATCCAGCAGCTAACCCGGCATTTATTTACACGGGTGGAAAAGCTACTCTTAATAATTTTGGAGTTCCCGCCATAACGTTAGGTCAGTCTTTAATAACGGCCACCGGAAACTGGGCAAACCCTAATCCTGCTGTTGGATTTAGTCCTTTCTATGCAAGATTGGCCGCGCCTCCCGGAGGTTCAACAACTATCATTGGTGATGCTGCTGCTGCTGGAGGATCTTTCTTCCTTTTTTGGTTAGGGCTAGATGATTTCTTCTTACATGCTGCATTTGGTGCAGACCCTACAAAAGCACCTCTGACTTCCGGAGGAGCCTTTACAGCTCAATACGGAGCCGCCCTTGGTGCGTTATTAGGTTCAAATGCAAATCTCAAAGGAGTTGTGGGCAATTTTCCTGATATTTTTAAAATGCCTCATTTTACAGCCGTTGCATACAATCCTATTCCACTTGATGCTGCAACAGCCACAGCTGTGGGTACAGGATTTGCGGGATACAATGCAGCATTAGATGGATTAATTGCTAATGCAGCTGCTTTTGGAATCTCAGCTGCCCTTGTAACAGAAATAGGAACACGCAAAGTAACCTTTACTGCAGCCGCTAATAACAAGCCCCTTATACTTGATGAAACACTTACAGATTTAGGTCCTTATTTCGATGGACTTAAAAATGCAGGTGCTATTACGACAGAACAACGTGCCGCTCTCACACCATATCAAAAGGTAAGACAAACTACTCCAACTGATAAATTGCCGTTGGCCACAGGCTCAATTCTTGGAACCTTGGTGGGTGGAAATCCCACATTGGTTAATGGCGTTACTGTTCCTTTGGCTGATCAGTATGTACTGATACCAAGTGAAATTGATGCAATCAATGCTGCTCGTACTTCATTTAATGCAACCGTTCAGGCTACTGTTGATGCTAATTCTACACGTCTCGCATTGGCTGATGTAAACGCTGCTTTAACATCTTTGCATACCAATGGGGCAGCCATATTGAACAACGTCACCATTACCCCAAACATCAATCCGCCAACAGGATTCTATTCAGAAGATGGTGTGCATCCGAATAGTCGTGGGTATGCATATCTCTCTCGTACATTTATTTCAGCAATAAATGCAAAATTTGGAGCCACAATACCATTGACAGACGTCAGTAAGTACAAGGCAACTGCCCTACCGATTCCTTAATAGATTAGTTTAGTGTGTACAATAAAAGGGGCTTATGCCCCTTTTATTGTTTAGAACAATTCCTTTGCAATCCGATAAATCGGATCTGATTTGCCCATCGAATAAAAATGTAACGTAGGTACACCTTTTTTGATTAATTCTTTGGATTGTTGAATAGCCCACTGAATGCCAACCTCTTTGAGTGAGGCTGTGTCTTTACATTTCTCGGCCTCGTCAGAAAGCTCTTCTGGAATATCTATATGAAAAGTTTTAGGAAGGACCGTTAGCTGTCCTTTACCCGTCAATGGCTTTAAGCCTGGAATAATGGGAACTGTAATTCCAACCTCACGGCATTTATCAACAAAATCAAAGTACTTCGTATTGTCGAAAAACATTTGAGTTACAATGTACTCGGCCCCCATGTCGACCTTCAATTTTAGATATTTTAAATCACTCTTTAAGTTAGGCGCGTTAAAATGTTTTTCAGGATACCCTGCTACCCCGATACAGAAATTAGTAGGAGCAGCATGTTCCAGTTCCTCATCCAAGTAACTTCCGTTGTTCATTTTCACTACCTGATCAAGTAATTCAGAAGCATATTTGTGTCCATCGGGCTCAGCCAAAAACTTTGAATCGGTCTTGATAGCATCGCCCTGCAAAACCAATACATTATCAACCCCCAAGAAATGGAGATCAATTAACGCATTCTCTGTTTCTTCTTTACTGAATCCACCACAAATGATATGCGGTACCGTATCAACCTTGTAATGATTCTGGATGGCGGCACAAATTCCTACAGTACCGGGTCGTTTGCGGGTAGAACTTTTTTCTAAAAGTCCACCCTCTTTCTTTCGATATACATATTCTTCCCTATGATATGTAACATCAATAAATGGAGGTTTAAATTCCATTAATGGATCCATGTTATCAAAAAGCATTTTAATGTTTTCACCCTTCAGGGGCGGAAGAATTTCAATTGTAAATAGTGTTTTACCGTTGGCCTTCTTTAAATGATCGACTACTTTCATTTTAAATAATTTGAAGATTTGTTGATTGGTAATTTGAAGATTGGATCGCTATTATCAAATGGCTAAATTAGTTATATGATAAATTTGGCGATAGCCACTTTTCAATCTCAGCCACAGTCATGCCTTTGCGCTTAGCATAATCGGTTACCTGATCTCTTTCAATTTTCCCTAGTCCAAAATACTTTGATTGAGGATTTGAAAAATAAAATCCACTGACTGCTGCTCCGGGATACATCGCGTAGGATTCTGTGAGAGTAATACCTACCTTATTTGCATCAAGCAATTCAAATAACAATTTCTTCTCGGTGTGATCAGGGCAGGCCGGGTAACCAGGAGCAGGGCGGATACCGTCATACGTTTCGGCTATCAATTGATCCGTGGTTAACTTTTCCTCTTTTGCATAACCCCACAATTCTTTTCTTACTCTTTCATGCAAACATTCGGCAAAGGCTTCCGCCAGGCGGTCGGCCAGGGCTTTAGCCATGATTTCGGAATAATCATCGTGATTGGCTTTATGTCTTTCAACTAATTTTTCCAGTCCAATACCTGTCGTTACGGCAAACATGCCGAAATAGTCTCTACCCAACTCGGGGGAGACAAAATCAGCCAGACAGAAATTAGGAAGATTCTGTGCCTTTTTATTTTGTTGCCGTAGAAAATGAAATACGGCAAAGGAATCCTTTTCATCTTTACGGTATAAGTGAACATCATCGCCTGCATTTACAGCTGGGTAAAAAGCAACTACGCCATTAGCTTGTAAACTACGTGCTGCCACTAGTTCATCCAGCATCCGGTTTGCATCTACGAATAGTTTTTTAGCCTCCACCCCAACAACCGAATCTTCTAAAATCCCCGGGTACCTACCCGCCAACATCCAAGTCTGAAAGAAGGGTGTCCAATCAATATACTTTCGAATTTCTTCCAATGGATACTTTACAAATTCCTTTCTTCCCAAAAAAGTTGGTTTAGTGAAGCTTATCTCAGACCAATTGATTTTGGTTCGATTCTCCCTCGCAGTCTGAAGTGGGATATAGTTCTTCTCTTGTTGTCTGCTCTCATGATCCTTACGCATCTGGCTATACTCCTGCTTGGTCTTCGCCTGGAAACCCGCCCGTGTGTTAGGACTAATAAGTTCGCTGGCTACCGGCACGGAACGTGAGGCATCCAATACATGAATTACCGGACCTGAATAAACAGGGTCTATTTTTACTGCAGTATGAATTCGGGAAGTGGTGGCGCCACCAATTAACAAGGGAAGATCCATCTTCTCACGTTCCATCTCCCGGGCTACATGAACCATCTCATCTAATGAAGGTGTAATCAATCCGCTTAAGCCAATTACATCTACCTTTTCTCTTTTTGCCGCTTCCAGAATTTTATCAGCCGGAACCATAACTCCCAAGTCAATTACTTCATAACTATTGCAGGCAAGTACTACTCCCACAATATTTTTACCAATATCATGCACATCGCCTTTTACGGTAGCCAATAATATTTTTGCTGCAGCTTTGCCGGTGTTGCCACTTATGCGTTTCTCTTCCTCCAGAAAGGGTGTAAGGTAGGCCACTGACTTTTTCATCACGCGTGCACTTTTCACCACCTGGGGTAAAAACATTTTTCCGGCACCAAATAAATCACCTACTACATTCATGCCTGCCATCAAGGGACCTTCAATCACATGCAAAGGTCTACCGTACTTCAGGCGAGCTTCCTCGGTATCCGCGTCAATAAAATCAATAATACCTTTTACCAATGAATGGGTGATCCGTTCCTCCACAGTTCCTTTGCGCCACTCATCATCGGTTTCTTTTTTCTTGGCGCTTCCCTTTACGGTTTCTGCAAACTCCAGTAATCGCTCAGTAGCATCATCGCGTCTGTTCAATAGAACATCTTCCACCCTCTCCAGCAAATCCTTTGGGATCTCATCGTAAACTTCGAGCATGGTAGGATTTACAATGCCCATGTCCATACCATTATGGATAGCATGATATAGAAATGCAGAATGCATGGCTTCACGCACTTTCTGATTACCTCTAAAACTGAAAGAAACGTTACTAACGCCACCGCTCACATGGGCATGAGGAAGATTTTCCCGAATCCATTTGGCTGCTTTAAAGAAATCGAGCGCATAATTTCTATGCTCTTCAATACCGGTAGCTACCGGAAAGATGTTGGGATCAAAAATGATATCCTGTGGAGGAAAGTGTACCTCATTGACTAATATATCATAAGCTCTCTTACAGATGTCTATCCTGCGTTGGTAGGTATCGGCTTGACCGAGTTCGTCAAAGGCCATTACTACGGTTGCAGCTCCGTATCTTCTTACTAATTTAGCCTGACGTTTAAACTCTTCAATGCCTGCCTTCATGCTGATCGAATTCACGATCCCTTTTCCCTGAAGGCATTTTAAACCCTCTTCAATTACTTCCCACTTCGAGGAATCAATCATGACAGGAATTCTTGAAATCTCAGGCTCTGAGGCCATCAGATTCAAAAACTTCACCATGGCTGCCTTAGAATCAAGCATGCCCTCGTCCATGTTTACATCAATTACCTGGGCGCCACCCCGCACCTGATCCAAGGCAACTTCAAGGGCTTCGTCAAACTTGTCATCCTTAATGAGTTTCAGGAATCTTGCTGAACCCGTTACGTTAGTTCGTTCACCAATGTTGACGAAATTTGAGTTAGGAGAAATTGTTACTGACTCAAGGCCACTTAACTTTAGATTATCCGACATGAGCCACCACCTCCCTTGGCTTAAACTTCTTAGCTACTTCTGCAATCTTCAGAATATGATCCGGAGTTGTTCCGCAGCAGCCACCTACAATATTCACTAACCCTTCCTTCAGAAACTCTTCAATCTGTAAAGCCATTTCATCAGGGCTTTGATCGTAGTGACCAAATTCATTGGGAAGTCCTGCATTAGGATACGCACTTACAAAAAACGGTGCTTGCTCATTCAATACCTGAAGGTATGGTCTTAGTTGCTTTGCACCCAGCGCACAATTTAATCCTACACTTAGCAACGGCACATGTGAGACTGAAATCAAAAATGCATCTGTAGTCTGTCCGGATAATGTGCGACCACTGGCATCTGTAATTGTTCCGGAGACCATAATAGGTAACTCCTTACCAATTTCTTCGTATAATTCCTGGATTGCGAAAAGACAGGCTTTGGCATTGAGCGTATCAAAAATGGTTTCAACAAGTAACAGATCTGAACCTCCATCGATCAGGCCCTTGGCCTGCACTTTATAGGCCTCTTTCAATTCATCAAACGTGGTGGCCCGGTAACCTGGATTATTAACATCCGGAGACAAGGATAGTGTGCGGTTAGTAGGCCCCATAGCTCCTGCCACAAACCTTGGTTTAGAAGGGTCTTTTGTGGTAAATTCGACAGCGACATCCTTTGCGATTTTGGCCGACTCAAAATTCAATTCATAAGCCAGACTCTCCAAATGATAATCTGCTTGCGCAATAGATGTGCTACTAAATGTATTAGTCTCAAGTATATCCGCCCCGGCTGCCAGATATTGACGATGAATATCTTTAATGATATCCGGTCTTGTAATTGAGAGAAGATCGTTATTTCCTTTTAGGGGATAAGCGTGATCCTTAAACCGATGACCCCTGAAGTCTGCCTCCGTAAGGATATGACGCTGAATCATGGTGCCCATGGCACCATCTAAAACCAAAATGCGCTCTTTTAAAATGTCTTGTATTTTCACTCTTTCCAGTTTTAATTTTTATCCAGAAAGAGCCGTGTGATTGGCCGCCTATCTTTTCCTAATCCGATTGAAATCAGTCAGGAGGGGAATTAGCACCAAGTTATTGGCAAGGTTGCTAAGACGTCATCGGGCCCGGTCCCTCAGTCTTTCTGGATAAGCACTACAAAGAAACACATTTAGGTAACAATATTAAAATCCGGATGGTTAATTTTAGGCCAGATTAATTAACCTCTTTTTGAAACTCGCTGCCATAGATATAGGATCCAACGCAATCCGACTTCAGATTTCAACCATCCTTGACAAGGGCAACAAGATATTGTTCAAGAAATTAGAGTACGTGCGCTTTCCACTGCGCTTAGGGCATGATGTTTTCAGCAGCAATCGCATAAGCGATAAGAGTAAAGAGAAGTTCAAGAAGTTGATGAAAACGTACAAGCTCTTACTTGAACTCTATGAAGTTGAAGACTACATGTTTTGCGCCACATCGGCCATGCGCGAATCTGAAAACGGACAAGAACTAGCCGATGAAGTAAAGGAGGAACTGGGTGTCACCATTCATATTATTGACGGAAACCTTGAAGCTGAAATGATCAATCGGGCCATTGCTTCTTATCTTGAAGAAGAGACTTATTTACACATTGATGTAGGAGGTGGTAGTACCGAGCTAAACCTTTTCACCCAGGGAAAAAAAATCAAAACACGATCCTTCAAGGTTGGTTCTGTGCGGGTACTTGAGCATCACGATTCTCCCATTATGTGGAGTGATATGGAGCATTGGGTAAAAAGTAATGTTAAAAAAGAATATGGTAAGGTAACGGCTGTAGGCACGGGTGGAAACATGAGCAAGATCTTTGAACTGGCTAAAAAGAAACCCGGTCAGGCCATCTCCATTAAAAGGGTTAAAGAGATTCGTGACATGATTGAAAGTTTTTCAATTGAACAACGGATCTACGAATTGCAAATGAACCCCGACCGGGCCGATGTTATCGTTCCCGCAAGCAATATTTATTTAAAGGTGATGGAGTGGGCCAATGCCAAACAGATTCTGGTTCCGGATGTGGGTTTAAAGGATGGCATCTTACTTCACCTCCTCGAAAAAAATGTCTCTCAGAAGAAGATCGAGTTTAAGCAAGGCAGATTTTAGGTTTCTTAAAAAAGCTGCACATTCCTGATTATCTCGCGGGTAACTTCATAAAACTCCTTATGAATATTGAAAGGAGGCTCCCCATTCTGTTCTTTTATAACATAGGAACCATCCTCCTTCATTGTATAGGCATTTACGTTATCCTTCAAGTTGTATCGTAGAATATTCATCACCTGCTTGCGAAGCATTTCCTGCTCTAACAAGAACAATGATTCAATTCTGCGGTCAAAGCTACGCACCATGGCATCTGCGCTACCGATGTAAGCTTTTGGGTTTCCTGCATTGTGGAAATAATAAACACGTGAATGCTCAAGGTACTCTCCTACAATTGAAATGACCTCGATGTTTTCGCTTAACCCACTTCTGCCTGGTCTGAGACAGCACATGCCCCGCACAATCAATTTAATAACAACGCCAGCTTGAGAAGCTTCGTAAAGAGCATCAATAAACTCTTTGTCCTGCAGCGAGTTCAACTTAATTACGATGCCGGCCGGAATTCCTGATCGAGCATTTTCCGCCTCACGTTTTACCAGGTTACAGAGTTGTATCCGCATATCGCGCGGGGAAGTAATCAGATTACGATAAGCAGCAGGTTGTGAATGACCCGTAATAACATTGAAGAACTCCGACACGTCATTGGCATAAGCTTCATTGGTACTTAACATACCAATATCAGTATAGAAACGAGAAGTAACCTCATTATAATTACCACTGGCTAAATGAACGTAGCGGTATACGCGATTCGCTTCATTCCTTACAATAAGCAATAATTTGGTATGAGTCTTTAAATTACTAACCCCATAGATCACAAAGCAGCCAGCTTTCTGCAATTTCTGTGCTTCCCGAAGATTGTTCTCTTCATCGAAGCGGGCTTTCACTTCAAACAATACTGCAACGTGTTTACCATTCTCTGCCGCTTTAAGCAAGGCGGCACTCACCCTCGATTCCTTTGACAACCGGTAGATGGTAATTTTAATAGACAATACGAGTGGATCATCAGCCGCTTTCTCTAACAACTCAAGAACAGGCTCCATCGAGTTGTACGGATGATGTAAAAGAATATCCCGTTGTTTAAGTATTTCAAACAAATCGCTGTCACCTTGTTCCGGATATGAAATAGGTTTGATGGGTGGTCTAGGCTGGAGCTTCTTATCCTGAAATTCGCGATGGTTGATTATCTGCCCGATACCGTTGAAGTCAATCATACCGGCTTTAGGAATCTGGAAAATATTCTGATCATCGAGATCCCACTGAATTTTTAACATACGCACCATCCAGGGATCAGGATTCTCTTCAATATCAATTCTAACTACCCGGCCGGTTCTCCGTGTTTGTAATTTTTTCTTTAACTCCTCTAAAAAGTTCGATTCGATGTCTTCACTTTCCTCCAAGGTAAAATCACCGTTGCGATTGATTCTGAAAAGGTTTATTGAGGATATCTCAATGTTGCGAAAAAGGTTATGAATATTTCTCCTTATAATGTCTTCAATGGGAACGAATGAAAATGTTTCATCCGGGTTTTCAATTTCATAAAACCGAGGCAAGTTACTAGGCACCTGGATGAAAGAAACGCGTTGCTGATTATTAGGATCCTGCGGTACTTTAGTCACCACCCCAAACAGGAGTCGATTATACTTCAACACCGGAAAGGTATGATAGTTATCAAACAGCATCGGGGTGAGCATCGGGTAGATCGTACGTTGAAAGTATTGATCAACCTGCGTACAATGTTCTATTGAAAGGGTCTCACACGTAGCGATTCGAAAACCGTTCTTTTCAAAAAGAGGTTTTAACTTTTTGATGTAATACTCATTTTGATCCCGGACAAACTTCTGAATTTCACTAAGTAAGAGTTGCCTGAAAGGAATCTCCCTCAGTCCACTGTAATCATAGCGTTCTTTACCATAATCCAGGTAATTGTAAAGACTGCCGAGGCGTATTGTACAGAATTCGTCCAGGTTGGAGGCTGTAATGGCCAGAAATTTTAATCGATCGAAAATAGATCGATCGATATGCTTGGCTTGATCCAATACGCGATAATTAAATCGCAACCAGCTCAAATCGCGACTTATATAATTGCTGTCTTGTATGTGCTTACTTACCCAGTCCGTGGGCTTGCCCCCAGCTCCATCCGTCATAACTGATCCTTTAGATATCAATTCGGGCATACTTTGCATTCTTCTCAATAAACTCTCTTCGGGGTGCCACTTCATCTCCCATTAACATAGAGAATAAATGATCGGCTTCTGCCGCTGACTCAATGCTAACTTGTTTTAGTGTTCTCCGGATCGGATCCATGGTGGTCGACCATAGTTGTTCCGGATTCATTTCTCCCAACCCTTTATACCTCTGTATACCTACACTATCTTCGTTGCCTCCTTTACTTAGTTCTTTAACGATGGCATCGCGTTCCTCTTCATTCCAGCAGTAACGTTCCTCCCTTCCCTTCTTCAAAAGGTAAAGTGGTGGCAAAGCAATGTATACGTAACCCTGTTCTATCAAGTCGCGCATATAGCGGAAGAAGAAAGTCAAAATTAAGGTTCGGATGTGACTTCCGTCCACATCCGCATCAGTCATAATAATTACTTTATGATAGCGTAACTTAGACATGTTGAGTGCCTTGTTATCTTCTGCGGTTCCAAAGCTCACCCCCAGGGCCGTGATCATATTCTTGATCTCCTCATTCTCATAAATCTTATGCTCCTGGGCTTTCTCTACGTTCAGGATTTTGCCTCGCAAGGGAAGAATAGCTTGAAAGTTTCTATCACGACCCTGCTTGGCAGATCCACCAGCTGAGTCCCCCTCAACAAGATACAGTTCACATATACCAGGATCTGAACTCGCACAGTCAGCCAACTTACCTGGCAAACCAGTACCCGACAAGACATTCTTGCGCTGAACCATTTCGCGTGCCTTGCGAGCGGCAATACGCGCCTGGGCTGCCAAAATCACCTTACTGACGATCATCTTGGCTTCCTTTGGATGTTCCTCAAGATAATGCTGGAGAACCTCACCTACTGCAGTATCCACGGCCCCCATTGCCTCCGAGTTACCGAGTTTAGTCTTAGTCTGGCCCTCAAACTGAGGTTCCGCCATCTTAACAGAAATTACAGCCGTCAAGCCTTCGCGAAAGTCGTCCCCGCTGATTTCAATCTTTGCCTTTTCCAACAAGCCAGACTTATCTGCATAGCTCTTCAGTGTTCGGGTTAGCGCACGTCTAAAACCAGCCACGTGCGTACCGCCCTCGTGGGTATTAATGTTGTTTACATACGATACCAGGTTCTCACTGTACGAAGTATTGTAATTTAGTGCTACCTGTACGGGTATCTCACTTTTATCATTTTGAATGTATATCGGGGCTGGAATTAATTTCTCTCGAGTTGAATCCAGATACTCAACGAATTCACTTAACCCACCTACAGACAAAAAAGCAGTACTTTTTGGTAACCCCTGTTCGTCCCTATCCCTCATATCCTTAAGATTGAGTTTAATGCCCGGGTTTAGAAAGGCAAGTTCCCGAAGTCGCGTTGCCACGGTTTCGTAGTTGTATTCGAGGGTGAGGGTGAAAACCTCAGCATCAGGCTTAAATTTTACTGTAGTACCTCTACGGTCGGAATCACCCACAACACGCACAGGATATTGTGGTACTCCACGATGATATTCCTGCTCAAACATTTTGCCTTCTCGGAAAACGGTGACTTTCAATAGTGAAGAGAGTGCATTTACGCAGGACACCCCTACTCCGTGCAATCCACCTGATACTTTGTACGTATCCTTATCAAATTTTCCGCCTGCGTGCAAAACAGTCATTACCACCTCCAATGCTGAGCGTTTCTCCTTTTCGTGCATATCCGTAGGAATACCACGACCATTGTCTTCGACAGTAATTGAGTTGTCTTCATTGATGATCACATGGATGTCATCGCAATAGCCAGCTAAGGCCTCATCAATCGAGTTGTCCACAACCTCCCAAACAAGGTGGTGGAGGCCTTTTACACCGATATCTCCGATATACATGGCAGGTCTTTTCCGTACTGCTTCCAGACCCTCTAAAACCTGAATATTACTTGCTGAATAATTGGCTTCCTTACTTGGTTTTGGTTCGTTCATTTTGGCTTTTATATAACCTTCAAAAATAAGGTTTTTACAAGCGTTTACCGCATTTTTAGAGTGAAAAACTAAAGTATTTTTTATGATGAAAATGGACTAACTATTAGACCTTTGCACGGTCTCAACTAAATATTTAGTTTTGATGAACTCCTTCTCTTTCATGATGCTTTGGCTGTTACTTTTTTTGGAATCCTGATGGTCTTGTCACTTTACAGTCAGCAGAGTTTTAGAGTGACCGAAGTTCCTGTTTTTAAGTCTCCGAATGACTCCATTGAGTATGCTAGGATCCAAGCTGAATTTCAAAAAATACTAGCTTCCAACACGCACATGGAATCATTTAATAGCCTTGTAAAAATTATAAGAGAAATCGGTACGCGTAGGATAACAGGCAACCGAAGATTATATCAATCCTCAACTAATCTCATACCCTATGATAGTTTGCGGTTCATTCCTGATCGTAATTCGGTGAAGACTCTTAGTATTTCAAACATTAAGTCAAGCCGAATACCTGAGGATGTTCGGACCTGTAAAAATCTGGAAACCCTTGAATTGGTTAACACCCGTATTCGCACACTCAATAGGCTAAAGCGATTGGCTCGCTTAAGTAATATTTATGTATTGAATAATAAACCGTCCCGAAGGCTAAGAGTTGGAAAAAGTGAGAGTGTAAAATCACTGGTCATCCGAGGTAATAATCCCGAGTTGATTCCGTCTACCTTTCGGAGACTAAAGAATCTTGAACGACTTGACCTGGCAGCTACAGACCTTAAAGTATTTCCAATAGGTATCGCAACTAATAAAAAATTAAAAGAGTTACTACTGAGCAATACTTTTATCACACTAAAAAATGATAGGATAGAATTTCTGCCTACTATTGAAAAGTTAGAATTACAAAGAAATAGAATTGAACATCTTCCTTCATCCATTCAAAATTTTCCTAACCTCAAAAGGCTAACACTTAGCTTTAATTCCATCAGTTCGGTTGACTCTGATATTGCCTTGTTAACAAAACTTGAGCAATTGTCATTCTATAACAATAAGCTTAAGGCGATGCCCGATGGAATCTATGGGCTTTCCAATCTCAAAGAGATTGACCTTTACTTCAATCAGATTGAACGGCTGGAAAGTCAAATCCAAAAGCTGAAAAATCTGGAAGTATTATACCTATCCAACAACCGCTTATTAAGCCTGCCGGATAACATCGGTTCGCTTAGTTGCCTAAAGGAACTATACCTGTCTAACAACCGACTCAGCGAGTTGCCATCGAACCTGGTTAATCTTAGGCACCTTAAGGTGCTAAGGATAAATAGCAACAAACTGATACAACTAATAAGGGATTTACCGAAGTTAACAAACCTCGAAAACCTTGATATTTCAGATAATCAGTTGGCCGATCTTCCAGCCGGGCTTTCTCAACTTCCCTACCTTAAACTTCTGGTTATAATGAATAACCCGTGGGATGATTCAGCCCTTCCTGTCCTTACAACCCTTACTACCCAACTCAGAAACAGAGAAGTGGTAGTTCATGTAAATGAGTAGGAACTCTTACTTCCTGGGTTTAACCCTAGTCTCTTTTTTGGCTTTCTTTTCTTTTTTGCCTTTGCCATTATCCTTCTCACTCATCAGCTGAAGCTTTGCCTTTTGCAACTCCTCCTTCTGGGTTTGTGTGACTTGAGGGTAACTAATTTCAAGGTTAGCAAACTGCCTGGTAATGATGGCTGCGATGGCAAGCCGGGCAAACCACTTGTCATCGGCTGGAATCACAAACCAGGGTGCATAGTCTGTTGAGGTTGCGCTAAGGGCTTCGGAATAAACTTTTTGATAATCCTCCCAATAGGCGCGTTCCTTCAGATCTCCTAATGAAAACTTCCAATTTTTGCTTGGGTCATCAATTCTTTCCAAAAATCTTTTCTTCTGTTCCTTTTTGGAGACATGCAAGAAGAATTTCATTATCACGGTTCCATTATCACTTAGATTTTTTTCGAACCGTCTTATTTGCTTGTACCGCTGTTGCCAGAATTTTTCATCAATCTTTTTTACAGATTCAACTCCAGGAATGTGTTCGTTCAAAATCCATTCAGGGTGTACCTTAGTGACCAACACATTTTCATAGTGCGAGCGGTTATGAATTGCAATCTCGCCACGGGCCGGAAGTGCCAATTCGTGCCGCCAGAAGTAGTCATGATCCAACTCAGCAGAATTGGGAGCCTTAAAGCTATGTACCTTAACACCCAGCGGATTGAACCCCGACATAATATGTTTAACTGCACCGTCTTTTCCCGCTGCATCCATTGCTTGAAAAATTATTAAAACACTGTACCGGTTGTGGGCATATAGCTCATCCTGTACTTCGGCCAAATGCTTACGGCCATTTTCCAGCAGCAGTTCTGAGTCTGCTTTGTTCAACGTTTTACCTGTGTACTCCGTGTCAAAATCCTTAAGCTTAATATTTTTGCCAGGCTTGACTGTGTACTTTTTGAGTTGGATTAATTTTTCATCGGTAAGCATATAATGAAGGTTTAATTCTCTAAGCTAAGGAATAGCCAAGAACCCGTACTATGATTTATATCACTTTTTAGAAATTAATAAAATGCCCGGCAGTTTCACTAAAAACAATTGATTTATGATTAAATTGATGGCAATCCATTGAAATAACGGTTGAGAAACTTAATTACATTTTTACTTAGTGTCGGGCTTGGTTGGCTACCAATAACTCCACTCGCGGCACAGGATGAAAAAGAGGCTATTAAGAAAGTTATAGCAAAAGAAACTTCTGCCTTTATGAATGTTGACTATAAGACATGGGCTGGCACATGGGCGAAAGCGCCTTACGTCTACTGGTCGTATTCTGATTCAACTACAACCAGTTTCGTAGAAGGCTGGGATGCCCTTAATAAAACTTATGCCGAGTATTTTAAAGACTCCAGACCCTCCCATGCGGAAATCTCAAATGAATGGATTGAAATTCGGGTTTATGGCAATGGCGCTTATGCCCATTTTATTCAGAGGGTAAAAGACGACATCGATACAGATGAAACCTCGCAGGTTAGGGTTTTGGAAAAAATAGACGGAAAATGGATGGTTGTTTGCGTGTGGGCCATCGCTCAAAATTCAAAATACCACTAAATATATTTGATCAAATCTTTAGCTTTTCTACGATATTCCGTACATTAATATTCATAAACGCCAATCCCTTATGAAAAATACAAAGCAACTTTTTCTGACCGGTTTGTTTGCTCTCGTAATCACTTCTTTGGCCGCCCAGGATGCTAAAGAAGTAGCGGCCATCAAGGCTGTCATTGAAAAAGAAAGTTTATCGTTCTCTCAGCTTAACAAAAAAGATTGGGAAAACACTTGGGCGCAGGTACCTTATGCCTATTGGTCTTACTCTGACTCCACTGGTACAAGTTTTATTGAAGGTTGGGAAGGTATAAAGAAATCATTTGAAGAATATTTTAGGACCTCAGTCTCAAGCCGACAGATTGATGTTTCGCACCAGTCAACTGATGTGAAAATCGAACGTAAATGGCTGAGTTTCCGAATCTATGGGAATGGTGCCTATGTACGATACAACCAAAAAGTGAATGACAACATTGATCACGATGAAACTTCTCAGGTAAGGATAATGGAGAAGAAAGACGGTAAGTGGAGAGTTGTCTGTGTGGGCGCAATTGCCGTCTATCCAAAATAATCGTACTTAATATTGACCTGATCGAAGAAGAACTAGTGTACAGGCTTCCATAGCTTCTATTCCGGCTTGTTCAATCAATTTTTCAAATTCTTCATTTTCAGTTCCCGGGTTAAAAATAACCCTCTTTGGCTTAAGATTTAGAATATAATCGTAATGTTGGGGCTGATGTCGAGGTCCGATATATAGGGTCACCGTATCTACATCATTAACAGCAGGTCGTTCATTAATTGACAGAATTTGCTTTCCGTACACCTCTCCTTTTTTAATGCCAATAGGTACTATTTCATGCCTGTATTCTTTAAGCAAACCTGCAGCTAAGTAAGCATAACGAGCTGGGTTTGTAGTGGCTCCTATAATTACAGTCTTCTTGCTCATGTCTTATTCTTGTTTGCGTAAATTCTAACCACCGCCTCGGCACATCGTTCGCCATCCATGGCTGCTGAAACAATGCCGCCCGCATATCCGGCTCCTTCTGCACAAGGAAAAAGTCTTTTGGTTTGAACATGCTCCAGGGTTTCCTTATTTCTCGGAATTCTTACGGGGGATGAAGTACGACTTTCTACTCCAACAATCTGTGCCTCATTGGTTAAGTAGCCCTTCATCTTATTTCCAAAGCTTTGAAAACCCTGCCGTAACCCTTCTGATATAAAGGCTGGAAGAACCTCTGTCATATCCACAGAAAGCAATCCAGGTTGGTAAGATGTTTCAAGTAAAAAGCCTGAAGTTTTCCTTTCTACAAAGTCAATTAGTCTCTGAGCTGGAGCTGTTTGTCTATTACCAGCTATCTCACAGGCTCTCCTTTCTATTTCAGCCTGAAAATACATCCCCGCCAAGGGTCCATGTATTTGATAACCTTTAAAGTTGTCCTCCTCCACTGCCACAACAATTCCCGAGTTGGCATACTTTGAATCTCTTCGAGAAGGACTCATTCCATTTACAACTACCTCACCAGGGGAAGTTGCTGCAGGAACTATAAACCCGCCAGGACACATGCAAAAGGAAAAGACACCGCGCTCCTTGCCGTTTAGTTTAACCTGATGAACAAGTGCATAGGACGAGGCTGGCAGATATGGACCTCGATCCACTTCGCAATGATATTGTATCTGGTCTATCAGGGACTGTGGATGCTCGACTCGAACACCTAAAGCAAATGGTTTTGCTTCGATTAAAATCTTCTTTTCATTTAGCAACTGAAAGATATCGCGGGCGGAATGCCCGGTAGCTAAAATTACTGCCAGCCCCTCCAGACGGTCTCCAGCTTGGGTGATCACCCCCTTTAACTCATCTTGCTGTAAAACAAAATCCGTTACACGGGTATTGAAGTGAATTTCACCTCCAGCGTTTAATATACTCTCCCGAAGTTCCACTACCAGTTTAGGTAGTTTGTTAGTTCCAATATGTGGATGGGCATCAAATAAAATATCTTCGCTAGCACCATGGGCAACCAGAATCTCCAAAATACGCCTTACATCGCCACGCTTTTTTGATCGGGTATATAGTTTTCCATCCGAGTACGTACCTGCTCCGCCTTCGCCAAAGCAATAATTCGATTCGGGATTAACGATGTGCTCTTTGTTGATGGCTGCAATGTCGCGCCTGCGGGTTTGTACATCTTTACCGCGTTCTAACACAATTGGCTTTATCCCCAATTCAATTAGTCGGATCGCTGCAAATAAACCGGCAGGACCAGAACCCACTATAATCACAGGCTGAGCCCGACTTACATTCCGGTAATCCCTTCGATAAGTGATCTTATCTGTAGCTTCTTTAGCGGGTACTATTTCTACAAGTACCTTTACCCACACGTTCTTTCCCCGCGCATCTACAGAACGTCTGATAGGATTTATGAAAACGCTTCCATCATTCTGGATACCTAGTTTCTGAAAGAGCGCAGGTTTAAATGCACTTTCATCAAATGCCTCCTTGGGACTTAATTGTACTTCGATTGTTCTTTTCATAGGAAAGGTATTTCTCCTTTCAATATTTAGTTCCGGTAATTGGTGTAAAGGTAATATGTTTAAACCAGGACTACCGCCTCCCATCAAAGGAAAACGAGTACCCAAAGTTTAATCCAAAGCGGAAGGTCTGTGAGAGTTTGTCCTGATTGACCGAGCTAAAATCATCTTCATAGGCAGGATCGGCATCAAAGATTCGATACCCTATGCCATACCCTATAAATGCATCAATGGTAAATCCATCGCCATCATTGCGTTGCATTAACCGACTGCCTACCATTACTCCATACTCTGCGCGCTGTTCGGAAGCACTGGCCGTGATCAAATTATCAGGAGACAACGGGTAATTGATGTTTACAAAATGACTGAGGTTGGTGAACCGGATTTCATGGGCAAAATACCACATGCCAGTTTTCATGGGGTTATAAAATTTCTGCTTAAGGGAAATGGCATACCCGCGATCGAAGACTTCACCTTCGGGAACATCAGAGTCGGCAATGTAAAATGGACTGCGGATGGCCTCAAATTCAAACTCATGCCCTAACCGTTCTTCGTTATAGAATTCAATACCAAACGGCATAAATCCCACAAAAGAGAAAGCTGGATTACCCTGAACGATCACACCCTTATATTCCGGGTACCTTGGACTGAAGTAGTTAAACCCTTTGCGTGTTGTTGCGGGAGCTAACTTTGGCTGCGCTTTTGCCAGTGTGTTTATTTCGTTGGCCAAGGTATTGTTCTCGTAAAACGGTTTGTAATACCCCGATAATTTTCCGTCCTCCTCAAACAATTCCCAGGTACCTACCCGCAAGTCATTTTCAATGGTGCCTTTAGTTTGTAATGATCCGGAGGAAAAATATCCTTTATAGGAGCCTTTGCCTTCAACAAAATCGCACTCACCTTCCAGTTTACCATCCTCATAATAATAATTCCACAATCCCTGACTCTTCCCATTCTGAATCACTCCTTTTACTTTCAGTTTCCCGCTTGGATAATATTCCCTGTATTCTCCGCTGCCAAGCTGGTAGGTAATTTCACTCTTAAGTTTCCCTCCAATGTTATTAACACTCCAGTAACCATTCCTTTTTCCACCTACAAATTCACCTGAAGAGCTAAGGGTTCCATCCTCAAAATAATATTTCCACGAACCAGTAGGTTCATCATTTTCATATCGCCCCTCTGAGGAGACTTTTCCGGAGGGGTAATAATTCTTCCATTCGCCATTCCTTCGCCCGCCAGTATAATCGCCTTCGCTTTCCAGGATACTATTTTCTGAAAAATAGCGCCAGTGTCCCACATTTTTCGCACCCGCTTTGGGGCCTTCGGCCATTACTTTTCCTGAATGATAATACTCGATATATCGACCGTGATCCTCAGAATATTCTATCTCTCCACGCAACGCACCATCTTCAAAAAACGTTTTCCATAATCCACTCCGTTTGTTGTCTACATACTCCCCGCTTTCTTTCAGGTCTCCGCTCTCGTAATAGATTTTCCAGAGACCTTCGCGAAGTTTATTATTGATGGTGCCTTCCATACTTTTCTGCCCACTTTCATAATAATATTCCCACAATCCATAATTGGAATTTTGCCTCAAGATGCCGCGCATTTTAATATTTCCGGTTTCGTAAAAAAACTCCCAAACACCAGAAGTTTCATTATTTACGAACTGTCCTTTTGATTCGATATTCCCGCTTAGGAAATATGAAATATAACGACCATGCAAGATATTTTGAATGGTATCCTTAACCTGATATACCTCTTTCAGATTTTTATTATCTGCATCATGATACGTATAGCGGGTTACACCCTGAGAAAAAAGGGCGAGAGGTACCAAAAACAATACACAGACCACTACCTTCTTCATAGGAAAGAGTATACACTGTAAAGTTAATGAAATCCTGAAAAATGATTTTATGGACGCAAGGCCTTCATTACACCCGCTTTACCCCACTCCTGCTTTTCCTGATCAGACCACAGTTCGGGGAAAAACATTATGCGTTGGAAACGGGGTGGTAAATACTTTTGCCAGTTGGTGCCTCCCGTAGCTTTTATATCATCAGGATCGCGATGAAGATACCGGCCGGCAGACCGCATGTGAGCTAACGGCCATAATACGTTTGAAAGCTGATCAAACTCTCGCAGCCCTTCAATTACGGATTTAGAAGTTGGAAAATATTGTTGGTAGAGCTTTCTAAGATTCCGGCTACGGTACTTCATTCCTGTTTCCTTAAACTGCCTTATATACTTCTCTTCAAACTGTTGCAGCGTAAGGGTCTTTTTTCCGGATGCCAGTTCGGTTGCTCCACTGCGCCAGTATAAATGTTCTACTTGTTGCTCAATATCACTGTACTCCATCATGGATTCCCGAAATTCCACATGGACAAGGTTAACCAGATCGGTACTACAAATTTCGATAAGCCGGTACTGGGCAGATTGAAATCCTGATGCCGGCAACAGCGACATTCTGAATTTAAGAAACTGATCTTTCTCCATGCCATCGACCATTACCGCAAAAGAATTCTCAAGCAATTGAAAGTAACGAATGATGCGGTCCAGGCGAGCTACAAAAAACTTTTCTTCTGGACTTTCCTGTTCTGCGATTTGTTCTATCTCCCACAAAATCAGGTTAAAGTATAATTCCGTAATCTGATGATAAATGATAAAAACCTTTTCATCCGGAAACCGAGTCTTTGGATTTTGAAGACTAAGTAAAGTATCCAGATGAATGTAATCCCAATAGGTAAGATAATCCGAATAGAGCAAGCCATCCAGATACGAAGAAAGGTCCTGCCCCATAACAGCATACTTTTGCTGTAGCTTTTTTAGCTGCTCAACCAGAGCCGGATCAAGAGAAGATTTGTCCATAGATTTGTTAATACTTACGTAAATTTGACCCAATCAAAAGAATAACCAAAATATTTATGTCTTCACATTCTTCCACCGAACCAAAAGTCAAGAAATCATTAAAGCAAGATCGTTACGAACATCCTGATTTTTACGGAATTGACGATTTGTTGACGGAAGAACATAAACTAATTCGCAGTTCCATAAGAGAATTCGTTAAACGCGAAATCTCCCCCTACATTGAAGACTGGGCACAACGGGCACACTTTCCCTACGAGATTGTAAGAAAGTTTGGAGACATCGGGGCTTTCGGCCCAACCGTTCCTCAGGAATATGGCGGTGGCGGATTGGATTATATTTCATATGGAATATTGATGCAGGAAATTGAGCGAGGTGACTCAGGGATGCGATCAACCGCTTCGGTGCAAGGCTCACTGGTGATGTATCCAATCTATAAGTTTGGAAGTGAAGAACAACGGAAGAAATATCTCCCCAAGTTGGCAAGTGGCGAGTGGCTTGGATGCTTTGGATTAACGGAACCCGATCACGGATCTAATCCAAGTGGGATGGTGACCAACTTCAAGGATATGGGTGACCATTATTTATTAAACGGTGCCAAGATGTGGATCTCCAACTCACCTAAGGCAGATGTTGCTGTGGTGTGGGCAAAGAATGAAGCCGGAAGAATTCATGGATTAATCGTGGAACGAGGCATGTCTGGTTTTTCTACCCCTGAGACGCATGGCAAATGGTCATTGCGAGCTAGCGCTACGGGGGAATTGGTATTTGATAATGTAAGAGTGCCTAAGGCAAATTTGCTACCGAATAAGAATGGTTTGGGTGCGCCAATGATGTGTCTGGATTCTGCACGTTATGGAATTGCCTGGGGTGCTATTGGTGCTGCTATGGATTGCTATGATTCAGCCCGAAGATATGCCGTTGAGCGCATCCAGTTTGGCAAGCCCATAGGTTCATTTCAGTTAGTGCAGAAGAAATTGGCTGAGATGCTTACCGAGATTACTAAAGCCCAACTACTTAACTGGCGTTTGGGCACTTTAATGAATGAAGGTAAGGCAACAACTGCACAGATTTCGCTTGCTAAAAGAAACAATATTGAAATTGCCTTAGAAATTGCCAGGGAAGCTCGCCAAATACATGGTGGTATGGGTATAACAGGAGAATATCCCATCATGCGACACATGATGAACTTGGAATCAGTATTAACTTATGAAGGCACTCATGATATTCATTTATTGATCCTTGGAAATCATATTACTGGAATTCCTGCTTTTGTGTAATGAAACTTGTAACTATCCTAGGAGCGCGACCCCAGTTTGTAAAAGCGGCAACCGTTTCGCGTGAACTCAAGAAAGCGGGGATCCAAGAAGTGATTGTTCATACCGGACAACACTTTGACCACAACATGAGTCAGGTGTTTTTTGATGAGATGGAAATTCCGCAACCTGATTATAACCTTGAGATCAACGGACTAAATCATGGGGCCATGACTGGCAGGATGCTGGAGAAAATTGAGGAGGTGTTAATCAAAGAAAAACCAGACAATGCACTGGTTTATGGTGATACCAACTCAACACTTGCAGGAGCACTGGCGGCTGTTAAGTTGCACATACCCGTTGCTCATGTCGAAGCTGGCCTGAGAAGTTTTGAAATGAAAATGCCTGAGGAGGTAAACAGGATTCTCACTGATCGGATCAGTTCCGTTCTATTCTGCCCAACCTCAACAGCAATCACAAACTTACATCAGGAAGGATATGATGATTTTAGCTGCAAGGTTATTTTGTCTGGCGATGTAATGTACGATGCTGTTCGCTATTATAGGTCAAAGATAGACACACACTCCACCATCCTTCAAAAAGAGAAACTTGAAAACACACCATTCATCTTGGTCACCTTACACCGGGCAGAAAATACCAACGATCCGAAACGACTCAAGGAAATTTGTGAAGCATTGAAGGAAATAAGTCGGGAGGTAAGGATTGTTATACCTCTCCATCCACGTACCAAGGCATTTCTTGAGAAACAAAATATCCAGTTGGAAGCTACAATTATTGAACCTGTTGGATACTTTGATATGCTGGCTCTACTGCAGAACTGCAAAATGGTAATGACCGATAGCGGTGGTTTGCAAAAAGAAGCCTATTTCTTTGAGAAATTCTGTATTACACTTCGCGACCAAACCGAATGGGTGGAGTTGGTTGAAGCCGGGGCCAATGCTTTGGCAGGTGCGGATAGAAAAGTAATTCTAAGTTTGTTTAAAGAGAATTACAACAAATCCTTTCGACTAAAAGAAGGTCTTTATGGTGATGGCCATGCAGCGACCGTCATCGCGAAACATTTCGTTTAATCCTCGATATAGCCACTTAACGTTATTCTCTGAACCGGGTTACGCGGATCATTGGAGTAAATAGTAATGGCCTTGTTTTGCGTACCCATCCTACCCTCGGTATTTAAAATCCAATGAAGTTGAACAGACTCGCCAGGCTTAATCGATTTCTTTTCCATGCTTACCATAACACAGGTGCAATTGCTTTGGATATAACGAATTTCAAGATTCTGTTTTCCTTTGTTAGTTAATGGTACTGAATTCTCAACAAGAGTTCCTTTCTTTGCCCGATCAAAATTAATTTCATACTGTGAACTTAAAAGCGTTGGAGCTTTTGCAAGTTCTTCTGGTGAAAGCGGGGGAAAAAACTCCTCGGCAGTAGAATAGACTGAAAAAGACTTATCCGGGTTTACGGAATCGGTAGTGTGTATTTCAATGTTATCTGACAAGAAACCATACTGATTGCGAAGCTTAGCATCATAAGTTAATTTGATTAGTCCTCGCTCACCCGGTTTCAATGAGGCTGGTTTTTCAACCTTGATATAGGCTGGTGCCACCACATTCACAAAATCAACCTTATGAGTACCGGCATTCATAACCGTAAACTCCCTCAGAGGGGATGGCTTATTGATAAATATCTTACCCATGTTAAATGAATTAACCGCGAGGCGAAGATTACCATTAATCGCTGGCAACGATTCATTTGTCGCTGATTGCCGATCCACCACTGCTCCCTTTATTTGTAGCAAGATTGGGTTGGGATCAAAATCAGTAGTTACCGTTAAGGTTTTATTAAAATAGCCCGGGCGACCTTTAGGATCAAAACTTGCCTTTATGAAGCCCTTCTCTCCTGGCACTACAGGTGCTGTTGACCAGCCCGGTGTGGTACACCCACAGGATGCTTGCACCGAAATTATCTTAACAGGCCGGCCACTGCTATTGGTAAAATTAAATTCATATTCAACTGAACCCGCTGATTCAACAATCTCTCCAAAGTCGTGAATCTTCTCCTTAAAAATAAGAGGCTCGGTAAGCTGGGCCTGAGCAGGGCCATGCATTAACAGTATACAAAATAGTATGTACAGTCTCATAAGTGGTAAAATTACTTCTTAGCTGGCACTTCTGAAACAAATCATTTTACCAACTTTCTATAGCTCCGGTAACGCCAAATTCACAATACTTCATTTTCTTTGCATATGTATGGCAAGAATATTAACCGGAATACAGAGCAGCGGCCGCCCTCATTTGGGTAATCTTTTAGGGGCCATTATTCCAGCAATCAAATTATCACAACAACCCGGCAATGAATCCTTCTTTTTCATTGCTGACCTTCACTCTCTCACTACCATAAAGGATGCCCAACAACGGGTTGCCAATATGCAAGCTGTTGCTGCAGCGTGGCTGGCCTTTGGATTCGATGTTGAGAAAAATCTACTGTACAGGCAGAGCCGCATCCCTGAAGTTTGTGAACTCACCTGGTATTTAAATTGCCTTACTCCTTTTCCGATGTTGGCCAATGCTCACTCTTTCAAGGACAAAGCCGATCGACTTGCGGATGTAAACGCGGGTTTGTTTATCTATCCTGTATTAATGACTGCTGATATCATTTTATACGATGCCAATTTTGTTCCGGTTGGAAAGGATCAGCGACAGCACTTAGAAATGGCACGAGATATTGCAAATTCATTTAACACTCTTTATGGTGAAACCTTCGTAATTCCGGAAGCTAAAATTGAAGAGGAGGTTATGACCATTCCTGGTACGGACGGGCAGAAGATGAGTAAGTCGTACGGAAACATTATAGATATCTTTCTTCCCGATAAGGAGCTGCGCAAACAAATCATGTTAATTGTTACTGATAGCACGCCCATGGAGGCACCAAAAAATCCGGACACCGATAATGTATTTGCTATTTATAAATTGGTTGCTACACCCGAACAAACTGAAGATCTAAAGCAAAAATACCTTGCGGGAAATTTTGGCTATGGACATGCCAAACAAGCGCTCTTTGATCTGATTGTTCAGAAGTACGCGAAGGAGCGAGGGGCCTTTAATTTCTATATGAGCAATCTCCCGGAATTAGAGAAGAAACTTGAGCAAAGCGAACAAAAGGCAACCAAAATTGCCCGTGAAGTTCTTGCCAAAGTAAGGAAGAAATTGGGGTACTAATTTTTACTTAGCCGTCCAGACGATCTGCTGCTGATCTTTGCCCACATTAAGTATCACCCGTATTGGGTTAGGCACGATAACTAATTTGGTATCCTTACCCGGAATTGAATCTACTTCAACAAAAACACCCTCGCTGGTGGCAACCGAGAATTCGTTTTTGTCATTGATAGAGTAGGATTTGGCTAAATAGGCGATCGGATAGAGCACATCGGTATCAGGGCAGTACTTATCATGCACATCCTGCAAAACATCTTCCAGGTATTCCCCAAATTTTACATGCAACGAATCCTCTAAATCATGAAGTTCTTCCTCCAGGTCATCATATTTGGGATTATTGTAATCTATCTTCTTTAAGGCATTTCTGCGTATAGCTATCTCCTGAATTGCTTTATCAAGTTCCTTCACGTCCATAGGTCAAATTTTTGTCAAGATTATAGAAATACGGGCTAAATTAAAACTCAAGGAATGATTAATTTTGAACTGTTTAAAGCATAAAAACATGAATCAGGATTTTCTACCTATTAAAGGCACTGACCATATTGAATTTTATGTAGGAAATGCCAAGCAAGCCGCCTTGTACTATCAACATTGCCTTGGGTTTGAACTTATCGCTTATGCAGGACCAGAAACTGGTATACGAGATCGGGCCTCCTATGTGTTACAACAGAACAAAATCAGGTTTGTGCTAACGTCAAGTCTTCAACCCGATTCCTATATTTCAGAACATGTAAAAAAACATGGCGATGGCGTTAAAGTTCTTGCGCTATGGGTAGATGACGCTACCCAATCTTTTCATGAGACAGTTTCACGTGGTGCCGAGCCAGCAGGTGAGCCCAAAAAGCTAGAGGACGAGTTTGGGGAATTAGTTGTTGCTTCTATTAAAACCTATGGCGAAACCATTCATACGTTTGTAGAAAGAACTCATTACAAAGGCGCTTTTATGCCTGGCTATAAAGCCATGAAAGGAACCGTTCAGGTTAATCCTATTGGTCTTAATTATGTGGATCATTGTGTCGGAAATGTCGAACTCGGTCACATGAATCGTTGGGTGGACTTCTATGAAAATGCAATGGGCTTTAAGCTGCTTATCACCTTTGATGACAAAGACATCTCCACCGAATATAGTGCACTTATGTCGAAAGTTGTATCAAATGAGACAGTTTCACGTGGTGCCGAGCCAGCAGG
>JBEBJH010000276.1:0-5679 GCA_040079965.1 Cyclobacteriaceae bacterium
TCCTTCTTCATTCCATTGGCGTTCAACGCCTCGTTGATAACTTCCATAAATCGCACCACGGCATGTTTAAACACCTGGCTGCCATTCATCACTACTTTATAATGAGTGGTGTCGAGAATTTGTTCGGGTTGTCTTTCTTCGCGCGGGCGACTGCTGCCGGGATCGCGCACATAGAGTTCTTCGGCAAACCGACCATCAGAGTGTAAATGGGTTGAAAGAATTCCAGGCTTATCAGAAGGCTGAAGAATGACAGCCCCAGCGCCATCGGCAAAAATTACAGCCGTGTTGCGGCCGCGGGTGGTAGCGTCAATGGCGGTCGACTGTATTTCAGCGCCAACCACCAGGATGGTTTTATACATTCCTGACTTGATGAACTGGTCGGCTACCGAGAGTGCATAGATAAATCCTGAACAAGCATTGCGGATGTCAAGGGCTCCGATTCCGGCAAGTCCTAATTCACGCTGAAGCAAAACCCCCGAGCCAGGAAAGAAATAGTCGGGGGTAATGGTTGCAAATACGATAAACTCAATGTCCTTTTCGGTAAGCTTTGCCCGCTCTAGCGCCATGCGCGAAGCTTTGGCTGCCATGTTCGCAACCGTATCCTTGGCGGGATCTATCCAGCGCCTTTCTTTTATGCCCGTTCGTTCAATAATCCACTCATCGGTAGTATCCATCATGGAGGATAGCTGGGCGTTGGTGATTACTGTTTCGGGCACATGATGTCCGAGGCCAACAATTTTAGAATAGCGCATGAGGTAGAACTTTTAAGGTGCGCTAAGTTAAGTAATTGTTACCTACTGGGCGTTAGCTAAACCTGATTTCTCAGAGCGCCTTGTCGATAAAGGAGAAGAACTCGCTCTTGAAGGAATTAAAGGTTTTCAAGAAGGCACCCAATTCTTCCATCAGTTCGCCATGTTCCTGATAGTATTCGGTGTCGGTGGTTTTAAGTTCCTGCAGGCGGTCGGCCAGTTTGTGTTCGTGGCCTTTGATTTTTTTGCGAAGTGTGTCGATTAGTTCGCCTCCGTAATACGTAATCACATTTTGAAAGTGACTTACTTTCTTTTTGTCATCTATGGAAGTGAGTTGGGGAGAATAGCGATCGAGTAGTTTTTGAAAGAAGGAAACTTCCTGTTTCCAAAGTACGGTGGTAGAGAGCCATTCCAGGCTGCTGTGGTGCATTTCCATTAAGCTAGGCTGGAGCAAGTGTTTTCCGGTTGTTAATATTTCGGAGATCATGGCGGTAAATGGTTAAGTTTTACATGAGGGAAGGTGGTTTAATACCATGATGAATGTAATGATTTCCGTCATGTTTTAAAAAATAAAAATCCGTGATTTGTCTTGACACAGATCTGGGATTATAGAATGAGGCTGTCTCAAAAGTTAATTTCATTGTCAGCCTGAGCCTGTCGAAGGCTATTCCGGAGCTTAAAGAGGTTTCGACATGCTCAACCTGACATCAGATTTTGGTACAGCCTCTACTTACGAAACAGGTTCGGACTGTTTTTTAATCTGTCATTAAGTGCGGTCAACTGATTGTTGATGATTTTGCATTCCATTTAAATAATCCGTACCAGTACGGACTGGATATACCCATTCAAGGGTATTTTAAGAATGAGGTTATGTACGCAGCTTTCATTACAAAAAAAACCTCACACCTAAACCCCTAATGTATGAAAGCGCTGTTAACAATGGTCTTTCTCTTTTTCTCGTTTCATCTACTCGCGCAGGATAATGAAGCCCTGATCAAAGCGTGTGCTGCCGGTGACATGGCCACTGTAAAAAAAAATGTTGACGGTGGTGCCAACGTGAACTTCAAAAATGCGGGTGGAGCAACCCCGATTTCTTCGGCCTTCTTGTGGCCCGATGTAACTGAATATTTGCTTGGCAAAGGTGCGGATGCCAATGGTGGCGACTATCCGGCTTTGGTCAATGCACCGACCTACTACTCGGTAGATGTTATGAAACTTTTACTGAAAGCAGGAGCCGACCCTAACAAAGTAGCAGAAGTTAAAGTAGACATGGCTGGTCCCATTCGGAAATTGCTTGAAGAGGAAAAGGCAAAAGGAAAAAAAGGGAACAAATACATGGTTAAAGCGTATGAAGATCAGCTTGCCAAAATGCCGGCTGGTAATTCCATGACCTTTACTGCGTTGGGGAATGCGCTTGTCAATACCAACTGCGAAGAGTGTGTAGAACTTTTGCTGAACGCGGGTGCTAAAACAGATTTCAAAAGTGCAATCACAGGCGGCAACGCAGTTCACGAAATTGCTTTTAACTGGCAACCTGTTGAGGCACGTAATGCCCGCAACAAAGCTATCATCGACTACTATGAAAAAGCTTCGCTGCCATTACCGGATTGGTATAAAAACTTAGAGGTCTCAGGCTTTGGGAGCGCCTATGGTATTGTTAAGCTACTAAAAGATAAAGGCGCTGATATGGAAAATCTTGATAATAACAAAAGAACTCCATTGACGTCTGCAGTATTACAACCCGCGCCTAATGAAGAAGTGATTATGGCATTGGTGGATAATGGTGCCAACATGAAGGCGACCGGAAAGAACAATGATCCTACTGAATTTTTCAATGACACAAGAGACGCGGAAAAGATTAAAGTAAAATTTGATTTTCCAGGAGAGGGAAGGAACTCTAACAATGGCGGAGGGTACAGTGCCAATATGGACCTGGTCGATCCTAAACCAAAAAGAGTGGCCCTTATTAGTTATTACTTGTATGATGCAGGTAAGGGCAAAGCTAATATAACCGGAACAGCCGCCTGGGTCACATCCCCTTCAGCGGGTCAAAGCCAGGTGAATGGTTTTTATGCTAAGAGTATTCAGCCTTTTAAAGACGCCTTTAAACAGAACGGAATTGAATTACTTACTCCCGCAGAGTTTCTTGACACGCAAGAAAAGGCTGAACTCTATTATGGGTTTGTTCAGGAATCAGCAAAGAGAGAGAAAGTCACCATTAGCCGTGCCAGGGTTCGAACCTCGAGTAGCAGTACTACCGCTGGCGGTTGGACGACCACTACCACCACTACTACTACATCCACTGCGAGTGCCAACACATTAAAAGTTTGTCCATCGGGCATGGGGTACCGTGAATTTTTTGTGGCCAATGAGCAAGAAGATGAATCGGCCATTACAAACTTTCAGGGCGGTGTATTCACAGCTAATAGAAAACTTACCTCAAACCTTGGCTATGAACTATGCAAAGGCTTAGGGGTGGATGCGGTAGTCGTTGTGTACATCGCTACGCGCAAACCAAAGCAACTTCAAGACGACTATGGGGTAAATGCAGTTGTAACAATGATGCTTGGCCCTAACCCGGGTAAAACTGAAGCCGGTGATCCGGAAGCAAAAAATTTAGGGCAATTCTATTGTGGAACCAGGACTTATTATGGCTCCCCTGTTATCTATAAAGAAACAAAAGGAATCTTTGGCCAATATGATGGCATGGCTAATATACTCACGGCTCACGCAAACAAGATGAGTAGATATATTATTGGTAAAGAGAAAGACGAATAGTAAGCAATTATTAGATGTTTATAGAAGAGTAATAAAAAGAAGAGGCAGTATCAAAAGTCAATTAAAATTGAAATGTCATTCCGGCCCTGCCTTTGTACGCTGGCGCTGAAGCTTTAGCGCAGGCACCCGAATCCGCCAGTTGGCGGAGCAGGCAGGCTTGAGCCGGAATCCCATCATACCTTGACAAAACGGGATCGTCTTGCCTAAGGCTAGACGATGACTGGATGACTTTTGAGACAGCCTCTTATAATAGAGAACAGTTGCTCGATTTTTTCTTACAGGCGAGCAACGGGAGAGTTACAACACCACGTTTACGATTCGGCCTTGCACCACGATCACTTTTTTGGGTGGTTTGCCTTCAGTCCACTTTAAAACGATCTCAGAAGCAAGCACCACTTTCTCGATGTCTTCCCTGGGCATGTCTAAGGCAAATTCCATTTGCGCACGTACTTTTCCATTGATGGAGATCGGATAGCTGAAGGTGCTTTCGATCAGGTACTGCTCATCGTATTTCGGGAACGATGCATGTAAGATTGTATCGGAATAACCGAGCAGCGACCACAACTCTTCGCACACATGCGGTGCGAAAGGAGAGAGGGCGATTACCAGCGGCTCAATGATTTTGCGCTTGTTGCATTTCAATGAACTTAATTCGTTGGCGCAGATCATGAACTCACTGACCGAAGTGTTGAACGAGAAGTTTTCAATATCCTGTTCTACTTTCTTCAACGTCTTGTGAAGCACTTTTAATTCTTCGCGCGTTGGCTCAGCATCACTTACTTTGAACTTACCGGTGTTGTCATGCGCCAGGTTCCAGAATCTTCTGATGAATTTGAAAACCCCATCAATGCCTTGCGTGCTCCAGGGCTTGGAAGCTTCCAGCGGACCGAGGAACATTTCATACAAGCGCAACGTGTCGGCTCCATAGTCATTGATGATCTGGTCTGGGTTCACCACATTGAAATAGGACTTGCTCATTTTTTCAATGGCCGAGCCGCAGATGTATTTGCCATCTTCTAATATGAATTCCGCGTTAGCGAAATCAGGCTTCCATTTTTTGAAACCTTCGGTATCTAATTCCAATCCATTAACTAAACTTATATCGACATGAAGTGCATCGGTTTCATAGTTGCCTTTCAATCCGGCTGAAACAAATTGATGTGTGCCTCTTACACGATAAACAAATCTCGAATCACCCGTAATCTTACCCTGATTAATCAGCTTCTTAAACGGCTCATCAAAATTCAGATACCCTAAATCGTGCAGTACTTTCGTCCACAAGCGTGAATATAATAAGTGTGCTACAGCATGTTCCGATCCACCGATGTACACATCCACCTGGTTCCAGTAATCCAGGGCTTTTTTGTCTGCGAAAACATGTTCGTTGTGCGGGTCCATGTAGCGCAGGAAATACCAGGCCGCACCGGCATGGGTTGGCATTGTGTTGCTATCGCGCTTCGCGTTTGGTGAAAAGTTGATCCAGTCTGTCAAGTTGGCCAGCGGCCCTTCGCCATTGCCGGAAGGTTTGAAGTTATTTGATGGTGGTAACTCTAATGGCAACTCGCTTTCTTTCATTGCATACGGCACATCGTCTTTAAACACTACCGGGAATGGTTCGCCCCAATAGCGCTGACGGCTCCAGCCTGCATCACGCATTTTATAATTCACCTGGCGTTTGCCAATGCCCATTTCTTCCAGTTTGGTAGCCACCACATCGATGGCTTTATGCATCACCATCCCGTTAAGGAAATCAGAATTCTCTAAGATGGCTTCTTTGGTTGGGTTGGCCTCTTCACCGTTGTAATGCGAACCAATGATGTTCGTGATCGGTAAGTTGAAATGGTTGGCAAATTTATGATCGCGCTCATCGCCACACGGCACGCCCATGATGGCACCGGTTCCATACCCAGCCAAAACATACTCACTGATCCACACCGGAATTTCTCTTCCGTTGAATGGATTGATCGCGTAGGCACCAATGAAAGCACCTGTAATCTTCTTCACCTCCGCCATGCGATCTATTTCCGAACGGCTCTCTACATACTTCAGGTATTTTTCAACTTCCGCCTTCTGCCCGGGTGAAGTGATCTTTTTCACAAGATCATGTTCAGGAGCCAGCACCATGAAGTCGACACCGAAGATGGTATCGGGG
>JBEBJH010000277.1:0-5666 GCA_040079965.1 Cyclobacteriaceae bacterium
AATCATTGAATCATTTAGCCCGCAAGGTAGGGGTAGCTGCCATCGTGCAGTTCGATCATAAAAACGCTCAACTCCATCAGGTAATTTTAGGAAACGCCTTGGAGGCTCTGGTAGGTGCGATTTATCTGGACAAAGGATATCTACGCACAAAGAAATTTGTTATCGATAAACTCATTCAACCTTATTTTGACCTGGAGGTTGTTGTAAACTCAAACTCAAATCACAAAAGCAAGGTGATTGAATGGGCCCAGCGAAATGGAAAAGAAATTCGCTTTGAGGTGACTGATGTAAAAAAAGGAAGAAATAGCAAAGAATTTACAGCCCAGGTAATCATAGGCGATCAACCTTTTGGTCAAGGTTTTGGTTTTACTAAAAAGAAAGCCGAGCAAGATGCAGCCGAAAAGACCTGCATTCTTTTAAATATTTAAAATTCGTTTACAATCTACATGAGTTCGTTACGCATAGGTGGGGCCACAGTTAATCAAACTCCTTTGGATTGGGATAGCAATGTTAACAACATTATTTCAGCCATCGAGGAAGCAAAAAAACAGAAGATTCGGATTCTCTGTTTTCCAGAACTTAGCCTGACTGGCTACGGATGCGAAGATTTGTTCTTGAGTGAATGGCTGAGCGAAAAAGCATGGCAGCATCTCCAAAAAATCATTCCACATTGTGATACAATAACTGCTTGCATAGGCTTACCGGTCCGTATCACTGGAATAACATACAATGGCATTTGTGTTATTCAAGACCAAAAAATTATTGGCATCACCTTAAAGCAAAACATGGCACGGGATGGTGTGCATTATGAGCCCCGGTGGTTTGACGCCTGGCCAGCGGGAAAGGCGCAAGAGATTAAAGATTGGGGTCAAGGGTTTCAGGTTGGAGATTTAATTTATGAAGCCCATGGAATAAAGTTTGGCTTTGAAATTTGTGAAGATGCATGGCGAAAAGACAAACGACCTGGCTACAGGTTGGCACAACGTGGGGTAGACTTAATTTTGAACCCCAGCGCTAGTCACTTTGCTATGAGCAAAAGTCAATTGCGTGAACAAGAGGTGGTGATTGAAGGTTCTCGGCTTTTTAAATGTGTTTACTTGTTTGTTAACCTGTTAGGTAATGAAGCAGGTCGCATGATTTACGATGGCGATATTATTTTTGGCCAACATGGCAAATTGATAAGAATTAACGAACGACTGTCTCTGAAACCATACAATGTTCTTTGTTGCGATATTGACTTTGATGAACCGACATTAACGCCTATTCATCAAATTACCGACAACAAGGAACGCAATGAAGAATTTATCAAAGCCACCTCACTCGCCTTATTTGATTATTTAAGGAAGAGCAAAGCAAAAGGGTACGTTTTGAGTTTGAGTGGTGGAGCCGACTCATCCCTTTGCGCAATATTGGTTGCAGAAATGGTGAGAAGAGCTTCGGTTGAATTGGGTTGGGAAAAATTCTGTCAACTACTCAATTTACCCGCTACTCAGAATACCAAAGATGCGGTTGGTCAACTTCTTACATGTGCTTATCAGGGGACAATTAATTCCTCAGAAGCAACATTGACAGCAGCAAAAGAATTGGCCCTTTCCATCGGGGCCAGATTCTATCACTGGAACATTAATCAAGAAGTAAATTCTTACGAGGAGAAAATCGAAAAGGTATTGGGCCGCGAATTGACCTGGGAGAAAGACGACATTGCAAGGCAAAATATTCAAGCTCGCGCACGCTCACCAATTATCTGGTTGCTGGCCAATATTAAACAGGCTGTTTTACTAACTACCTCCAATCGCAGTGAAGGTGATGTAGGTTATGCTACTATGGATGGTGATACCAGCGGAAGTCTGGCCCCTATTGCCGGAGTGGATAAACCCTTCATTTTACAATGGCTGAAGTGGGCTGAAAAGGAACTTGGGTATACCGGTCTTTCGTATGTAAACAACCTGACCCCTACAGCTGAATTAAGGCCTGTCGACAGAGCCCAAACTGATGAAAAGGACCTGATGCCATATACCATTTTAGTCGAAATTGAAAAACTTGCGATCCGCGATCGGAAATCACCGGTAGAGGTATATCAGCTTTTGAAAGCCAAATCGTTAAATCCCGTGGTGGCACCAGTTCAGCTTAAAGAATACATTAAAAAATTTTTCCGCCTCTGGTCGGCAAACCAATGGAAACGTGAACGGCTGGCTCCCTCCTTTCATCTGGATGACATCAATGTAGACCCTCGCAGCTGGTGTCGATTCCCGATTTTATCGGGGAATTTTAAGCTTGAATTGGAAGAACTTGAGGGCTTGTAAAACCACATTGGGCATTTGGCTTTAGTCCTTATATTTGCCCATTAGGCCCGTACTTAATGCGGGTATTTTATTAATTCTCATATGATAAGTTATATTATTTGGAACGGAAGCCCTGAAATTTTCTCCTTTGGCTCGTTTACGTTGCGTTGGTACGGTCTACTGTTCGCCTTAGGCTTTCTAATTAGCCAACAGGTTCTTTATTACATTTACCGCCAGGAGGGTAAGCCTGAAAAAGATGTAGACACACTAACTATCTACATGGTGCTTGCAACTATTTTGGGGGCCAGGCTCGGTCATGTGATTTTTTACCAACCTGAGCTCTTTGTAACTAATCCGGTTAGCATTCTGCTGCCTTTTGAACTCTCACCATTCCGGTTTACGGGATTGCAGGGACTAGCTAGCCATGGTGGGGCATTCGGGATTTTGTTTGCACTCTGGCTTTATAGCCGTAAGAAGAAGCCAGACCAAAGTTATATTCAGGTTCTTGACCGAATTGTTATTGTTGTCGCTCTTACAGGTGCGTTGATTAGGCTTGGTAATTTTTTCAACTCAGAAATTGTAGGTTTACCTTCAAACAATCCCTTAAGTGTTGTCTTTGTTAACCGGGTAACGGAAGGCATTATGGATAACAAGGGCGGCCATAATCCCGCAGAATATCTCAAAGTTGAAAAGAATAAAATGTTACCAGAAGGATCGAATGGTCGGGTGCCAATCAATATCTACGTGATTTTCAAAAAAAGTACCAGCCAAGGCGATGCCGTTTCATTTCTAGAAGGTGATGTCAAGCACTTCTTAAGCTATTATAATGAATTTGTAGATGAACCCGGAATAACTCCTCTAAACTATAAAATGGATGTAGACCCTGATGGCAGTCTGGCTGCACGGGTGAGTACATTTGGTATTGCCCGACACCCGGCTCAGTTATACGAATCCATCTCATGTGTTATCCTGTTTATCATTCTGTTTTTGATGTGGCGAAAGGATAAAGCAAATTTACCACCTGGAAGAATTTTTGGCGTATTCATGATTGTGCTGTGGAGCCTCCGTTTTGCCTATGAGTTTTTGAAAGAAAACCAGGTCTCTTTCGAGGATGAACTTCCACTGAACATGGGCCAGATCTTAAGTATTCCACTGGTTATTGCCGGCATCCTTATAATGATTTGGTCTTTTCGCAACCAGTCCAAAAATAAAAGTCAGGCTTGACTGAAATCGAATAACAGGAGGTAACAAACAGGCATGTGGGCATTGATTTTTGGTCTTATTATTTTTGCACAACCCGCTGATACGGTAGTAAGGCCTCCTACAGACACGCTTGCAAACCGGATAGTTACTGTTAATCGGGTAATTATTATCGGTAATAAAATCACGCGGGAGAGAATTATTTCGCGCGAACTTAGCCTGAAACCGGGAGATACGGTGAGCACCCATCGCATGGATGTTATTCTTCTGCAAGACCAGCGAAAGATTTATAACCTGAGATTATTTAATACAGTATCCGTTCGATGGTTAGAAATAACTTCAGGCAATGTGGACCTGCTTATTGAAGTAAGCGAACGCTGGTACACCTTTCCTTCCCCAATCTTCGAATTATCAGATCGTAACTTTAATGAATGGTGGCAAAACTACAATCACGACTTTAGCCGTGTAAACTACGGCTTGCGGCTGTACCAATATAATTTCCGTGGTCGGAACGAAACCTTGAGATTCACGGCTCAGTTTGGTTTTACCAGGCGTTTTGAATTATCATATCGCATCCCCTACATCGACCGCAAGCAAAAGCATGGCCTGAGTTTTGATTTTACTTACAGCGAACCAAAAAACCTCGCCTACCAAACGGTTGACCATAAACTTGAATTTGAAGAGGGGAGAAAAACATTGAAAAAAGGTAAGGGATTTGGTATCACGTATACCTTTAGGAAATCCTTTTATGAATCCCACTCCTTCAATTTTGGTTATCTGAACAATACTGTTGCCGATACAATAGCCTACTTAAATTCCAATTATTATGGCGATGGCCTTAATAACCAAATGTATGGCGTACTAACTTACTCGTTTAACTCAGAGCATCGCGATGTGATTGCGTACCCACTCAAAGGATACCAGATCACTGCTTTCGTTCAAAAATCAGGTTTAGGGTTTGGCACAGATGTAGACCAATGGGAGACGAATCTAACATACTCCCGTTATTTTGATCTTAAGAAAAACTTCTATCTATCAAACTTTTCCTCGGTCTATTTCAGCACTCCTACCCAACAGCCATATACCATGTTTAGTGCTTTGGGGTATCGCAGGCAGTTAGTAAAAGGATATGAAGTTTACGTTATCGAAGGGCCTAAGTTCTTTCTCAATAAAACCACATTCAGAAAGAAAATCTTTTCACGCACCTGGAATTTAGATGACATGCCTATAGAACAATTTCGATATTTTCCACTCACCATTTACCTCAAGAGCTATGTAGATCTGGGGTATGTTGAAAACTATCCTTACTACGAGGAACGCGATTTAAACACCCGATTATCCGACAAACTATTGGCGGGTGCCGGTGCGGGCATTGATATCGTTACAGCCTATGATGCAGTGTTGCGATTTGAATATACCTTCACACGCGAAAAGACACAAGGGTTCTTCTTCCATATGAAGAAGGAGTTTTAGTAGCTTTTGTAGACTTTCTTTTTGCCTTTCACGAACTGATACCAAACACCAACCGGCTTCCCTTCAACATACTGGCCGACAAACTCCAATTCACCTTCCTGCGAATAAAATTTCCATTCACCCGCTTCCAGTCCATTTTGATAAAAACCTTCCTGAACCCGAACACCTTGTTCATTGGACACAACGGTTGGACCATTCGGTAAACCCTTCAGGTAATTTACAACACGCTCCACTTTTCCGTTTTCAAAAAAATGAACCCAGGTGCCGGTGTATTCACTGTTTAGATACTTTCCCTTCCTCTGCAATGCACCGCTCGGATGATAATACCATGAAGAATCCGAGAGAGTTCCAGAAATCCAGTTTTCCTTGCCCTGCAAAGTTTCGGTGGGATAGAAATAATAGACCTCCCCATTTAAGCTCCCCTTAGCATAATTTTCAATGGCATTCTTTTTCCCGTTCGGGTAAAAATATTTCCACTCGCCTTCTTTTTGGTCAGCATTAACATGCCCTACCGCCCTGAGTTCACCAGTTGCATAGAATTCCTTTTTCTCCTGGGCCGGAGCATTAAAACTCAAATTCAACAGCCCCATCACTACACAACTTTGAAACAAATATTTTATCTTAGTTATACAAACCATTACCTGTGCTGCGATTTATTAACCTTTTGACTATTCTGCTACTTGTAAAAGTAGGAAATGCTCAGAGTATATC
>JBEBJH010000033.1:0-28380 GCA_040079965.1 Cyclobacteriaceae bacterium
CTCATTTGTGTTTGGATCTGTCCAGTTGAGCGGGAAGATTGGAAAGCCCATTTGATCTGCATCGCGCTTGCTTAGTTTTCCATTGCCATCCGGTTTTAATAACAAGGGCAAATGCGCAAACTGTGGCATTTCTTTTTCCCAACCCAGAAAGCGATATAACAAAACGTGCAATGGTGCGGAGGGCAACCACTCTTCTCCGCGAATCACATGAGAAATTTTCATGAGGTAATCATCCACCACATTAGCTAAATGATAGGTAGGCATTCCATCGGATTTCATCAACACCTTATCATCAATCTGTGCTGAGTGAACTTTTACTTCGCCCCGGATCAGATCTGTCAAATGGATTTCTTCATCATCGGGTACTTTTAGGCGAATTACATAGGGGTCACCGGCCTCCAGCTTTTTCTTAACATCCGCCTCTGAAAGAGTTAAGGAGTTGTCCATCATCATGCGCGTGGTAGCGCTGTATTGTTGATTAGAAGAACCCATAGCTTTTAGTCGATTCCGCATTGCGTCCAACTCGGCTTCAGTATCAAATGCATAATAGGCATTGCCTTCATCGATTAACTTTTGTGCGTATTGTCGATATAAAGGTTTGCGTTCTGATTGACGGTAGGGTGCATGGGGCCCACCTTGAGCTACGCCCTCATCGATTATTATTCCTACCCAGTCTAATGATTGCTTGATGTATTCTTCTGCCCCAGGTACAAAGCGTCCCTGATCGGTATCCTCAATCCGCAGGATCATGGTGCCATTGGTTTTCTTCGCCAACAGGTAATTATACAAGGCTGTGCGCACTCCGCCAATATGTAGGGCACCGGTAGGACTGGGGGCAAAACGAACTCGGACTTCTCTCATTTTTAATGTAAAACAGGGAGGTCAAAGGTAAGAAATTCAAGGCAAGTAGTGGGTGAGAAATTTAATAGACCACATAGGACAATAACGAATGGCCAATGTTTCTATCAGGTTAAAACTTAAATTATTTTACCGCAATGCAGGAAATCTCAACATTCACGTCTTTGGGTAATCGACTTACTTCTACTGTTTCGCGGGCGGGTGGATTGGTTGCGAATTTCTTACCATAGGCTTCATTCACTACTGGAAACTGGGCCATATCCTTCAGGAAAATAGAGCATTTCACTACATGCGAAAAGTCCATACCTGCAGCGGTTAGAACCTCACCCAAATTCTTCAACACCTGGTTAGTTTCTTCTGTGATGTTTTCAGTAAGAATCTTTCCGGTAGCCTTATCGATGGCGATCTGGCCTGAAACGAAGAGCATGGAACCTACTTTGATAGCCTGGCTGTAAGGGCCGATGGGTTCGGGGGCGTTGGCGGAATAAATAACTTCTTTTGACATAAGGTGGTGTGTATTACTTTTGATCAAATATCGATAATCAATTGACCCAGAACAATCCGACACGAACGAAATGAATATTTTGGTAATCGGTAATGAACTTAACCTGGCGGAGTGTCAGCAAAAATTTGGGGCAGGCCATGCGTGGCGCCATGCAAGAGGCAGCAGGGAAGCCGAAATTTTATTGAATTCAGCTGAGGTCGTTTTTGATTTTTTGCAGGACCGGTCTTCCGATGACATGGCGATATACAAAAATAAGAACCTGGTCGCCTTTTTTAATACTTCGCTCATCACACTCCAATCTCTTCTAAAAAATACGACTATAGGGAACACACAATTTTTTGGTTTTTGTGGGCTCCCCACGTTCTTAAATCGCGAATTGCTTGAAGTGAGTATTCAGAAGGAAAGTGATTTACCGTCTCTTGATAAAATCTGTAAACAACTGAACACTAAGTATACCCGTGTGGCCGATAGTGTGGGCCTTGTAACGCCACGTATTATTTGTATGATTATCAACGAAGCCTACTACACGGTAGAAGAAGGAACCGCCACCCGACCTGATATTGACCTCGCTATGAAACTCGGCACCAACTATCCCTTTGGCCCGTTTGAGTGGGGACAGAAAATTGGAATAGCTCATGTGTATGATTTACTAGCAGCTGTGTATGCAGCCACACGGGACGAACGCTACCTGATTTGTCAATTATTAAAACAGGAAGCAGGCCGATAACTTTTCTTATTTCTTCTCATACCTAAAATCGCATTTGCTTGCTCCCAATGCAATTGTACCAGATCGGTGCATTTTGAGTCCCGCCAGGGACGTAGTGATATAATCAATTTCGCAAAGCAGGGGAGTAAATTTTTGCAGACCATGTTTATTGTAAAGTTTGCAAATCCCACATTCCAGAATATCGATGCCGTAACCAAAACCCAGCGTTTCTTTTTTATCTGTAAGGACACGAACAGCAAACCCGTCAGGATGTGCCCGTTGACTTACTTTGTTTTGCATTTGCCGGATAAGAAATTTGCCAAACCAGGAATCTACCATGTGTACGGGTAGTTTTTTCAACATGCGTTGCAATGCATTTTTAGGTCGCACAAGTTCGTGTGCAATGCCGTGTAGTACCTCCCGGATTTTTTCAAACGGTGCGCCTGCCTTATCCAACACCTCAATGGTTGCCAGAAAGTAGGCTGCTATTTCCATCCTGCGGTCAACGGGGTTCTTAGATGTCTTTGCAAAACGAACATCTGGTTGAATTCTTTTAAAAGCAGTTTCAATGTCTGCTATACAGTGTGCAGCACGTTGCGGATATTCTTTATGAATGGCATCATGGAAATATTTCCTGAACTTTCCCATTTGTAAAAGTTAATTAAATATCCTTTGTCAGTTTGAGGCCCCCCTGTCTGCCGAAGCGGGAGCACAGGCAGGGAAAACTCAAGATAGTAATCTCACAACACAATTGTACGAAAAGTAAGATTGATCCGCGGACTCTTTACTTTGGTGGTGGGTGGCAACCGGTGTAGCCAGTTGGTTTGCGTTGCGCCTTTCATAATCAACAAGCTTCCCTGCTCTAATAGAACAGAAACAGTTTCCTTGGTTTGCTTATGCTTGAATGAAAACTTACGCTCGGCACCAAAACTAAGCGAGGCAATAGCAGAGTTGAGACCCAATGTTTTTTCATCGTCACTGTGCCAGGCCATACCTTCTTCACCGGTATGATAAAGGTTTAACAGGCAGGAGTTGTACGTGCTGCCGCTGATTTTCTCAGTCAGTTTCTTAAGCTCAATTAATTCGGGTGTCCAGCGCAAGGCCTGTTTGGTCATGTTAGAGTAGGTATAACTAAAATCGCGATCGCCATACCAGGCCACCTTGCGTTTGGTTACTATGTGTCTTCCGAAAATGACGGCCTCATCATTCTTCCACTCGATGGTGGTGAGTAGTTGATTCAGATACTGACGAGCTTCCTTGTCACTCATAATTTTTCCATAGTAATCTGCATCCCCGTCAAAGGGCAGGAGATTTACGATGGGTTCTGTGTTGAATAAATCCATGCCTGATACTCTTTTTTTATACAATGGCCACAGGGCCGATATCCATTCTGTAATGCTTCTTTTAGTGAAACAAAGAACACGCGATTTTGTCTTTTCATTCGCTTTCCGGATTTGCAAGAAAGCAATCCATAGATCTTCAATTGGTTATTGCCCGCCAGCGTGATCGATTGATTTTTTATTAACCTTCGCAGGTGTTGCTGATTAAGTTTGGAATGAGAATGCATTGCCTGACAAAAGTAGGGTGAGGGGCTGTGTTCACAAACCTGATTCTTGCGGAGTTTAAAGCATCAACTACCTGGAGGCGAAAACAATTTCATGGAGTCTGGTATTATATCCATCATATCGAGGTGGCCTGTTGGCAGCTGCACCCGTCCGCACTCATCTTCGTCAAGCATTAATATTTTTCGTTCCTCTTGTGTAACTTATGTTACTAACTTAGCATGCCCAAACAGGTATTTTTGCGCCTCAATTATGACTTCAATGGAAATTTTTGGATATGCGGCTTCAATAGTTATGGGGCTTTCACTTGGGCTGATTGGTGGGGGTGGCTCTATTCTAACGGTACCGATTTTAGTGTACCTGTTTGGTGTTGATCCCGTAATCTCCACGGCCTATTCACTTTTTGTAGTTGGTCTCACCAGTGCGTTGGGTTCCTTCAGTCATTTTAGGAAAGGCAATGTTCATTTGAAAACGGCCCTGATCTTTGGCATACCATCCATCATTGCTGTGTATTCAGTGCGCAAGTTTATTATGCCCATCATCCCCGATCCGGTGTTTACACTGGGTAGCACAGAGGTTTCTAAATCGGTGGCGGTGCTGGTGTTGTTTGCCATACTAATGTTATTGGCCTCCATCACCATGATTCGAAAGCCGAAGAAACTAAAAGAACACCGCGGGGAAGTTGCCTATAACTACCCGCTCATTTTTGCAGAGGGTATTTTAGTGGGTGGCATCACAGGTCTGGTAGGTGCGGGGGGCGGGTTTCTAATCATCCCGGCCCTCGTATTGTTGGCAGGCTTACCTATGAAGCAGGCCGTGGGTACATCGCTTCTTATCATTGCCCTCAAATCACTTATTGGTTTTACCGGTGACCTAGGTTCGGGACTAGAGATTGACTATCGGTTTATGCTTTTCTTTTCAGCTTTTGCCATGGTGGGTATTTTGGCTGGTAGCTATTTATCCCGTTATATCCCCAACGAAAAACTAAAACCGGCTTTTGGCTGGTTTGTAATGGTGATGGCGGTTTACATCTTAATAAAAGAAATCCTACTTTAAGCACAAAAAGACTTCCTTTTTGTTAAAAAAAGCTACCAATTTCTTTTGTGCACTCTATCTCGGACAACCGTCATACCATCTGCGTACTTTTGTGTTTATATTGAGTTAACCCTTATCCATTATGATTGAATTAGTTCGTCAACCGTGGCCCTGGTATGTTGCCGGTGCCTTTATTGGGCTTACTGTCCCGGCCTTATTGCTCTTGGGTAATAAGCACCTCGGTATCTCCTCATCGCTGCGCCACCTATGCGCGGCCTGCTTACCCGCCAACATAACTTTTTTTAAGTATGACTGGAAGAAGGAAATCTGGAATTTATTTTTTGTTGGCGGTGTACTGTTGGGCGGTGTGGCAGCTACACAATTTTTTAGTAATCCAGAAGGTATTCTGATTTCTGAAAAGACAGTATCTGATCTCCAAGCCTTAAACATAGCTGTTGATAATAATCTAATGCCAGCCTCCATTTTTAGTTTCGAAAATCTGTTTACAATTCGAGGTCTGATATTTTTCGTAATTGGCGGATTTTTAGTGGGGTTCGGCACACGCTATGCAGGTGGCTGCACAAGTGGGCATACTATCATGGGATTATCGAACCTGCAATGGCCTTCACTGGTGGCAACCTGTTGTTTTATGGCCGGTGGATTTTTGATGGTCCATGTTCTCTTCCCTTGGTTAATGAGTTTATAGCAGAATAAAAGAAATTATCATGCAAAAGTCTAAAGATGAGTTTGTAGATGTATCCCCGGTTACTCACCCGGTGGAGTGTGAGGCTCCGAATGATCAAATCGCTAATGAATCTCTGATCACATCCAATATCAAATACCTGATTACAGGGATCATGTTTGGTATTGTATTCGTAAAGGCAGAAATCATTTCGTGGTACCGAATTCAGGAGATGTTTCGGTTTCATTCCTTTCACATGTATGGGGTAATTGGCACTGCTGTGATTGTTGGTGTGATTTCGGTGTCGGTGATCAAGCGCTTTAACCTTAAAACTATGCAAGGCGAGAAAGTAATTTTTCATGACAAGCAATTTCATTGGGGTAATATTATTGGTGGTTTTATGTTCGGATTAGGCTGGGCTGTTACAGGCGCATGTCCGGGGCCGCTCTTTGCTCAGATCGGAAGTGGTTTCTTAGTTGTTATCGTAACCCTGCTAAGTGCAGTCGCTGGTACGTGGGTGTATGGTTTGTTTCAGGAAAAACTTCCACATTAATTCAACAGGTCTGATTGTCAAAAGCTACCAGACTTCGAAATCTGATTATTAAAATTAAAGATCTCGAAATAATTAAGAATGGAAAACCATTTGTTGCAAGATCGTCCACTGATTAAAATGGTAGGCCTCGTTGTTGTCCTGGTTGTAATATTGCTGGGACTAATGGGAGCGCTAACCACATTGGTTTTTGTTGGCCCCGAAAAAGTGACCGCGTGGTTTGCGCAGCCAGTAGTTACTAACCCGGCTGTAGTCGAAAAAACAAAACCCGATTTATGGAGGGCCCCGGATCTCAGCGATGTTCCAAAGAACGAAGAGGGTAAGTTAATTGAGTACGGTCGCGAGTTGATCGTTCGCACATCGACTTTTCTGGGTCCCAACGGTTCGGTGAAGGCGATGAGTAACGGCATGAATTGTCAAAACTGTCATCTAGATGCCGGTACTAAGCCCTTTGGAAATAATTACAGTGCAGTGGCTTCCACGTATCCGAAATTCAGAGCGCGATCCGGAACGGAAGAGACAATAGAAAAACGGGTGAATGATTGTTTTGAACGAAGTCTGAATGGGGGTGCGCTGGCCGAAGATAGTCATGAGATGAAAGCGATTGTTGCTTACATACATTGGCTGGGTGAAGATGTAGAGAAAGGAAAATCACCAGAAGGTGCCGGGCTTGTTGAACTTCCGTTTCTGGATCGACCTACAAGTTTAGAAAACGGAAAGCTTGTGTATGATCAGAAGTGTGAGGTCTGTCATGGCAAGAATGGCGAAGGTATTGTGTTAGTTGATAGCAGTGGGTATCAGTTTCCACCTATGTGGGGAGAGCATAGTTATAATACGGGGGCAGGATTGTATCGACTCTCGCGATTTGCTGGCTATGTAAAAGCTAATATGCCGTTGGGCGCAACTTTTGATGCTCCACAACTTACTGATGCGGAAGCTTGGGATGTGGCTGCGTATGTAAATTCGTTGCCACGACCTACAAGAGATTTGAGTAAAGACTGGCCGGATATTTCCAAAAAACCGATTGATCATCCTTTCGGCCCGTTTACAGATGGCTTTGATGAAAGACAACACAAACTAGGGCCATTCAAGCCGATTGAAGAAAAGCGAAAATCAATAGGCTCGACCAAATAGTTGAACTTCTGTTTTGTGGCGTGATCTAAGTCACAAAAGAGGAAAATATTTACAGCGATCTTTGTTTAAATATCATTTACATGAAGAATTTGAAAAAAGGAATGCTGCTCTTGATTTTTACACTGACTATGTTTAGTCTTTTCGCTCAGGCTCAAAATATTAAGGAGCTTGATCCGCAAAATTTTGAGAAGAAGCTAAAGGAATCTAAGGAGCCTATTCTGGTGGATGTGCGAACACCGGGAGAATATGCACAAGGTCATCTTGCCAATGCGGTATTAATCGACATATATTCAGACGATTTCAAGAGTCGGGTTAGTAAACTCGATAAATCAAAGCCTGTGTTTGTATATTGTAAAGCGGGTAGTCGAAGCAGTTCCGCAGTGAGTGTATTCGAAGATTTGGAATTCAAAGAGATTTATGATCTGAGTGGCGGAATCAGTGCCTGGCAAAGGGTGAATAAACCAATAGTGAAGAAATGAGAATTTTTGGGCTTTTAGTTACCATGTTTTCGTTTTTGCAAACTTCTGCCCAGGTGCAGAGCAGTTCATATAATCTTACCTTAAAAACCCTTCTTTCGCATTCTGTACCCGAAGTTTCTATTTCCCAATTGAAAATAATGAAGGATGTGTTGCTACTCGATGCCCGCGAATGGAATGAGTACAATGTAAGTCATATTGAAAACGCGAAATATGTAGGGTATGATCAATTTCAACTTGAAACGCTAAAGTCAATCGACAAAAAGCAAAAGATAGTTGTCTATTGTTCCGTAGGCTATCGAAGCGAGAAGATCTCTGAAAGGATAAAGCAAGCCGGCTTTACCGATGTATCGAATCTATACGGAGGTATTTTTGAATGGGTGAATCAGGAAAACTCAGTTGTTGATATTACAGGACAAGAAACGAAAAATGTACATGCCTATAACAAGACGTGGGGCGTGTGGTTAAATAAGGGAATCAAAGTATACGATTCAAAGTAGAAGAATAAGTATGGCGAAGTATTGGAAAATTTTTGTTGACTCCTATACGGGCTACTGGAACTATTTGGTAAACGAAGTTGCCTATCCGGGCTGGCACAATTACTTCTGGTGGTTGGTAGGTCTTTCGCTATTAGTATGGTTGCTCGAAATCATGGTTCCCTGGCGCAAAAGCCAGCCGATTTTCAGAAAGGATTTCTGGCTCGATGCATTTTATATGTTTTTCAATTTCTTTTTGTTTTCGCTTATCGGTTATAATGCCGTTTCCAATGTAGCAGTAAATGCTTTCAATGACCTGTTAGGTCTATTTGGCATCCAATACGTGGTTGCTATCCAGGTTCAAAACTGGCCGGGCTGGTCAAAGTTATTAACTATGTTTGTGATAGCTGATTTTATTCAGTGGAACATACATCGACTATTGCATCTGATTCCATGGTTGTGGGAGTTTCATAAAGTGCATCACTCGGTAGAAGAGATGGGCTTTGCAGCCCACCTTCGCTTTCATTGGATGGAAACGATCATTTATAAATCCATTCAATATATTCCGTTAGCTATGATTGGTTTTGGTCTGCAGGATTTTTTCATCATTCATATTATCTCGGTTGCCATAGGCCACTTGAATCACTCTAATCTTTATATCACATATGGCCCTCTAAAGTATCTCTTAAATAATCCAGCCATGCATATTTGGCATCATGCTAAAACGCTCCCCAATCAGTATGGAGTTAATTATGGGATTAGTCTGAGTATTTGGGATTATCTTTTTCGAACGGCCTATATTCCAAAGAATGGGCGTGATGAAAAACTTGGCTTTGGTGGTGATGAACATTTTCCAAAAACATTTCTGCAGCAAGTAGTATTTCCATTTAAAAAGTAAATTATGCCCACTCACCACAACACTTGCGGCTGCTCATCTTGTCAGGGAGAAACTGTTACTAAAAGGGAAAAGGAATTAAATATTTCAGTTTCGGAAAACAGCCGTAGAGAATTTTTGAAGAAAGCATCGGGTATGGGGCTGGCCCTGGGTGCGGGTGCCGGTTTGATTTCACCGCTGGCAGCTTCAGCACTTAATAATCAGGATGCAGCAGAGCTAAGCCGGGAAATGGCAAATTCGCAATCCGTGAAAGTAGGTAAGGCAAGTCGACTTACCTTGCTGCACACGGCCGACATACATTCTCAATTATTGATTCATGATGAATTTTTTATTGAAAATGGAAAGGCTGTGTACAAAAAGCGCGGTGGGTTTGCCACGCTTAAAACCATGCTTAATGAATTGCGAAAACAAAATCCGGAAAACACATTGGTGATTGATGGTGGAGATTGTTTTCAGGGTGGAGGAGTAGCTGCCCTGACGGAGGGGAGAGCCATTGTGCCATTGATGAATAACATCGGTTATGATTTGATGTTACCGGGCAATTGGGAAGTAGTGTATGGTAAGGAAATGATGATGAAAGACATGTTTGCCTATCACGGGCCCAAAGTGTGCGCAAACATGTTTCATAGGACGAATGATGCTTTCAACGGAGACTTAATTTTTCCGCCCTACTTTATCAAGTACATGGCAGGAATTAAAATTGGATTTATTGGGTATAATGATCCGCTCACGCCCAAGCGTCAGTCGCCTGCTTACAGCGATGGAATTCAGTTTACCCAGCCTGAACTCAATGTGACGAAGTATGTAAAACTGCTCCGTGACTATGAGCGTTGTGATATGGTATTCCTGATCACACACATGGGGTTAGCGCAGCAAGTTGGTTTAGCCAACAGTGAATTTTCAAAAGGCGTAGATTATATCATTGGGGCCGATACCCACGAGCGTGTTCGAACACCGATTGAAGGAAAGAATGCAAAGGTTACAGAGCCTGGTGCATTCGGTTCATTTGTTGCCAAGTTGGATATTGTGGTAGAGGATGGTGCTATCAAAGATCACACCTATCAATTACTGGATGTAGATCCCGATCAATACAAGGAAGACGAAGAAATGAAATCGTTGGTGAAAACTGCGCGCGCGCCATATCGTCAGGCCTTGGATCGGGTGATTGGAAAAACGAAAACTCCGTTGGTACGCTACTATGTGATTGAAACACCAATGGATAATTTTATTACTGATGCCATTATGTGGAAGTTTAAACCGGATATCGCATTGAGTAATGGCTTTCGCTTTTGTCCACCGTTAGTACCTGATACTAAAACCGGTGTTGCTGATATTACCATGGATTTTTTGTGGAGCATGTTGCCTGTTGATAGTGAAGCGAAGCGGGGCGTTATCACAGGGAAGCAACTATGGGACTGGATGGAGAATGAATTACAAAATGCATTTGCTAAAGATCCAGCGAAACGATTTGGAGGGTGGGTTGTTCGCTTCAATGGTATGCAGGTAAACTTTACCATTGGCAATGAAATGGGCAAACGCGTCAATTCCATAAAAGTAAAAAGCAAGCCGGTTGACTTTACAAAAAAATACACCTTTGTTGCGTGCGAGCGTGAGGGCGATCCGGATACTACAATTTGCAGAGTGGAGGGAGTGGCGGAACCCACCCGATTGGGGAGCACATTGCATAAAGTAATTCAGGAGTATCTCCTGAAAGCTTCGCCCATTTCCCCTAAATTAGAAGGGCGTGCTACAGCTACTGATGCACCAAATACATTGCTTACCCAGCTTATGGGAGTAGGGTATGAATTTAGATAGCATTCGTTTTTTTAGAAAAAAATTTCAACATGATTAGAAAAGTAATTATTGCTTTCGCGGTGATCATCGGTATTGCAGCAGTAATATTTTTCTCTTATGTGCCTCGTTATTTTGATAAGAAATCAAATGTAGCCACAATAAAAATTAAGGCTGAAGATCGAATGGCCTGGTATGATTCTATTCCCTTTGTTGCTGATCTGCACTGCGATATGTTGTTGTGGGATAGAGATTTTTTTGAATTGCATGACTATGGTCATGTGGATCTGCCACGCATGCAACAAGCCAACATGGCTTTTCAGGTGTTTTCGATTGTAAGCAAGGTTCCAAGAGGAATCAATATCGAACGCAACGATGACAAAAGTGATCAGATTGCATTGTTAAGTTTTGGTCAACTGCGCCCACCAAATACGTGGTTCAGTATAAAGGACAGAGCGCTACATCAGATTAATCAATTGCATGACTTTGCTAAAAATTCTTCGGACCAGTTTAGGGTGATCACTGGTAAAAGTCAATTACAAGAATTTATTAACGATAGAAAGACTAATCATCAACTCGCTTCAGGTATGCTAGGCCTGGAGGGTGCGCATTGTTTCGAAAATGATCTTACCAATCTTAATACTTTTTATAAAGCAGGCGTTCGCTACATCGGCATTACCCACTTCTTTGACAATGAGTGGGGTGGTTCGGCTCATGGGGTAGACCGAAATGGACTTACCGATAGTGGCAAAGAGTTAATACGAAGAATGAATGAACTAAATATCACCATTGACCTGGCTCATGCTTCTCCGAAAACAATAGACGATGTACTGGTATTAACCAGGAAACCAATCTTAGTTTCACATACGGGAGTAAAGGGTGTTTGCGATAATCAACGAAATCTTTCGGATGTCCATTTGATTGAAATCGGAAAGCTAAATGGATTGATTGGTATTGGCCTGTGGGAAACTTCAGTGTGCGGAACCAATGCAGCGGCAACGGCAAAAAGCATTCGCTATGTGGCCGATAAAATTGGTGTTGATAAAGTGGCACTGGGCTCGGACTTTGATGGTGCCATCGGAACACACTTTGATGTAACGGGCCTACCCCTGATGGTTACTGCACTGGAGAAAGAAGGGTTCAATCGTCATGAAATTGAAATGATCATGGGTGGCAACATCCGGGATTTCTTTCTCAGAAATTTGCCTGATTAGTCTTTGATCAACTGGATTTTTCTTCTATAGTATTTTGCTTTTCAATCACCAGATGTTCGTCAATTACTTGCTTAAACACATTTTTAGGCAGAGCTCCGGGTTGCAGCATGGGCTTTCCTTCCATTGGGATGAAAAGAAAAGTAGGAATGCTTCGGATTCCAAATATTGCCGAAAGCTCCTGTTCTTTTTCGGTGTCAACTTTATAGATCACTAATTTACCTTCGTATTCCTTAGCTAGTTCTTCCAATATTGGAGCCACCATTTTACAAGGGCCACACCAATCGGCATAGAAGTCGATAATCGCGGGTAATGTGCCTTGATAACTCCATTCCTGTTGGGTTGTATAATCCAGCACTTTTTCTTTAAATTCTTCGGTGGTGAGTTTTATAGTAGCCATGATCTATTGTTATAGTGCAAATTTCGTAAGATAAGTTGGGTTTGTGTGTAACATCGGTCACACGAATCAAGGTTCCACTTCCTAAATTTGAGCCTGAAAATGCTTCTTTTTTGAGTATTTTCATCTTATGTAACTTAAATCACGGAAGTCATGGCTGTGGGAGATGTATTTTTGCATGACAATAGAGAATCCCGGTAAGGGGCGTAAAAGAACTATTCATTAACTAAATCAATAACTATGTTTTTTCAACACATTTATGACAAGACGTTAGCACAAGCGAGTTATCTCATTGGTTGTCAAAAGACCGGTGAATCAATTGTCATAGATGCAAAGCGGGATGTGGATACCTATCTCGAAATAGCAAAACAGAATAACCTGAAAATTACCCATATCACAGAAACGCACATTCATGCCGATTTTCTAACCGGCTCGCGCGAGTTAGCCAAACTTACAGATGCAAAAATGTATTTGTCGGACGAAGGTGGTGAAGGTTGGCTATATGAATTTCCGCACAATGGCTTAAAGAACGGAAGTGTAATTAAGGTTGGTAACCTTACTTTAAAAGTTATGCACACACCCGGACACACCCCGGAAAGTATCAGTTTTCTATTAACGGATCATCCTGCCAGCAATGAACCCGTGATGTTATTTACCGGTGACTTTGTGTTTGTAGGTGATGTAGGCCGTCCGGATTTATTGGAGAAGGCCGCTGGATTTGCCGGCACCAAAGAGGCCGGGGCAAAGGAAATGTACAAGTCTATCAATAAGTTTAATGCGCTTCCAGATTATATCCAGGTTTGGCCTGGACATGGAGCAGGCTCTGCATGCGGCAAAGCATTAGGCGCTGTGCCCAGCACTACAGTGGGATATGAAAAAGTACGCAACTGGGCATTTCAATATCCGAAGGATGAAAATGGATTTGTGAAATATTTATTGGAAGATCAGCCTGAGCCTCCAAAGTATTTTGCGATGATGAAGAAACTTAATAAAGTTGATCGCCCGCTGCTAACAGAAGTCCCGAAGATCAAGAAGCTAAGTAAAGAGGAGTTTAAAACTGCGATGGATAAAGGTATCAAGTTGATTGATGCAAGACCCAAATCAGAATTTGCTGCCGGGTTTATTCCGGGCAGTCTCAATATTCAAGGCAATAATGCCTTTGCAACCTGGGCGGGTTGGTTAGTGAAGTATGACGAGTCCTTCATGATGATTGCAAACGAAGCACAATTAGATGACCTCACCCGTAAACTTATGCGCATTGGGCTAGACAATATTTACGGATATGTAGAAAACGTTTCTGTTTGGACAGAACTTGGTAATACATTGGAAAAAGCAAAAGTAATTTCCATCGATGAGTTTGACACGCTGGCTAAAAACAATGGTATTCAGATTGTTGACTTGCGCGGAGAATCAGAGTATAAGGCTGGTCACATCGCAAAAGCAGATAATGTATTTGTCGGCACGCTACAGGAAAATCTGAACAAAATCAGCAAGGATAAAACTACCGTTGTTTATTGTCAGTCGGGCGATCGTACTGCGATTGGATACTCGTTGCTGGCGAAGAATGGTTTTAAAAATATTCTGAATTATTCAGGCGGGATGAACGAGTGGGCAAATAAGGGCAAGCCGGTAGTGTCAGAGAATTAATTCTAATAAAATACATATGGAAACGATCAATCAAACACAGATGCCAAGAATTGGTGACAAAGCTCCTGATTTCGAAGCAGTTACAACGATAGGTAAAATCAAATTCTCAAATTATATCAAAGGCAGCTGGGCATTACTTTTTTCGCATCCGGCAGATTTTACACCGGTGTGTACTACAGAAATGACTGGCTTTGCTAAAGAGGAAAAATATTTTGCTGAGAAAAACACGAAGCTAATTGGACTGAGTATTGATAGTATTCACTCACACATTGCGTGGGTGAATAATGTAAAAGAAAAATCCGGAGTGTACATGCGCTTTCCTATAATAGCGGATATCGATATGAAGGTGGCTAAATTGTATGGAATGTTGCAACCCGGAGAAAGCGAAACGGCTGCTGTTCGGGCTGTATTCTTTATTGATCCGAACGGAATGATTCGGTTGATGATGTATTATCCTATGAATATAGGCCGAAGTATGGATGAGATTAAGCGAGTGTTAGAGGCACTTCAAATATCAGCTAAAAATAGTGTATCGATGCCATTGAATTGGAAGCCGAGCGAAAAAGTGATTATGCCGGCACCAAAAACGTTGGAAGCGCTGGATGAAAGACTGGCCAGTAAACTGGAGATGATGGATTTCTATCTCGCTACGAAGCAGCTCGAAAACGTAAATTAAAATAGAGTCTTGTACTTATTCAAAGAAACAGGCAGAACCCTACTGCCTGTTTCTTTATCACATAAACTATTTTTCTCAATGAAGATTTTTGGTGATTGGAAATTTCTATTAATGGCATGTCTTACACTTGGCCTTGCTCCCTTTTTTCCGGAACCACATATTCTTGGAAAGATTCGGTGGATAGCAGGTGGCGCTGTGGGGATGCAACCACTGGATTGGTTTGATGCCATATTTCATGGCACGCCTTGGTTGTTGATGATCGGATTTTTAATTGGAAAGGCAACACAGTTTCGTAAACAAGCAAAAGGTTAATATGACATTGGATTCAATCAAAAGTACACTTTTCACCAATTGGCATCTGGTGCGCATTTTACGTCTTGTATTTGGAATATTTGTTCTGGTGCAGGCAGTTACTATGCGAGATGCCCTCGCTGGAATGATCTCGGCTCTATTTTTATATCAGGCATTCACGAACACGGGTTGCTGTGGAGCCAGTGGATGCGCAGTGCCATCTGCTTCTGTTAATAAGAACCAAAAAATAGAAGAGGTAGAGTATGAAGAAATAAAATCTTCTTCAAAAAATTAATCTCACTTATTCTACAGTAACTGATTTCGCAAGGTTCCTGGGCTGATCTACGTTGCAACCACGCATTACTGCGATGTGATAAGAGAGCAGTTGAAGTGGCACAACGGAAATCAAAGGCATCAGGGGCTCGGCTACGTGCGGCACTTCAATCACGAACTCTGACATCTTTGGTATCAACATATCGCCTTCAGTCACAATGGAAATAACTCTTCCCTTGCGCGCCTTCACTTCCTGAATGTTAGAAACTACTTTTTCGTAGGAGCTATCTTTGGTGGCAATAAAGGCTACGGGCATATCAGCATCGATAAGAGCAATCGGCCCGTGCTTCATTTCTGCTGCCGGATACCCTTCTGCGTGGATGTAGGAGATCTCTTTTAATTTCAATGCACCCTCTAAAGCCACAGGAAAATTGTAGCCTCTTCCTAAATAAAGGAAGTTAGTTGAGTCTTTAAATTCCTCCGCGATAATTTTAATACGATCGTTGAGCGCTAATACTTTTTCCACTTTGGCTGGCAGATTTTCCATCTCCACCAGCATCTCATTAAATTTTTGTTCTGTAATCGTACCTTTCTTTTGGGCAACGATCAGGGCAATCATGTTGAGAACTGTTAACTGCGCAGTAAATGCTTTAGTACTTGCCACTCCAATCTCCGGGCCGGCATGCGTGTATGCACCAGCATGGGTGGCGCGTGGAATAGAAGAGCCAACCACATTACAAACTCCAAAAATGATAGCGCCTTTTGATTTTGCCAGATCGATGGCGGCAAGCGTATCAGCAGTTTCACCGGATTGGGAGATCGCGATCACTACATCCCCTTCGCGAATGATTGGATTCCGGTACCGGAATTCAGAGGCATATTCTACTTCAACGGGAATGCGACAAAATTCTTCAAAGAAATATTCGGCCACCAAGCCGGCATGCCACGAGGTTCCGCAAGCAATAATCATGATGCGATCTGCCTGAACCAATTTATTCAGATATTCTCGTAGGCCGCCTAAGATCAATCGACCAGAAGCTGAGTCTAATCGTCCACGCATGCAATCTCTGATCGAGCGGGGCTGTTCAAAAATTTCTTTAAGCATGAAATGCTCAAACCCGCCCTTCTCAATGGCTTCTAATTCCAGATCAACCGTCTGCACATAGGGAGTCAGGGGAAGATTGGAGGTATCCTTAATAGTAAGTTTACCATTGTTGATGATGGCGATTTCCTGATCATTGAGATAAACTACTTCGTTAGTATATTCAATAATTGGTGTTGCATCAGAGGCCATGAAAAACTCTCCCCGACCGACACCGAGTACAAGAGGACTCCCTTTGCGGGCCGCAATCAACAAGTTGGGATCGCTTAATGACATAACAACGATTGCATAGGCGCCCACTACTTTGGTCAACGCCAGACGTACGGCCTCATCCAAAGAGCAATTTTCGTTTTCCTTTATGTCCTCAATGAAGTGGATAAAAACTTCGGTATCTGTTTCACTTAGAAATGTGTGCCCCTTTCGTAACAACTCCTGTTTGAGTGAGGAGTAGTTCTCGATGATTCCATTGTGAATAATAGCGAGATTTTTTGTAGCCGAGTAATGTGGGTGAGCGTTCTCATCATTGGGTTCTCCGTGGGTAGCCCAGCGGGTATGCCCCATGCCAATATGGCTATCTAAATTTTGCCCTTTGATGAATGCTTCAAGTTCTGAAACCTTGCCTTTCTTTTTGTAGATGTTTAAACCGCCATTCAACAGGGCAATACCAGTGCTATCGTAGCCCCGGTATTCCAGTCGCTTAAGACCTTTTATGATTACTTCGTGGGCCTGACGATGGCCTACATAGGCAACAATTCCGCACATAGTAAATTATGGGTTTTCGTTAGCTGTAGGTCGGGTGTAGTAAATCTTAAGTTTGATGTTGTCTTTCGAAAAAAGAGTTCGATTAACAGATTTTCCTTGTGGAGGATCCATAGGAATTAATGCCCAATAGGGATATTGAGTGGCCTTTAGGTCGGATAATTTTTGAAAAAATATAGTTGGGTAGCCAATGTAGTTTTGCTCGGTATTTGAATAGGGTAATGAAAATAGCTCACCGGTATCGTTAGCGGCAAAGAGTTTACCTAAATCAGAGATTATAAGAGATCCATTGAAAGCAATGAAATCGAGCGTATCTTGTTTTGTCTCCAAAAATTTGTATCGGTTATTTGATCTTAACCGGACAAGAGACAAATTTTTAGGTGCTTGAAATTCTGTGGTAGACTCCGTACCACTTATCGCAAATTCTGCAGAGTTAATAACAATGTTAGGAATAGTGTCAATGTATTCATAATATTTTGATAAGTCTATTTTGGTCACTATTGAGCTACCCCCCTGAATATATCTATTGTTATTTTGGGTAAAATCTGTAAAAAATGAACTAAGACCATCTAGTTCAGTGCCAGAGCGATTGGCAATTACCTTCGTAAAGGTTATTAATCCAGAAAGAGGGAATGAAAGTGTTTTTTTAGTATCACCATCGTGATAGTAAAGAGCAAGAAACGTATTAGTATCAAAATTATTAACGCCAACAACTTTATCGGATTGGGTAGCAAGAATGGCAAGCCCCTTAAATTGTTGTGTAAAATAGGCAAGATTTGAATAGAGTGTGTCTTCAGGATTAACAGCTTTAAAAAGTCTATCACCAAAAGCATTGTTCAATCTTATCTTGATAGTGACAATCGAATCCGCATTAGTATCTTCATACTCTGTTTTAAAGTAATCCGCATTAACTCGGGCTTCGGCTGTCCCTAAAGGAGACCCACTTATTGATACATCTGAGTTGAAAAAATATTCCGTTTCGAAATCTAATGCAGTGGTAATTTCATGCACAGCGAGTGATTGAGTGGTTTGGCCTGTCGTTCCATAAGTATAAAAGTCATATCGCAGTTGTAATACAACGGAATCATACACAGCTGTGGAAGTAATGGCAGAGGCCGAATTCTCAGGCCTGAACTGTGAGAATGCTTTAGTCTCAATGGAGCCAAACACAGGATCTATATACTTGCCGAACATCATCCTATTAAGCTCTCCCGACAAACTTGTTGTACGCAGTGAATCCATCCAAAGCACACTGCTTTCTACGGGGATTTCGGCATAAACGACCTTGAATCTCTTCTGATTACTTTTGAATCCGAGATAATTCAGGTCTTCCTGGCACGAAAAAAATAAAACTAAGATTGAGAGCAGGCAGGCGCTTTTAGCCCACCAACTCCGTGTAAAGGTTATAAAACGATTCAGTGTAGTTGTCGTCTTTTTCGATGGTCTCAATTTTCGTCTCTTTAAGCTTCTTAACTAATCCTTCTAACTTTTTATTGTCTCCGGCTGTAGAAACAACATCTGAGAATTGGGCCCCTAATTTAATAAAACCTTCGTAATCCGCAGTTTTCAGATGACCCAACATATTGTCTTCAATATCCATCATACGTACCTTGCCCATCAGGTCACCTTTAAATTTATGGGTAAAGCTGTTGTTGTAGATTGTGAAAACAGTCTTGGTATTTTTGAATAACGGATCGTTCTTATAAGTTGTTTTAAGATAGAGCGGAATGAAACTGGTAATCCAGTCATTACAATGAACCACATCCGGGGCCCAGCCTAGTTTACGGACAGTTTCAATTACTCCTTTGCAGAAGAAAATAGCCCGCTCGTCATTGTCTTCATAAAACTTATTCTCCTTGTCGTGAAACATGGATTTGCGGTGAAAGTAATCTTCATTATCAATAAAGTAAACCTGGAGTTTGGCATTTGGTATAGACGCCACTTTAATGATCAGGGGCTTCTCTTCATCACCTACAGCTATGTTAATTCCTGAAAGTCTGACTACTTCATGTAACCTATTCTTTCTCTCATTAATCAACCCAAACCTTGGCACCAGAATGCGAATCTCCATACCTCTTTCCTGCATAGCCTGGGGTAATTTTCTGACAAAGTCAGCAACCTCCGTGGTCTGCAAAAAGGGATTGATCTCGCTGGCAACATAAAGAATACGGATTTTGGACATAATATGGATTTTTAATTCAGGACGGAAAACCGAGCCACAAAAGTACGGAATTTTAACCCCTTCTTCAACTAATCTTCGGATATAAGACCTATATTTGCGACCCTTTAAAAAGGCCAGAAATGGAGATTTTCAAGGAAATTGAGCCCTTAAAGGCCTTTTTAAGGCAAGAAAAAATAGATGCCCGTACTATAGGTTTTGTACCTACCATGGGGGCCTTGCATAGAGGTCATCTTTCGCTAATCGAGGCCTCCAGGCTTGAAAATGCCCGTACGGTTTGCAGTATCTATGTAAATCCGACTCAGTTCAATAATCCTTCAGATCTGGCAAAATACCCAAGAACCTTAGATCGGGACATTGAGCTACTCGGAAAGACAGGTTGTGACGTAATCTTTTGTCCCGATAACAATGCGATGTACTCTTCAGAAAGTCAAATCAAGTTTGACTTTGGTACACTTGATAAAGTTATGGAGGGTCGTTTTCGGCCAGGTCATTTTAGTGGGGTAGCCCTTGTTGTTTCCAAGTTGTTTCATATAGTTTCCCCAGAAAGAGCCTATTTCGGACAAAAGGATTTTCAACAATTCAAGATCATTGAAAAGCTTGTTGATGAGTTGAAATTTGACATCTCACTTCGATGCATGCCTATCGAAAGAGAGCCAGACGGTTTAGCAATGTCTTCGCGCAATACCCGTCTTTCGGCAGAACAAAGAAAAAAAGCAATCATTTTTTATGAATCGCTTCAGGAGGCCAGTGAATTATTGAAGAAAGGTAATTCAATGAAGGACGTTCAACAGGTGATCAAAAGTAAATGCGAAAATAGCGAAGTGCAGCTTGAGTATCTCGAATTGGCAGATAAATCAAACTTAACTGTTCTGGAAAACGTTTCAGGCAAAAGCAAAGCCATCCTTCTTATAGCAGGCTATGTGGGCGAGGTACGATTGATTGATAATATATTGTTGTAAGAATGATGATCGAAGTTTTAAAATCAAAGATACACAGGGTAAAAATTACTCAAGCAGAATTGCATTATGTAGGAAGCATTACCATTGATGAAACCTTGATGGAAGCCGCCAACCTCATTGAGGGAGAAAAGGTGCAGGTTGTTAACATCAACAATGGCGAGCGACTTGAAACCTATGTGATAAAAGGTGCGCGAAACTCGGGCACAGTATGTTTAAACGGCCCAGCTGCACGTAAGGCTCAAGTGGGCGACATGGTAATTATTATTTCCTATGCCTCCATGGATTTTGGAGATGCAAAAAAATTTAAGCCATCTTTGGTATTTCCGGATCCAGACAATCGCTTAAATTAAACTTCAGGGGAAACAAACGTGGGCACTAAACTAAAATCCTTTCTTCAGTATTTGGGGCTCATTGCTATAACTACTGCATTGCTATGGCTCTCCCTGCGTGGACTTAATGTAGAGGGTGGAGATAAATCAGAATTCATTTGGAACGCCTGGAAGAAATCGGATAAGAGCTATTTATTGATAATGGCACTGATAGCGATGATAAGTCACGTCCTTCGGGCTCACCGATGGAAAATGCTGTTGGTCCCCACAGGGAATATAGTAACATTAGGAAGTAGTTTTCTTTCTTTAATGATTGGGTATCTGGTAAACATGGCTGTACCCCGCGGAGGCGAGGTGTCGCGATGCTATAATTTGTATAAACTGGAAAAAACTCCGGTGGAGATTTCCTTTGGCACGGTGGTGGTTGAACGTCTTGTGGATTTGGTTTGTCTTGTGTTGCTGATTGGCCTCTCATTCATTGTTGAATGGAAAAAATTGAAAACCTTTATTGATACCTTGGAATTTTCATCATCGGAGGGCTCCCCGCTTTCTATCTGGATTTTTATTGCGATTGTCCTGATCATAGGGTTAGGTGTTGGCGTCTATCTTTTGAGGAATAATCAGAAATTGAAAAAAATTCTTTTGGGTTTTAAAGAAGGATTGCTTGCAGTATTTCGGCTAGAGAATAAGGCCCTTTTTATTTTTTACTCAATCGTTATCTGGTCGCTCTATTTTCTGATGAGTTATTTCGTAGTTATCGCTTTTCCGGAAACACGTGAACTGGGATTTAGTGCTGTACTTACCTTGTTTGCTATTGGTGCAATAGCGATGGCGGCTCCGCTACCCGGGGGCGCTGGTTCCTATCACACGCTCGTGCCATTAGGGTTAGTGATGTTATATAATCTGCCCAAGGCAGATGCAATTGCTTTTGTATTCATTTTTCATGGATGGCAAACCCTCATCATGATAATTGGTGGTATTGTATCTTTGATTATTAGCTATTTGATAATCCGATGGAAAAAAGCTCCGACAAAATTGTAGGACTCACCGAGGCTAAAGCTCAGGTAAAACAATGGCAACAGTCCGGCCTGAGGGTCGTTTTTACCAATGGATGTTTTGATTTGATTCACCTGGGCCATGTCGACTACCTCGAAAAGGCCAGGCAACTTGGTGATAAATTAGTGCTCGGCCTCAATACAGATGATTCGGTGAGTCGGTTTAAGGGCCCTGAAAGACCCCTGCAGGACCAGAATTCACGAGCCAGGGTGTTGGCTGCCATGCAGTTTATAGATTTGGTGGTATTTTTTAATGAGGACACGCCTTTTTCATTGATTTCACAGTTGGTTCCTGATATTTTGGTAAAAGGAAGTGACTATTTGACAGAAAATATTGTTGGCGCAGATGTTGTAAAAAAGGCTGGAGGGGTGGTGAAAACTGTTGATTTTGTTCCTGGTTATTCAACTACCCGAATCGTAGAAAAAATTAAAAAAACATAAACAAAAAAAGTATGGGCTTAGGCGCAATAGTAATTGGTATTTTTTTCATGATCGTGGGAATGATTGTGAGTTCCCGCCTCAAAAGTAAATTCAAAAAGTATTCTCAAATCCATCTATCAAAAGACTTAACAGGCGCTGAAGTTGCCCAATTAATGCTTGCTGATAGTGGAATTAATGACGTTAAAGTGATAAGTGTTGAAGGGCAGTTAACGGATCATTACAATCCTGCTAACCGAACTGTCAACTTAAGTCAGGAAGTATATCATGGTAGAAACGCAGCGGCTACAGCCGTGGCAGCGCACGAATGTGGTCATGCTGTTCAGCATGCTACTGCCTATACGATGTTACAATTCCGCTCTGCTATGGTGCCTGTTCAGAATATAAGCGCTCAGCTTTTGAATTTTATTATGATGGCCATGATGTTCGGAAGTTTTTTTGCCGGCAGTTTCTTGCCTTGGAATACAGCTCTTATGATCATCATAGCATGCTATAGTGTCTTTGCACTCTTTTCTGTGGTAACGTTGCCGGTAGAATTTGATGCAAGTAAGAGAGCCTTGGCCTGGGTGAAGTCCAGAAACATTGTAACTGCTGGCGAGTATGATATGGCTAAAGATGCACTTAACTCGGCTGCCATGACCTATGTAATAGCTGCGATTGGTGCTGTGGTTACTCTAATCTATTATATCATGATGTTCATGGGCTCTGATAGAGATTAACTTTTGTTTGTCATTTAATACAAGAACTTTTACTTTGTAGGCCTGAGTCAATCTCAGGCCTATTTTTTTGTTATCTTGAACAAGTAATCTCATAGCTATGAATTTTGAATTATCTGAAGAGCAATTAGCGGTTCAGACAGCTGCCCGCGACTTTGCCCAAGCCGAACTTTTGCCAGGAGTGATAGAGCGGGATACTGAGCAAAAGTTTCCGGCAGAGCAAATCAAAAAAATGGGCGAATTGGGATTTATGGGAATGATGGTAGATCCCAAATACAATGGAGGTGGCATGGATACAATCTCGTATGCGCTTGCCATGGAAGAGATTTCAAAGATTGATGCATCCGCTTCAGTTTGCATGTCGGTAAATAATTCGTTGGTGTGTTGGGGGCTGGAAAAATTTGGAACAGAGGAACAGAAGGAAAAATATTTAAAGAGACTAGCGAGTGGTGAAGTGATTGGTGCCTTCTGTTTATCAGAACCTGAAGCCGGATCAGACGCAACCAGTCAGCACACAACAGCAGAGGATAAAGGAGATTATTATTTACTCAATGGCACCAAAAATTGGATTACCAATGGTAAGAGTGCCAGTGTGTATCTGGTTATTGCACAGACCGATGCTTCGAAGCGACATAAGGGAATCAATGCATTGATTGTAGAAAGAGGGATGGAAGGCTTTGTGGTCGGTAAGAAAGAAGACAAAATGGGAATCCGCGGATCAGACACACACTCACTTATGTTCTCTGATGTTAAGGTTCCTAAGAAGAATAGAATTGGTGAGGATGGATTTGGGTTTACGTTTGCAATGACCACGTTGAATGGAGGTCGTATTGGTATTGCTTCTCAGGCCTTGGGAATTGCCTCAGGTGCCTATGAGTTGGCTCTTAAATATTCCAGGGAGAGAAAAGCATTTGGTAAACCCCTTGCCGAACATCAGGCAATTCAATTTAAGTTGGCGGATATGGCTACAAAAATTGATGGAGCTCGCTTGCTCATTTGGAAGGCAGCTTATTTAAAAGATCAGAAGAAAGATTTTGTGAAGGCCGCAGCTATGGCCAAATTGTATGCTTCACAAATAGCCCAGGAGGTAACTACAGAAGCAATTCAGATTCATGGTGGGTATGGTTATGTGAAGGAATTTCATGTTGAGCGACTGATGCGCGATGCCAAGATTACCCAAATCTACGAGGGCACAACTGAAATTCAGAAGATGGTGATATCCAGAGAACTCTTACGATAGAACTCCCTAAAATTTTTAGTGTGAAGATTTAATAAACTTTCGGGTAAGTGAGCTGCCATCATTAAAATTCAACCGAAGAAAATAGACTCCGTTAGCCCAATCCCTTACTAAATATTCAATCCTTGTAAGTTCATTGCTCAAACTAATTTGATCATTGGCTAAGATGCCGCCCTGAGTATTGATGATTTGAATGTTTGCATTTACAATGGTGTCGGATCCGTTCAATTCAACAGTAAGTTTTCCATTTGTTGTTGGGTTGGGATATACAGAAAGAGAAATCCCTTTTAGTTGCGGATCAATACCTGTAATTGGCCCTTGAATACTGAGATTGTCGATTGCCCATCCCCACCCACTGGTTGCTCCATCGGCAGAAAGCCGGAAACGTATTATAACATTATCGCCTGCCGCGAATTTGCCCGATGAAGTAAGGTTTAGAAGCCGGGATCTGAATAAAGAAGAACTGCCACTACCTCCAGCATCGTACGTACTTCTCCAGGTGGAATTGGCTAGCGCAGAATAGGGGTCTATTAAATTTTGCCAGGTCACTCCGTTGTCCTTCGAACCTTCAACTATGACAAAATCCTTCACACTACTTCCATTATACTCCACCAGAACAATTTCGCTAAATAACATGAATGGATTAGTTGAGCTAATTGTAATCGGTTTTTTAAGAGTGTACGAGAAGCTGGAGGTAGAATTCGTTAAACCAAATCCGGTTGGATATGGATGGGTACTGTGAATGGCTCCATTCGTGAATCCGGAAGGTTGAGAAACACCAAAGAAATTCCCAACAAAATCTGTATTCGCTGTATTGAAATCGGCAATATATTGACTGATCGGGGAGGCGAAGGTTATTATTGGAACCTGAAAGAATGATTCTGTTGGAAGTGTGGCTTCATTACCGACATTATCAAGCGCACGAATGCGATACTCAATGAGGTCATTGTTTTCGAGGCCCACGAAATTAATGTTGAGTGTATATTGGCTGGTGCCATTCGTAACCGGTAATTCTTCGGTAATAACGTTTCCGCTATTTACCTTATAGTCAACAAATAGTCTATCAACACCTACCGCATCGCTCACGGTCATCGTAATAGGAAGTGTGGTTGAAGTTAGTTGCAGGTAATCAACATGATTGTGTAAGATTGCCGGAGCCACATCATCAATCTGAATTTTCAAATTATCAATAGCCCAACCCCAACCTACAACGAGCTGATCTGTGTTTAATCTAAACCGAATTACAATTTCATCAGCTGCCGCAAAATCCCCAGTTGCTAACATGTCAATAGTTCTGGTTCTAAATAAAGTTGGATCACCTGTGGCAGTGGAATTTGGCGGGTTATTGGTATCTGTGCTACTGTTGAATTTTGTAAGCCAGGCCGCTTGTGCCCTTGAATCATACCCGTCAAGCAAAGGCTTCCAGTTTATACCTCCATCCTTAGATCCCTCCACGATGACATAATCCCAGAAATCATCATCTCCAAATACAGATCCATTTTCTCCTGGTTCTACCAAAACAATTTCGTCAAATTTTAAGGTTGCATCAGCAGATTTAATACGAATAGGTATTCGAAGCTGATAAATAAAATTGCTAATCGAACCAGTGCCTGTGCCTGCCGGGTAGGGATGACTTGTGTGAATAGCCTCATTCGAAAAATCAACGGGCTTAGATATGGCAAATACATTATCTCCAAAAAAATCACTTGAAGGAGAATTAAAATCATTCGAGTAAGAGTCCTGGGTTGCTGCTAAGCTTACAACGTTTAATTCAATGAATCCTGAGGCAGAAGGCTTTGAGGCGATATTTTGTGCGATTGAACTGTCCTTTGCCCTTATTCGGTAGCTTACCTTATCCCCATTTTGTAAAACTGGAAGTGGGATAGTTACCGCATAGGTAGAATCTGTTCCAATCTTCAGTGTCATTGCTAAGGGAGTTTGGTCTACACCATTGATCTGGTAATCTAAAGCAGCTTCAAGCACACCAATATTATCTGAAATAATAGCCTCAATGGTAAGTTCCGTGTCGTCAGCCAAGATAAATGGTTGAGGTGTATGGTTAATAAAGGGAACTTCTGAATCCGGTCCGGCCTCAAAGACATAATAAAAATTAATTGGAGCCTCACCATCCTCTGCTAGTATACCAGGCTTTAAAATAGTTCTTGCTAAATTATCTTTTACGGATATGTAATAGCCATAAGTGACTGCCGAGCCAGTGGAGGGAATAGTTGCTGAGAATTCATTTGGGTTTCCCGTGGCATTCATCGATACCGTGGTGAAAGAGGTACCGTTGGTTGTGTAATTCAATTTTACTTCACTCGAATTATAACCATAAGGAGCCCCGGTTTGATTTTTCTGATCAGCAAGAATAGTTGCTTTTACCTCATAGGGTGTGCTCACATTTTCTATATTTGGTAAACGGGTGTGAACGATGCGAGTGTGTACCCAACCTATATCAGCAAATATTTTCATCGCAACAGGGCCGGGGTTATGATTCACTTCAGCGGTTCCAATTTGTGGTGTCATTAGCGCATTTAATGAACCATTATATGAAAGCTCGTCCAGGTGAGCTATACTAGAACCTGCCTGAAAAGGATTAGGGGCAAATACTCTTGCCCGGTTATCTCCCCCTCCTGTTTTTTCCAATTGAGGAGTGCGAAACCAGAGCGATCCACTGGTTAATTCTGTCTTTAGAGTAGATGATGGAGGCGTGAAATTTCGAACCAAATTCTGTTCAGAATTACTTTCAAGAAAATGATCATAGATCAAATGAAGTCCAGAAAAGAAATCTGAAGTTTGACCATTATCTCCACTAACTGTATACCCATTTGTAATTCCGAGGCCGTGTCCGATTTCATGTAACACCACGGTTACTAAATCAGTCTTCCCTGCCTGCGGCACACCATCAATACCGAGATACCAATTAGGATAGGCACTGTTAAATTGGGCAAAAACATCAGGGTCGGTCGGATCGTTAAAATCTTTATTTGCCATTTTCTCAGCTAATGCCACAGGATACCAGGTCAAAATTCGTTGTGCTCCGTCAAAGTCTCTGATAAAAGTTCCCGGGTTGGCTCCACCCAAAATGTTGTTTGAAGATCCTGAGCCGTCAGTAATTACTTGCCATACGGCAACAATTCGAATAGGAACTTCGGTCTCTATTAGCGTTGACCAGATATCAACAGCTTTTTGAAACGCAGCTTCTGCTTCTGGGGGAAATCCGACATATTCAACTTCAAATGTTGTGGCATTCGTTTTAGCACTTTTGTTCAGTCTCCAGTTTTGATAAGCTTGGGGTGCTGCTACTATAGTATTTTGATCCTCGGGCCGGCTATAGCAAATAGTGTTCTTTTTAGACTTCAGGCTCATTATAACAGGTACTTGGTCCTTAAGCTGAGCATTTGCAGACACTGAAATGAAAAGTGAGACAATCAACACACTAATATTCTTGCCCATAGGAAATTTTTAAGATTATAAAAATAAAGAGAAAATAGGATTGTTGCTTATTTTATAGATTCTGAAAACTGAGAAAAGGTAAATCTATTGCCTAAATCAAGTTCCTGGCCTTCAACTCCAGGTATTTATTGATTGTATTGATCGTTAATTTCTCAGGACTGGTCAATATTGATTGGATGCCGTGCTTCTGAAGCTCTTTGGTGATCATCTTCTTTTCATAACTGAAACGTTCAGCAATTGCCTTGTAGTAGATTTCCTTCAGGTTTTCGGCAGGATTATCAGTTAATTGACGAAGCTCTGTGTTCTCAAAAAATATCACCACCAGCAAATGAGCTTTACCTAGATTGAGCAGGAAGGGTAGCTGACGATGCAAACTATGAATGCTTTCAAAATTTGTAAACAATAGCAGCAGACTTCGCTGTGAGATAGTCCTGCGAATTGTTGAGTATAAAACAGAGAAATCTGTTTCCAGATAGGCGGTCTTCTGGTTGTACAACACTTCCTGTATGGTGGACATTTGATTGTTTATTCGTGAGGCAGGAAGCAGGTTGCCAATCTTGTCCTGAAACGTAATGAGTCCTGCCTTATCTGATTTTTTAATGGCGATGTTGGAAATAGCCAGCGTTGCATTAATGGCATAATCCAATAAACTCATTCCCTGAAATGGCATTTGCATGACTCTGCCCTTGTCTATAAGGGAATAAACTTGTTGCGAGCGCTCATCCTGGTATTGATTGACCATCAATCTCGATCTGCGCGCGGTGGCTTTCCAGTTTACCGTGCGAAAATCATCACCAGAAACATATTCTTTAATCAGTTCAAACTCCTGATTATGGCCAATCCTTCTAATTTTTTTTATTCCCGGTTCGGTAAGCCGGTGACTAATTGCAAGTAATTCATACTTTCGCATTTGTATATACGAAGGGTATACAGGCACAATCTTATCGGCCGAGAAGCGAAACCTTCGCGAAATGAGTTTTAA
>JBEBJH010000278.1:0-5595 GCA_040079965.1 Cyclobacteriaceae bacterium
GGGATCGGATTGACTGGGAATCTGTTTATAGTAACAAACCACCGAACTTTCGGTTTCCGTTCCATGGGCAGAATACAATTACAGGTAAAGTGCTAGTTAAAGAAACTAATAAGCCTGCCCCGGATTCAACTCTGGTAATTGCCTACTTGCAAAAGAACACCATGGGCTATGAAGCATATACAAAAAATGGAAGATTTGAAGTGCCCCTGATTTTTGATTTTTGGGGCGATGATATCGTGTTTTATACGACCCGAAGTATGGGGAAGTGTATGGATGAGCGTTTTTCAATAATATCCATTAAGGACTCGCTTGATTTGAAAGCGACTTGGAATTTGAAAGAGCTGCCGGAGGAGAATCCTTATGCTGCGTATGCCTTAAAGAGAAACCTGATTGATCGATCCTATAATTTCTTTTCAGGACGTGGAGATGCTAATTTAAAATCAAAATCACCAAATGAAATTTTTGAAGAAGAATTTCAGGAAGTTGATTACACCGTTAATATAGCAGATTATGTTGTCTTTCCCACCATGGAAGAAATGCTCAGAGAAGTTGTGAGCTTCGTTCATCTTAAAAAGAAAGGAACGGAAGTTTCGGTGCGTCTATACTATCGATATGAAAGAACAGTAATGTATTATAAAAGTGAGCCGGTGTATATTATTGATGGGGTGATGAGTACGAGTACATCCTACTTTTTAAGCCTTAAACCAGAGGAACTACTTTCCATAAAAGTGATTAACAATCCAAACAAGCTTGCACAATTGGGCCACCTGGGTGAAAATGGATTTATTTTTATTGAATCTAAGAAGGGAAATTTGGCGCAGACCAGTAATAATAATCTTTTTCCTGTAACCGGCCTAAGTCGATTAGTCGGGCAGCCCCAACGCGTAATGGGTAAGACTCCGGATCTTCGATCGACTCTTTATTGGAACCCATGGTTGAAGTCTGATCTTCGAGGATATAATGAAATAACGTTTCTAACCAGCGATGATGTTGGTCCGATGAAGATAAAGGTTCAGGGGGTTACCCGTGATGGCAGGGTATTTTCGGCAGAAAAGAGTTTTATGGTAGAGTTTAACTCAAATAGACCTTGAATCCATTACTGAATCATCTTCAGTAATGTGCTTAAACGGCTTTTAAGACTTCTCCGGTCAACAATAAAATCCAGAAAGCCGTGGTCTAATACAAACTCAGAACTTTGAAAGCCCTTAGGTAAATCCTTGCCAATCGTTTCGCGGATAACGCGCGGACCGGCAAAACCAATCAAGGCATTAGGTTCAGCAATATTGAAATCACCTAACATAGCATAAGAAGCAGTTACCCCACCTGTGGTCGGGTCGGTAAGTAATGAGAGGTATGGAATTTTTGCTTCATCCATTAACGCAATTTTTGCCGAAGTCTTTGCCATTTGCATAAGCGACAAACCAGCCTCCATCATACGAGCTCCACCTGAGCGGGAAATCATAAGAAAAGGTTTTTTGGTTTTAAGGCTATGATCCATAGCCCGGGCAATTTTCTCACCCACCACCGAACCCATGGATCCGCCAATGAAGGTAAAGTCCATGCAGGCGATCGTAATATCCAATCCATTCATTTTGCCATAGGCAGTGCGCACAGCATCTTTCAGGTTAGATTTTACTTGCGACTCCTTAATTCTTTTTGGATAAGGCTTTGTATCAGTAAACTTAAGAGGATCGGCCGATTCCATATTGGCATCGAGCTCCGTGAACTCATTGTTGTCGAACAGAATCTCAAAATATTCCTGCGAGCCGATTTTAACATGATATTCCTCTTCAGGTACCACATACGCATTATTTTTCAGTTCGCGCGTGTGGATGATCTTTCCGGCAGGGGATTTAAACCACAACCCATCGGGTACCTCGCGCTTAGCTTCGGTAGGGGTTAAGATTCCTTTATCAGTACGTTTAAACCAAGGCATTTAGTGAATGATCTAATTTGAAAATTAGCCAATGCTTCTGCATCGGCACAAATCAATTTTTAAGCAATGTCTATGCTGTTATCCAGGTATACATCCTGAATGGCTTGAAGAATTTCAACACCTTCCTTTAGTGGACGTTGAAACGCCTTGCGACCAGAGATCAAGCCCATACCGCCAGCGCGCTTATTGATTACGGCCGTACGGACTGCATCAGCCATATCCGTGCTTCCTTTTGAATCACCGCCTGAGTTGATAAGTCCTGCGCGGCCCATATAGCAATTCGCTACCTGATAGCGGCATAAGTCAATCGGATGTTCAGAAGTCAATTCTGTATAAATTCTTTCGTCCAGTTTTCCATAGCTGCTGCCCCCGGTATTTAAAGCCTTATAGCCACCATTGTTTTCAGCTAATTTCTGTTTGATAATATCGGCTTGTATAGTCACTCCTAAATGGTTAGCCTGACCTGTAAGGTCTGCAGAAACGTGATAGTCAATGCCATCTTTCTTGAAAGCTGCATTGCGGATATAACACCATAAGATTGTGGCCATTCCTAATTCGTGAGCCTTTTCAAAAGCTTTGGCTACTTCCTGAATCTGACGGGTTGAATTATCGGATCCAAAATAAATGGTTGCCCCTACAGCTACAGCGCCTAAATTCCACGCATCCTCTACAGAGCCAAACATGATCTGATCGGCCTTATTAGGATAGGTAAGTAATTCGTTGTGATTGATTTTTACAATGAAGGGAATTTTATGAGCATACTTGCGTGACATCAGAGCCAATCCACCGTACGTTGTGGCCACCGCATTACATCCCCCTTCAATAGCAAGCTTAACAATATTTTCCGGATCAAAGTAAATCGGATTCTTGGCAAAGGATGCTCCTGCACTATGTTCGATTCCCTGATCGATAGGTAGAATAGAAAGGAAACCTGTTCCACCTAATCTTCCATGATCGAACATGGTTTGCAGGCTGCGGATAGTTTGTGTATTTCGGTTAGAAATTGAAAACACACGATCCACAAAATCAGGTCCAGGCAAGTGGAGCTGCTCTTTCGAAATGGTTTTGCTTTTGTGTGTAAGGAGAGAATCAGCGTCTTTACCTAGTAGTGCGCTAACATTGGTTTTTGCCATAAATTCTTTTGAGATGAGGGGCAAATATAGGTCTCCGGGCCCTTTTCTGCAATGTTATGTATGTTCTGGAGTAGGAATGAAAAAACCCCGTTCAATCAGGTTGAAACGGGGTTTTAAATGATTTATAAATAATAGCTTATTTCGAAACAGCCAATTTTTCTTTAATTCTGGCTGACTTACCTTGACGGCCTTTCAAATAGGTCAATTTTGCTCTGCGAACTTTACCAGCTCTAACGAATTCAATTTTATCAATGCTTGGGGTTAGTAAAGGAAAGATTCTTTCCACACCTACACCATTTGAAACCTTTCTTACGGAGAAACTCTCACCGTTAGTGCCTTTTCCTCTACGGTAAAGAACAACGCCCTGAAATTGCTGAATACGCTCTTTGTTTCCCTCACTGATTTTTACATGCACATTTATTGTATCACCTGGCTTAAAATCGGGGATATTAGTCCGTTTTGCGGCTAGTTCTTTCTCTACTTCTTTTATTAAATCGGCCATGACGCTCGGTTTTTTTAAATGGACTGCAAATATAGGGGTTAATGCCAGAATAAGTGAGTTCGACCGACAGATTTTTTAGTCCTTCATGAGGTCTGGTCTCTTGTTTTGAGTTCTTTCGAGCGATTTTTCATGTTTCCACTCCTCAATTTTAGACTCATGACCTGAGAGGAGGACATCGGGTACTTTCCAACCTTTATACTCTGCAGGCCTGGTATAAACCGGTGGTGCCACTAAGCCATCCTGAAAAGAATCGGTAAGGGCCGAACTTTCATCAGAAAGAACGCCTGGGATAAGTCTGATAATGGCATCTGAAACTACAGCAGCGGCCAGTTCACCGCCCGAAAGTACATAGTCACCAATACTGATTTCGCGGGTTATCAGGTGTTCGCGCACTCGCTCATCAACACCCTTATAATGCCCGCACAATATGATCAGGTTCTCGTTAAGACTGAGCTCATTCGCAATTGCCTGAGAAAACAATTCTCCATCCGGACTCATATAAATTATCTCATCGTATGGGCGCTGTGATTTCAGCTTGGTGATGCAGTTGTCGATGGGTTCAATCATCATTACCATACCAGCCCCTCCGCCAAAGGCGTAATCATCTGTAGAGCGATGTTTGCTGGTAGCGTATTCGCGCAAGTCGTGTACGAGTACAGTAACGATTCCCTTTTGCTGAGCCCGCTTCAAAATAGAATCTGAAAAGGGACTATCGAGCAAACGAGGTAGGCACGTAACAATGTCAATGCGCATAGGGCTAAATTACGGTAGCTCGATAAGAAATACTATATGTCCAGAAAGCCATCCGGCAATTGAACGATGATTTTCTTTTTCGTCTTATTTACAGAAACAATAAAAGGCCCGTTTACCGGGATGAGTACTTCTTTCCCAAGGTAGTTCAGGGCAAGCAATCGGTTGGCTCCTGACTGGATAACTTCTTTAATGGTGCCTAAGGGTTCAGCGTTTTCATCTTCAACTGCAAAATTGATGACCTCATCATCATAGAATTCACCTCGTTTAAGTTTTGGACGTAACTCCTTATTCAGATAAATGCTGCAACCCTTAAGTATATCGGCTTGCTCCACAGAATTAACATCTTCAAACTTCACAAAGGCTCTATCGCCCCGATCGGAAACGGCTGCAATAAAGTAAGGCACAAGATTATTCTTTGTCTCAACAAAAACAGATTTTAGAAGGGTAAGATCAATGGCTTCGGTAATCACCAACGTTACCTCGCCTTTAAGGCCGTGGGCTTTTGTGATGTAACCAATTTTGAAGCAGGTTGCTTTATCCATTTTGTATCTAAGGCATGAAATAAAAAATGCCAATACAGAGCATTGGCATTTTAGAATAGTATAGAGTGAGATTATGCTTGTGCTTCTGTAGCAGCTTCTCCTTCTGCCGGAGTTTCAGTTTCTGCAGGGGCAGCTACTGGTACTTCTGCTTTCTTCCGAATCGCTTCTGCACGAGCTTCTTTCACTTTTGTTTCAGCTTCTTTGCGGGCTTTAGCAGCCGACTGCTTCGCCTTCGAAATACCTTCAATTTTAGATTGAATTTTACCTTCTTTGGTTTTTACCCATTCTGCCAATTTAGCATCGGCTTGTTCCTGGGTTATAGCGCCTTTGATAACACCAATCTGGAGGTGTCTTTTCATCATTACGCCACGATAAGACAACATAGCTCTTACGGTATCAGAAGGTTGTGCACCTTTCATTAACCAATCAAAAGCCTTCAATTCATCCAAATTAATGGATGCAGGAACCGTTGCGGGATTGTAGGTACCTATTTTCTCAATGAATTTTCCGTCCCGGGGTGATCTTGCATCTGCCACCACTACATCGTAAAGAGCTAGTTTTTTGCGGCCTCTGCGCGATAATCTGATTTTTACTGCCATTTTCTTTAGTTTTTAAATGTTGGAACTCGTCCGATTTTTAAAGGACTGCAAAGGTAGCCTAATTTTCAATTTTACCAATTAGTTGTTCTGAGAAAGCTTGCTGAAATACTCAGATCATTATATTTGAATA
>JBEBJH010000279.1:0-5595 GCA_040079965.1 Cyclobacteriaceae bacterium
GTATAAGAGACAGATTCAAGGTTGCCTCAATGTCTTTGATGTGTCCATCATTATTGAAATCATCATTTCTTAAGATACGCATCGGGTTGATGTGAATTTCTCCGGCAAATCGGTTGATCATGGCTTTGGATTAAGAGTGTAAATATAAGACTCTTGTGTAACATGAAGGAAACACATTCTACATGAGTAGATACTTTCATATGGAATAATTAAATTAGTATTTAATCCGGGTGATTGATGAAAAGACAAAAAATACGATCGATTGTGCTTACTGGAATTGTAGCTGGAACATTGGATGGTCTTGCTGCCGTGCTTATGTATTTCATTTCAACAGGTAAGGATCCGTTAAATATGTTTCAGTTTATAGCCAGCGGAATTTTTGGGATGGATGCCTTTGCAGGCAGCGTACCTATGGCAATAGCTGGTTTACTATTTCATTATCCGATTGCCATCGGCTGGACCTGGTTGTTCTTCGTAACCTACCAAAGACTTGCCCTACTTTCCAGAAACACCATAATCTTAGGTATAGGCTATGGTATTTTTATTTGGCTAATGATGAATTTGGTAGTCGTTCCGCTAAGTAAGGTTCCCTCCATGCCAATAAGCACGCAAGGTGCAGCGACTGGGATATTAATCCTGATTCTTTGTGTGGGACTTCCAGTTTCTATTCTTACAGGGAGGTATTATCGAAATAAAGAATAAGCATGTTCCTACTTGTGTTCGAAGATTCCCGATTGGAGGAGTGACTACCTCATAATTTTATCTGCACTACATCCACCTTTACACTCAGCGTCTGATTTCCAGAACTAAAAACGATACCTTTAATAGGGGCGACATCGTAGTAATCCCGACCATAAGCCACCGTAATGTGCTGATAGGAGGGCATAAGACAATTGGTAGGATCAAACTCAACCCACCCAACATCCGGAAAATAGACGGACACCCAGGCGTGGGACGCATCGGAGCCGACCAATTTTTCCTTACCGGGAGGCGGCATAGTTTCGAGATAGCCGCTTACATACCGTGCCGGTAATCCAATGTTTCGCAAGCAAGCAATCATAAGATGGGCTAAATCCTGGCAAACACCTTTGCGCAATTTAAGCACAGATTCAACTGGAGTATTTACAGTGGTAAAGCCAGGTTTAAACTCCACGTAGCTATGGATCTTTTGCATCAACGCCTGACATCCATTCCATAAGGTACCACTGACCGGGAAGCAGTCATGCGTAAACTTTCTGATCTCTTCACTGTAGGGAACGTGCAATGAAGGTAGTGTATATTGAATCACATCCGCGTAGAAGTCGCTTTGTGAAGCAATCTGGGATTGTGCATTTCCCCACAGGAGAATCGATTGGCGGGCGCGATCAGCATTTATCCGATCTTGAATGTCTAGCACACTTTCTGATTGAATTGTTAGTAAGTTGTGTTCCTTGTAAATGGAGATAAACAAGAGTGTGTTGCCAAAGAAATCCGTCAGGTAAGATTGTTCATCTGGGGTAGGAGTAATTTTTATGTCGGACGAAAGTAGAACTTGTTCCGGTAGATTACGTGGCACTAAGCATAGCCGATTATGACCCGTGGTCACTGATTCCTGATATTCATATTCAGTACTATGTCGGATTTTATACCTCATTATACTTCAAATTGAAAACCCTCTTTGCTTCCCTGGGTCTGATAGGTAGAATGACTGAAGTAAGCCGCACTTAGCTTGGTAGAAATGACGGCCATTTGCTTTTGAAGCATCTCACAGAATTCGTCTAAGTTTTTTCTATAAGTAGAATCACCTTCCGTTTCTCCCAAGGTTGGGATATTCATAAGGCGAACAGCGCTATAACATTCAAATACCAGTAGCGAAATGTCATTGTCATTGGTCCCTCCATTTTTTTGGGCGAGTGTACGTGCATACTTCAACAAACCCTCCAGTTGAGATATGATGGAGGTAGGATTCTGATTATTCAAAAACAAGAGATCCAATGTGGGAGCAACATCGAGATAGGTTCGATACACCGAACGATAGGTAGATAAATTCTGATTACTTAACAAAAGGGCTTCCAGCAATTGAAACTCCGTACTTTCTTCATAGCGATTGGAGAGAATAGATCGAAACTGGATAAGTTCCATCTGGACTTCTTCAATGAGTTGTCCCATCCGATACATAATCCGGCCATCACTCCGATACATACTCTGGCGGGTCATTTCAGAGAAGGAGAGGAGGCCTCCCGTCAACAAATCAAGTAAAGAAATTGCATGACGGATACCAACCGGCTCTAATGCAGCAATTCTTCGTTTTACATTCTCAATTTCATCAATAATGCGCCAGCTATCTACCGTCCATCGGTCGCGGGCCGCATACATCGACTTTAGTAAATTATTTAAAGTGAATAGTATACTACCAGGCCTGTCTGCGTTGCAAATCAGTTGATGAATTTCCAACAGTGGGTTTTTCATTACTTCTTCTGCCTCGTCAACAAACCCCGGATAGGTATCGGTTAGATGAGTAGTTGTTTGGAGCAAAACCTTTATTGATTCAGATTCAGTTCCATTATTCAGATAACCCTTTTGGGTAATGTTTCGAAGCACGTTTCGGATAAAGCGTGAAGTGCGGATAACGCGCTGTGTGTAGCGTCCCACCCAAAATAGATTTTCAGCAGTGCGACTAGGCAGCACAGCTTTGCGTTTCATATCAGGAGCTTGCTGGAATACATTCGGGACACCAGGCTTTGTCGTTGATTCAACCCAGGTGTCTTTTGAAATGCCACCATCCTGATTGGAAACCAGAAAACTCCCTTTTTCCGGTGAGCATCGGGTAAGTCCGCCTCGCATCATTTCATACCCGTCTTTGCCTGCAACTAAATAAGAGCGAAGCACAGAGTAGCGAGGCTCAAGCTTTTCTTTTGTATAAACAGGTGCTGTTGAGAAATGAACTTCTTCCTGGCCTACAAAGCGTGTAGGTTCAAATTTGATTTTCTGTATAAGTTCTTCTTTTTGCGCCCGTGTAAGTTGACTGCCCATCACGGTTTTGAAATTACCCATGCGCACAATGTCTTTTATCACGAGCGTATCGATGTTGGCAATCACATGATCCATTTCTTTTTTCTGCCCACACCACCAGGTAGCGATCATGGGTATGAGTGGATCTTCATTTAGAAAATAGCGGAACGCCCCATGAAGAAATGCCATCAATCCAGTATTTTCAAGAATGCTGCTACCAAGCGGGTTGGCTACTGTAACATTTCCTTTCCGAACAGCCTGTAATAATCCGGGGATGCCTAATTGCGAATCTTCACGTAGCTCCAGCGGATCGCAGAAAGTATCATCGACTCTCCGCAGAATAACATCCACCTTTTCAAGTCCTTCCACCGTTTTAATCCAGACAAAACTATCGCGCATGATCAGGTCTTCGCCTTGCACGAGGGTAATGCCGAGGTAAGAAGCCAGGAAGGCATGCTCAAAATATGTTTCGTTTCGGGGGCCGGGAGTAAGTAATACAATCCGTGGATGTGTTTTGCCTTGAGGTGCAAGTTGAATAAGAGCCTGCATCATACTATTAAAGAATCCACCCAGTTTGGCTACCTGATGTTGTTGAAATAATTCCGGTAGTACTCTGCTTAACGCACTTCGGTTTTCGAGTGCATACCCCATGCCTGAAGGCGCCTGAGCGCGATCTTTTATAACCCACACTTTTCCATCGGGTCCACGAGAGAGATCCGCAGAGTAGAGAGGAAGTTGATAGTCGCCAGGTAATTTTATTTTATCACACGCGCGTAGAAATCCGGGATGTGAATAAATTAGTTCAGGGGGAATGATTCCCTTTTTTAATAACACCCGATCTCCATAAAGATCTTCCAATAATTTATTAAGCACGAAGGCGCGTTGCTTCATACCCCGTTCTACCCCACGCCATTCTGCGGCTGAGATCACTAACGGCACAGCATCTAACAACCAGGGTCTGTTTAGTCCATTGTTATCGCCATACACATTGTAAGTCACTCCATTCTCTTCGAGCAGCTTGAGCAATTCCTGCTGGCGGTTTTTAAATTCTGTCGGACCCAGATTCTCTATATTGGTGAGAAGTCGCTTCCAACTTTCTTTTGTTCCCTCATTGGCGCTAAAGCATTCGTCCAACACAGTCTGGTCGGTGAAGTAACCTTGTGTGAAAGAATCCAACAAAGAGTTTTGTGGGTGATTCATTGGCTGCATCAAAATTGTCGTAGGTCTAAGGTAGTCGGATACTCAGGACTGATTTTTATTGGAGGCGGATCGAAGTTTCTGGGCACCATACTTTTTTCCAAATATCGTGCAATCCCTGTAAAGTTTGGTGACGGACTGAAAGTTCCTTGCGTGTGCCCCTGATTCCAGAAGCGACTGATTCTGCGACCTTCGGCTTCATAGGAGTTGACCGGGAAGGTATCATAGTTTCTTCCACCGGGATGAGCAACATGATAGGTGCAGCCTCCGATCGCCCGATGATTCCATTTGTCCACAATATCAAACACCAATGGAACATCGGTGCCTAATGTTGGATGTAATGCGGATGGCGGGCTCCACGCACGATAACGAACTCCGGCAACAAACTCGCCTTTGATAGCGGTTTCTTTCAGGGGAACGGGCGTACCGTTGCAAACAACCATATACCGGTCGATGTTAAAGTTTTTCACTTTCACTTCAATCCGCTCGACCGATGAATCAACAAAGCGGGCAGTTCCTCCACTGGCAGATTCTTCGCCCAGCACGTGCCATGGTTCGATGCCCTGGCGTAAAAGCAACTCCATATCCTGAACCATAATTTTTCCGTGCAATGGAAAGCGAAATTCAAAGAAAGTTTCCAGCCACGCAGTTTGAAAAGGATATCCTGCTTCCTGTAAGTCTTTCATTACTTCTTCCAGATCCTGCTGCACGTAATGATGAATCATGAACTTATCATACAGTTCAGTTCCCCAACGAATCAGTTTCTGTTTGTACGGTTTCCTCCACATCATCGCTACAATGCATCGGATCAGTAACAATTGCACGATACACATCTCTTTGCTGGGTGGCATATCGAATCCACGTAGTTCAAGTATTCCCAAACGACCGGTTGAACTATCGGGTGAATATAATTTGTCGATACAGAATTCAGCACGATGCGTATTGCCAGTGATATCAATCAGTAGATTTCTGAACAAGCGATCGACTAACCAGAATGGGACTTCTTTACCTTCCGGGATTTGACTAAAAGCAATTTCAAGTTCATATAAAATTTCCTGGCGTCCTTCATCTACGCGTGGTGCCTGGCTGGTGGGGCCAATAAATTGGGATGAGAATAAATAAGAAAGACCCGGGTGATGTTGCCAATAGGTAATCAGACTTCGTAGCAGATCGGGTCGTCTCAACAGCGGACTGTCAGCGGGCGTACTTCCTCCGATTGTGATGTGATTGCCACCACCGGTACCCGTATGTTTTCCATCGAGCATGAATTTTTCGCTACCGAGTCGGCTCAGTCGCGCTTGTTCAAAAAGGACATCGTAGTTTGTAACCAGTTGCTTCCAGCTTTTGGCCGGATGAATGTTTACTTCCAACACACCTGGATCGGGCGATACGGAAAGTTTGGTAACC
>JBEBJH010000280.1:0-5548 GCA_040079965.1 Cyclobacteriaceae bacterium
AAAGGCCCCCGGCTTCTCGCCCTGATATACTTTTTCAAGTACTTCTTCGCGGCTCCATGGATAGCGGGCTTGAAACTGTTTAGCCAACGACTCCGGCATTTCCTTCCTGAAGTAATCAAAGATAAATTTCTTGCCAATATAGGTGCCCGATCCTTCATCAGCCAGAATCCAGCCGAGGTTGGCCACGTTATCAACTATTTCCTCGCCATCATACAAGCAGGAATTCGATCCGGTACCTAAAATGCAGGCAATCCCGGGCTCTCTTCCACACAATGCACGCGCTGCAGCCAACAAATCCCAACCTATTTCTATGTGAGCCTTGGGCCAATATTTGGCAAACGCATCCTGAATGACAATCTGATTTTTCTCAGATGAAACACCCGTGCCGTAATAAAAAATCTTTTCAACGGATTCGTTTACCTGGGATACCAGATGCTCCTCAACAATTTTATTCAAGTCGTTCAGGGGCTGGTAGTACGGATTAAATCCGGGGCTATGTGCCTGACCAATGGTACCATCCTTCTTAAGGAAACGCCAATCAATTTTGGAACCTCCACTGTCTGCTACAATAATCATGGTAGATTGCTTTAGAGAATTTTACAAACGATGTAATTTACTTAAATCCTAAGGTTAATTTATGGACTGCAAAGTCCCGATAACCTTGAATTTTTCAAAGACCTTTTCCGTATGAGGGGCATCTTTCAATTCATCGGTCAGATCCTGCCCGGCCCAATGCTCATAATGCTTACCCGTAAACCAAAGTCGTGAACTTGTTACATCATATACAAGCCCCTGATAGGCAATCCAGATTTCAGATTTATCCTGACCATTGCGCAGGGTAAGTTGAGACCGGGTAATCTCAGTCAGTTTACTCATCGGAGGTGAGATGATTAAAATCTTTGATGAGTGTGTATAAGAATTTTACCGGTGGCAAATCAGTTTGTATTCCTAACTGGGTCCTGATCTTTTCTGCAACCGCCAACATGGGCGTGGAATTTCCTAAATCCCGATTTACCTCAAGTGCTCGTTGAATTAAATCAATATCCGTTTCATTTAGTTGAATGGCTTGTGCAAAGACAGGCTCATACGAGGTATCTGCTACTACAAAAACTTCCTGGGCTGTGATATCCTTTTGTTCAACTTGCTTAATTACGGAAGTACCTGCTACAATATCGCCTAACCGTTGACCTTTACCTCCCGCAGCTACAAGTATAACAGCGATGGCACCGCCAAGAACAAAAAAATCTACGAAACTAAAAATCCACCGCAGGATGTAATCTCCTACAGTAGGCGGAGTACCATCAAGCCGTACCACCTTTATATTCAAAACCCGTTTGCCGGGTGATTGCCCGTTCATGAATATCTCAAATAAGACATGATAAAGTAACCAGGGGGTTCCTAAAATCATGACCCAAACCCAATATTCCTCCATATCTAAATTTATGAGAAGTGCGCCTACGGCAACTGAATAAAATATTAAGATAATGCGATCCAGTAAATAGGCAAGGATCCGATCGCCAACACTCGCTACCGGATAGTGGATAAAAACATTTTGAGTAGTTCGTATTTGAATGGTTTGCATGCTTTACCGCTTTTCCTTTAGAATTACCAATGCTCAAAGCAAAAATAAATGATTCTGTTTAATGCGTAACTTTCACGCCCAAACCTAAACTATTTAAATAATGAAAATAAAAGTCACGCTATTATTCTTTTGTGTTATTGGATACAGTTGTTCAGAAAAAAAACCAGTAGACCGAATGAACGATGAACAGCTTCGTGGCTATGCAAATGAACTTGCTCATAAATTCATTATTGCAGATGGCCACGTGGATTTTCCTGAAAGGTTAAAAGAAAAGAAAATTGTACTTACTGAAGAAACTAAATCAATAGTCCTGTCGGACATCGGAGGCGAATTTGACTACGAGCGTGCTAAAAAAGGAGGACATACTTCCCCTTTCATGTCCATTTATATTCCAGCCACCTACCAGAAGCAGGATGACATGGGTAAAGCATTTGCCGATTCTTTGATTAACAACGTACAGGCAATCCCAACCTTATTTCCGGATAAGTTTGCACTCGCCAATACACCAAACGAAGTAGAGGCTAATTTCAAAGCAGGAAAAATTTCTTTGCCGATGGGGATGGAAAATGGTGCTCCTATTGGTAATGACTTAAAGAATCTTCAATATTTTTTCGACAGAGGTATACGTTACATCACACTTACGCATAATAAAGACAACCAAATTTGCGATTCCTCCGGAGACACAACGCACACCTGGAATGGACTTAGTCCTTTTGGCGTAAAGGTAGTGGAGGAAATGAATAGACTGGGAATTATGGTAGATATCTCACACGTGGACGACAGTACGTTTTACCAGGTGATGAAGCGTACGAAAGTACCCTGCATAGCTTCTCATTCTTCTTGCCGGGCCTTTGCGCCCACTGTTAAGCGCGACATGACAGATGATATGATTAAAAAACTGGGAGAAAATGGAGGTGTGATGCTTATCAACTTCTACAATGCTTTCCTGGATTCTGCTGTGGTAAATCAAAATAAAGTCAATCGTGAAAAATTAAATGCTTTACTGATTGAAAAGGGCTTAACCCAGACAGATACTCTGGCTAAGCCTGTTATCGAGCAATTCAAAAAAGATAATCCTTCTTTTAAGACGGATATTGAAATGGTGGCCAATCATATTGATCACGTAGTAAAGATTGCGGGCATCGATCACGTAGGTATTGGTTCCGATTTTGATGGTGTTGACGGAGATTTGCCAACCGGCCTTGAAGATGCTTCCTGCTTTCCAAATCTGATCTACGTACTTTTGAAACGTGGCTATACAGAAGAAGATATTGCCAATGTGTGTTATAAAAATGTGTGGAGGGTGTGGAGCCAGGTAGAGAAAGCCGCTAAAGGAAGCTAAACAAGAACATTTTATTTCTCCTAACTGAAGTTGGAAGAAAAAGGGTTAACCTCTATCTTCCAACTTCTTTTTTATGCGAGAATCGGCATTCGTAAAACGAAATAAAGCACGGTGGGAAGAGTTTGAGAAGGTGGTGAAAAACCAGCAAAACGCACCACCCGACAAACTAGCTGAGTTATTTATTCAAATTACTGACGATCTCTCCTTTTCGCGAACTCAATATCCCGAAAGCCGAACTACCCAGTATCTCAATTCATTGGCAAGTAAAATCCATGGCGAGATTTATAAAAACAAAAAAGAAGATAAAAACCGGTTTATCCTTTTCTGGAAAGAAGAACTGCCAGCGGTTATGCTTACGGTACGGAAACAACTCTTCTATGCCTTTGTCATTTTCTTAATTGCAGGAGTCATCGGTGCAGTTTCGGCAGCCTATGACGACACATTCGTTCGATTAGTCTTGGGCGATTCCTATGTCAATATGACCCTGGAGAATATCAAAAATGGCAATCCCACGAAAGTATATTCCTCAACCAGTGAAATTGAAATGTTCTTTCTGATCACTCGAAACAATCTTCTCGTTTCCTTCATGATTTTTATTTATGGTGTATTCGCTTCCCTGGGCACAGGTCTCTATCTATTTTATAATGCCTTGATGGTGGGTACTTTTATCACCTTCTTTTATAATGAAAATCAACTGGCTCAAGGATTGCCTGTTATTTTACTGCATGGAACCATTGAGCTCACCTCGATTGTAATTGCATCTGCGGCAGGTTTTGTTATGGGCAACAGTATTTTATTTCCGGGTACTTATTCGCGGTTGGCTTCTTTTAAGGCGGGGGCTATGAAAGGTTTAAAAATTGTAATGGGGCTGGTTCCTTTTTTCATCCTGGCAGGTTTTATTGAGTCTTTCATTACTAGGTATGCCTTCATGCATTGGGGCATAAAAACAGCAATTATAGGGTTGTCTGCTTTTCTCATGATATACTATTTCATTCTTTACCCAATTCAATTAAAACGCAATGGAAGAATTTAGAGCGATTGAATTTCAACGCGCCCGCGATTTCAGTAAAAAGATGAACGCCACATTTGAGTTCATCCGTCAAAACTTCAAATCCCTTGGCAAAAGCATTCTATATATAGCCGGGCCTTCTGTGCTTGTCGGAAGTTTATTGATAGGGTCCTTCATGGGGGAGTTCATGACCCTATCACAATCCCTGCAGAACAATGCCGGTAACCCGGAGGCATTCGGTGATTATTTCCTATCCGTCAATTTCTGGATTCAGATGATCCTCATGTTTATCTTCCTTTTCATCAGCTTCATCGTGACCATTGCCACCATAAATAACTATCTGCTTATTTATGACGAACGAAAGACTAATAAGATTGAAGTACAAGAAGTTTGGGATCGGGTACGCAACACTTTTTGGACCTATCTGGGTAGTACATTATTGTTTTTCCTGTTTCTTATAATCGCCTACATCGTGCTGCTAATACCTATAGTGGTACTTGGGTCTATTTCTGGTTTTCTAATCTTCGTTGGCGTGGTGGTCTTCATTTGCGGAATATTCTACCTCATCTTTAGCGCCTCGCTTACCTTCTTTATTCAATCCTACGAGAAAAAGAATTTTTTTGATTCCGTTGTCCGTTCATTTCGGTTAGTAAACAATGGTAAATGGTGGAGTACCTTCGGATTAGTTTTCATTTTGCAAATGATCATGGGCGTTTCTTCATACATATTCCTTATACCTTATTACATAATCATCTTCACATCATCCCTCCATTCAGCTTCCTCAGGATCCCCTATTGAGTTTTCAGATTCCATGAAAATCTGGACCACGGTTTTCTTTACACTTTATTATATGGCTCAAATGCTTTTATATGCATTGCCCAATATTGGCATTGCTTTCCAATACTTCAACCTGGTTGAATTAAAAGAAGCCCGGGGGCTAATGAACCAAATTGAAAATTTGGGTCAAATAAATTCGCCTAATAACAGGCCGGAAGAACACTATTGACTTAAATAAAAAGAAAAATCTCTTGGCCAAATTAATATTTGTATCTCTCCTATTAATTTCTATTTCGATAGTCTCATGTGGACAATCGGCTAATTCTATAATAGCAGATACAACGTATTTGCAAAATACCGAAGACAGCATCGCTTTTGAGTTTTCAGAAACTGATAATGAGAAGGAGTTTTCAGGGCCAGCCGATACAATACGAATCGAGGTAAGGAAATTTTCTCAATCAGAAATTGATAGACTAAAGGCTGATCCCGATCTCAACTACACACAACCGCCTACCGTAGCGGAAACCTTATGGGATCGCCTGATGCGATGGCTCAGTTGGCTTTTCTTTTCAATTTTTGACAAGGCTACCACGACCGATCTCGGCCGCTTCCTCATGTATTTGGTAGCCATTGTTTTGGCAATTATTGTGATTATGATGTTGCTGAAAGTAAATGCTTTTCGGGTTTTCTATTCAGGTGCCGATCAAGGGAAACAAGGATATCAGGTATTTCATGAAAATATTCATGAAATGAACTTTGAAAAACTCATTCAGGAGGCGACTGAAAAGAATGAGTATCGGTTAGCCACACGCCTAACCTTTCTTTATGCCTTAAAGAT
>JBEBJH010000034.1:0-27932 GCA_040079965.1 Cyclobacteriaceae bacterium
GAACAAACGATTCAGCATTTGAAAACTTCTTTTGATAAGGGTGCGCTGGGGATCAAGTTGTGGAAGAACATAGGTATGGTATATAAAGATGCCAATGGGAAGTTTATCATGGCTGATGATCCCAGGTTTGATCCGGTGATTCAGTTTGTGATTGATCAGGATAAAACTGTAATGGCGCACCTGGGCGAACCTAAAAACTGCTGGCTTCCGCTCGAGGAGATGACGGTCAATAACGACCGAAGTTATTTTAAAGAGAATCCCCAATATCACATGTATTTGCATCCGGAATACCCTTCGTATGAAGATCAGATCAATGCGCGGGATAATTTTCTATCAAAGCACCCGGAGATGCGTTTCGTTGGAGCCCACCTCGGCAGCCTTGAGTGGGATGTAGATGAACTTGCCAGGCGGCTTGACAAATTCCCGAACCTGGCAGTGGATATGGCTTCACGGATTTGTCACCTGCAGTATCAAGGTCAGAAGGACAGAGAAAGAGTGCGTAACTTTTTTATCAAGTATCAGGATCGGCTTATCTATGCTACAGATTCAGGAATGGAGTCAACGTCTGATCCTGAAAGAACAAAAACACATTTACATCAGACCTGGATGAATGACTGGAGATATTTTGTTACCGATGACATGATGACCGTAGATGAAGTGAATGGTGACTTTCGTGGATTAAAATTACCGAAGGCTGTTATCGATAGGATTTATTACGCCAATGCTTTTCGTTGGTTTAAAATTCCTGAGCAGGGATAGACATAGGTTTTTTTAACTATTTTAATTCCTACTTTTATCAACTTAAATTTAACCCTATGGCTTCTCACGATTGGAAGAAGGAGATACAACCCCTGATAAAGAAATACAAGGGCAAGAAACATCCACTGGATTATCGAAATCCCTATGAGTTGCTCGTAGCGGTTGTGCTTAGCGCCCAGGATTCGGACCGGCACATTAATAAACTGGCGCCTGAGCTTTTCAAAGCATTCCCCGACATGAAAGCACTCTCTCAGGCCAGTGCCGAATCTTTGTTTCCTTTTATTAATGATGTTCGCAACTTCGGTAACAAAACAAAGTGGTTATTGGCGTTGTCGGCAAAAATCAAGGAAGACAAAAACATACCCAATACATTAGAAGCCTTGACAGAATTGCCGGGTATTGGCAGGAAGTCGGCCAATGTGATCATGCGTGAATTAGGAGTGAAGGCCGAAGGAATTATTGTAGACCTGCATGTCGTGCGCGTGGCTCCAAGGCTTGGCATCGCGCAAGGTACTGATCCCAAGAAATTGGAAAAGCAGATGATGGAGTTACTGGACCCGAAAGACTGGGGTGAGGCAGGGATGGCTATTTCTTTCCTGGGTAGAGAAATCTGCCGGCCCACCAATCCCAAATGCTCTGAGTGTGTAATGAATACCGTGTGCGATTACTATAAAGAGAACAAGTAAATAAATTATGGATAAAGGAAATTATTAATGATAAGAATAAAAAATAACTTTTTCATATCCATAAAGACTTAATCACTTACGCATTACTTCAACAACCCTTTTAAATCTTTGCTGGCTTGAGCACGGTTGAGGGCATTGGTGAAAGCTTGTTTTTTGAACTCCTCGTCTGCCTTAACACTCTTAAAAACCGCTTTGAAATCTTCCCTGTTAATAAGTGGCCTCAGCGCAGGATCACGGGTAACCAAGCTGTAATACATAAAACCAAGAGTCTTTGCGCTATCCAGATATTGAACAGCTTTTTTATAGTCTTTAAGCAAAGCGTGGCATACCGCTACATCGTAGTAATGAGCGCCTCTGGTGTCCCATGCTCCTGTGCTGCGTGTTCCTGATATCATCTCTAAACTGATTTTCAATTGGGCATTAACTAAGGAATCAGCCTTCTTCAGTTGACCCATTTTGGCATAGGCCATCCCCAGCCGATGGCGAAACGGCACTGTCTGTGTTGAGTCTTCAAAGTTGGCTTCAATCTCTTTATACCTCGCCCATTGTTTCGCAGCCTCCGTAAAGTCGCCATTATAATAGTACGCGTATGCCAGGTTATCCACCACCCATTGATCATTAGACTTTGTGTTCTTCAACACTTCGATGGCTTCGTCATATTTCTTCTGTTCCCAGTATAGGTTGGCTAGGCTAGTAGCAAGCACGAAATTCCCCGGATCAATTTTTTGAGCTTGTTGAATTAGCTTTTCTGTCGTTTCAAAATCATTCGAGTACCAATAGAATGTCGCATACGATCTATAGTATGCCGCATCCTGTCGCCTTAGGTCGGTTTCAATCAATTTAATAATGAGATCGGCACCGCGGCCGTCATGATCGTCAAGCAGTTGATTAGCATAACGGAAACCTACTGCCGGATCGTTAGGCGCTAGCTTATAGGCCATCTTATTGGCCTGCCTGGCCTCAGTTAATTTGCCAAGAAAGTAATATACATCAGACAGAAGCAAATGCCCATCGGGCGCTTTGGGGTCAGCCTCAATGGATCGGTTCGCGTAATATCTAACCGAATCAAGAACGATTTTATCACTGTATCCTAAGTCAAACATGTATCCAAACCAAATTCTTCCTTTAAACGCCAACCCTTTAGAAAAATCCGGCTCGAGTTTTAGCGACTGATTGATTAATGAAAGAGCGTTTTCGTAGTCGAGTCGGGTTAGTTCATACCCATTCATATTTTCTCTTGCCTTTAGAAAATAATCGTAGGCCGTGATATTCTGTGATGATTGTTTCGAGATGCTTTCTTTTTCGGAGTCGGATAGTTGGGCCCTCAAGGCGCGCGCTATCTCGATCGCTATCTCGCTTTGCAAGCTCAGTACGTCTTTAAAATCCCGGTCGTACGTCTCGCTCCATAAGTGCACATCATTTTTGGTATCGATCAACTGAACAACAATACGAACCTGATCGTCCACACGTCTCACGCTTCCTTCCACTATGTTGGCTACGTTTAGTTCTTCACCAATTTGTGAGGCCGTTTTAGTAGTGCCTTTATATTGAAGCGTGGAGGTTCTGGATTTTACCCTCAGATCGGCAATCTTCACGAGGTGATTTAAGATATCTTCGCTCATGCCACTGCTGAAATAATCCTGTTCCGGATCATGATTCATATTTTCAAAGGGTAATACAGCAATAGATTTTGATTGCGTGCTAGCCAATGTCTCGCCCCAACCGGCCCGATAGTAAAACCATGCAAAGACAATTCCCAGTATAATTAATACACTTGCAATGAGGGCTGTCTTCTTTCGAAAGGAAGGAGAAACCGAAGTTGGTTCAGTATTTCTATTCTCTTTAATGCCTGCACCCGGATTCTTCATGCCAGCAATGATGTCTTTAATCGCATTGGCAACTTTATTAACCTGATTGCGGTAAGTTGTTTGATTTTGGTTTTTGTTGGGATTGTCTTCATTCAATCGCAGCGGCCTGTTCACGCCAGCCTCTTTATAAATAAATTCAATGGCCCTTAGTACTCCGTCAATTTCATTTTCAATGATTGCCTTATCTTCTGCATCAAGGTCATGAATCTTGATTGGAAGTATTCTGCTTGCCACATTTCCGTTGCTTAACTTAATATCTCTTCCAAATTGATCTTCCCTGGTCAGTTTATTGAAGGTGCAAAACTCATGTTGCCACGCAAAAGATTTTGGATCGGAATAGGTTTGGGATAAGATAGGAATGAAGATGAGGCACTTCAGCTTACCCTCGAGGCTTTTATCCACATTATGAGTTTCGAGTAGGCCATCATGCGGGTTGGTGTCGAAGTAAACAGAGACCGGATCCTTGATGGTGGCCCCTAGTTCTTCCTGCAAGGCTTTCACAAACTCTGTCACCCAGCCACTCCGGTTATCGTTGTGACGGTAAGATATAAAAATATCGTACTCGAAACCGGGTAAGATTGAAGCCATTGACAATATTAATGATTAGGGAGAACTTTCTCAAGCATACTCCTGAAGGCTCTGCCCATCCAATAGCATACTTATTCTACTTCATAGCGCCAGCAAAAGTCTGCCGCACTATCTTACCATCGCGGATAATGAAAGTATCGGTGCCATAAGTAACTTCAACTTTTGGCCCCTTAGAAGTCCATATAATGTAGGCCATATCCTGAACAATAACCGTTTTAGTAATGTCAAGTGTGGAAGAGTCCTTGGGAAACGTGGCAAAAGCGCCTTCAAAACCTTTTCGTATTTCGGCAAGTCCGCGGCTAGTGGCATTGGGTGTAACCAGAATTGATTCTTCGGTGTAATCGGCCATAGTAGCGTCAAGATCATTTTCCTTAAATGCTTTTAAATGATGATCGAGAACTTCCTGTGTTTTTACTTCATCGATCGGAGAGACTGGTTGAGCAGGTTCCTTCGTTGTGCAAGACATTAGCGCAAACGCAACTACCAAAACTATAAACAGGTTTTTCATGGTTTTTGGGATTAGGTTTGAAGTGGGATTTTAAACGGTTTAATCGCGAATTGAAATTTAGTGTTTCTTTGATCGTGGCTGCCAGTTCTTCCTGCAAGGTATTCACAAAATCTATTACGCAACTTCGGTTATCGTTGTGACGATACATTAGGAGGAAAAGGTACTTTCTTCATGAACTCCTTAAAGAGTGGATGATTGCGAATCGCATCCCATTGTGGATTATAACGAGCATTTAAAAGGTCAGTCTCTTTTGCAGCCAGGCTTTTATCCAGGAGCCTGAATCCCTCATCCATGTTCCCCATCCAGAATTCAATTCTTGCTTTTATGGCAAAACTTTCCGATTGGTTTCTCAAACTGGAGATAGTCGATGCGTAGTATTCCTGAGCCTCTTTTCTCCTGTTTGCGTTCACGAGCGCCCATATCGCAAATCCCCTTGTCGGTATGTTTGGATCCAAGGCGTCCGCCTTCCTGATGTTTTCCAGCGCGGAAGAATACTCACCTTCCAGAATATTCACGTTAGCGAGCGCTCTGTACCCAAGTGCGAACGAGGGATCAATTTCCAGCGCCTTGTTGATCATTTCTTTACCCTTCGCATATTGATGATCATGTGCATAAAAGCGTCCGATCAACCTTAAACTTGTCGTGTTAATCGGGTCAGCGTCAAGTGCACGGTTCAATTCTTCTATACCGCCTTTTAGATCCCCCTCGATATCTGCCCGGTTCAAGGCATGCCCGACAACAGGGCTGGGATTTATTGCTTGGTACTTTTGATATTCTTCTTCAGCTAATTTCCACTCCCACTTCAAGTTGTAGTAAACGGTATACAACAACCCGTGGGGTTTTTCTGAAGCCGGATCAAGTTCAAGAACCTTTAGTGCGAGCGGGAGCATGTGTTCGCCCCTTTCCACCCGATCCATTTGCCAGTCAAAGAAGTATGAATAGGCCAAACCATAATACGCATCGGCATAATTTGAGTCCAGCTGAATTGCTTTTTCAAAAAAAGGTCTGGCCGCTCGCCCTGCGCTAGGAGCTAAAATCTGTTGTCCGCGCAAATAGTATTCATAGGCTTCTGTATTCGTAGTATACCTTTCCTTGTTGGACTGTGTCTTTCCCAACAGGCTGATTTTCATTTTGTCAGAAATCGCCTTTGAGATCTGATCCTGGATGGCGAAAATATCATCCATGTCCTTATCGTAGCGTTCAGACCAGATATGCGTTCCGTCACTTACACTGATCAATTGTGCCGTAATGCGGACCTTGTTGCCTGCTTTCATGATGCTGCCTTCCAGCACGGTAGACACATTTAGTTTTTCTCCTACCTCACGCAAATCAATTTTTTCTCCTTTAAACTGAAAAGAAGACGTGCGGCCGATCACCTTAAGTTCTTTGATACGCGATAATGCTGTAATGATATCTTCTGCAATGCCATCGCCTAAATATTCCTGGTCTTTCCCCGGACTCATGTCTACAAAAGGAAGTACAGCAATAGATCGATCAATGCTGTGAGCAACCTTACTCTCAAAGCCACTAAAATAGTAAAAGCCAAAACCGGCAAGGCCTAGCAGGATTATGATGCTTGCGACTAGAGAGAATTTTTTTACTCCTGGATTAGTAGTAGTCTTTTTTGGCTTTGACTCCTTCGGTAAATCGTTAGAATGTTGAATACCATTTAAAAGCTCTTTGATTGCGTTGGCTACTTTATTAACCTGATTGCGGTAGGTTGTTTGATTTTGGTTTTTATTGGGATTGTCTTCATTTAATCGCAGCGGCCTGTTAACGCCAGCCTCTTTGTAAATAAACTCAATGGCTCTTAGTACTCCACCAATTTCATTCTCAATGATCGCTTTATCTTCTGCATCGAGGTCGTGAATCTTGATAGGAAGGATTCTGCTGGCCACATTTCCATTGCTCAATTTGATATCTCGGCCCAGTGGGTCTTCCTTCGCCAGGTTATTGAAGGCACAAAACTCATGCTGCCAGGCAAATGATTTTGGATCGCAATAGGTTTGAGATAGGATAGGTATGAAGATGAGGCACTTCAGTTTACCCTCCAGGCTCTTATCAACATGATGAGTTTCGAGCAGGCCATCATGTGGGTTTTTATCAAAGTAAATGGTGAGGGGTTCTTTGATCGTGGCTGCCAGCTCTTCCTGTAAAGCATTCACAAAATCCGTTACCCAGCCACTGCGATTATCGTTGTGGCGATAGGAGATAAAAATGTCATATTCATATCCGGGTGTCAGAGTCATATCACGAACTTACTAAATTGTTGTCTGTCTGCTGTAGCCTTGGCGATGGCAGAAGGCGATTGCTGATGGAGATGTCGTACCTGACTGTCCGGTAGGCAGGTTCGAAGTTGAGAATGATCGAAGTCATCTAGTTTGGAATATTCAGTTTAGCTACAATTTCCTCAAACTTCGGGGTACCCCAAAAGGACTTGAACACGGGATCTTGACCTACCAGGATCAGCCCGTAATTTTTTTGGTGATAAGAACTATTAAGCCATTCAATCGTTTTTAAATAGTCCTTCCGAAAGGCATACACCTGGGCAATCTCAAAGGCGTTTTCTCCCGCGTACTTGGAGATAAGTTTATTGAGAGACTCATTAGACGCAGTCAGGTCGCCCTTCAGGTAGTAGGCAATCGCACTACCGGCTAATTTAGTTTGCTCAGATTCTTCTGTTTTCAAGAAATCCAACAAAGCATCAGCACCCTTCGCCATCAGGATCATGAGCGCGTATTCGGTGGACACCACCGATGCAAGAAGTTGCGGACTTAGTTCGAAGGCTTTTTTATAGACTTCAAAAGCTTCCTGAAACCGACCACTGTAATAATACGCTCTCCCCAGGTACCTGTAGCTGTTCGGTTGAACGGGATCAAGACTGATGCTTTTTTTAGATATTTCAATCGCTTCGTCCACTCTGTTCATAGTCAGCAACGCAAGGCCGTGGATCCTGAGTACACGAGGGTTCCTTGGGTCAAGTTGAAACGCCTTGAGGCTTTCTTCGTAGGATTCTTTCATTTTGAACTCGCCCCGGTAAAAAATGGACATTGTGCTGTGCCCGGTTGCGTTGTCCGGGTCGAGTTCCAATCCTCTTTTAGCCAATCGTTTTATTTCGGGGAGGTCAGGACAGTTTACTCTCCCTACGCATAACCTCCATTTATTTGCGGCGAGTTCAACCCAGGCGGGTGCAAAATTGGAATCAAGCTGTATGGATTTGGTGAACAGCTCTGTCGCTTTCTGATTTCCGTCCAACGTACCCTGGTCAAAAAAATAAAGACCCTGAAGGTAGGCCGTATAGGCCGCCTCATTGCTCGTGATGCGCGCGGCTGACCGCGCATTCCCTGCGAGGGTTAATTTAAATGCACGAGCCACCTCTCGTGCAATCTCGTCCTGAAGCAATAGAACGTCCTTAGGTGAGCGATCAAATGTCTTTGACCACAGGTGCGAGCCGTCTTTGACATTAATCAATTGAGCCGTGATGCGAAGCTGATCGGCAGATTTTCTTACGCTCCCTTCCAATATGTTTGATACGCCAAGCAACTCGCCTATCCTTTTCAAGTCTTCATTTTTCCCTTTGAATTGAAATGATGAGGTACGGGCGATTACCTTAAGGTCGGGTATTTGAACGAGCACATTAATGATTTCTTCGGCCACACCATCGCCAAAATATTCCTGATCATGTGCCGGGCTCATGTCAACAAAAGGAAGAACTGCGATGGATTTATCGAGAATGAGTTGTTGGTTATTAGTTGATCGTTGTTGATAAAAGAAAACGACCGCTGTGGCAAGCAATAAAAGAAATGAGGCAATAACTATTTTTTTACGATTGGATTTTTTTTGAAAGGCGGGCGCAGGATGATGCACACTGGAAGATTGAGCCATTATTGGCGGAGGGCTCTTTATTGCTGAAATTATTTCCTTAATAGCGTTGGCCACTTTGTTTACCTGATCTTTGTAAATCGTCTTGCCTGAATTTTCCTCGCGCTTATCGGTTGAAGTTAAGGGGCGATTTACGCCACTTGATTTAAAACTAAATTCTATCGCGCGAAGTACTCCACCAATCTCATTTTCAATTGTTAACTTGTCTTCTGCATCCAAGTCGTGGATTTTAATGGGAAGTATTCTATTAGTCACATTTCCATTGCTCTGTCTAATATCTCTTCCAAACTGATCTTCCTTCGCCAGTTTATTGAAAACAACAAACTCATGCTGCCAGGCAAAGGATTTCGGATCGCAATAGGTTTGAGAGATGATAGGAATAAAGATGAGGCACTTCAGTTTTCCTTCAAGACTCTTGTCTACATTATGCGTTTCGAGAAGGCCATCGTGCGGATTTTTATCAAAGTAAATAGAAAGGGGTTCTTTGATGGTCGCTGCCAACTCTTCCTGTAAAGCATTTACAAACTCGGTTACCCAGCCGGAACGGTTATCGTTGTGACGATAGGAGATGAAGATGTCGTATTGGTAACCGGAAATTACTGAAGCCATAGATAAATATATGAAGTAACCTCGATTAATAAATGTAATATTTAAAGAGAAACATGTAGATTTGAAATAAGACCTAAACCATTCACCGACTTTATGAAATTCTACCTCCTAACCTCCCTTGTTATCATTTGTGCATTTTCAATATCATGCACGGATTCAAACAAGGAAAAAACAAAGGTTGTCTGGGATTCCTGGGGTGTACCTCACATCTATACTGATAACGTTGAAGACCTGTTCTACGCTCAAGGTTGGGCCCAAATGAACAACCATGCCAATCTGATCCTTGACCTCTATGGTAGTTCAAGAGGCAAAGGTGCTGAGTACTGGGGAAAAGATAAACTACAGAATGATGTCTTGATTCACACGCTGGGCTTTAACAAACTGGCTGATGATTGGGAAGCCAAACAGGATACCGAGATCAAAACAATTTATGATTCCTTTGTCAAGGGGATGAACGCATATGCTGAGGCGCACCCTGAAGCGATTGATGAAAAAAATAAGGTGGTCCTCCCTTTAACTACCAAAGATGTGAACATGCATGGCATGTATGTTGTCTTCACGTTATTCATAGGTGGTGGGGAGCTGGGCCGAATTCAGCAATGGCCAGAAATGGGATCAAATACTTTTGCTGTAGGACCAAAACGTTCAACTTCCGGAAAAGCTATGCTGGTTCAAAATCCACACCTCCCGTGGTGGCGCGAATTCCTGTTCTTTGAATCACATCTTAACCTGAGCGGAAAGAGCATGTATGGTGCCACATTGGTTGGGTTTCCTGGAATTGCTATTGGCTTCAATGATCATTTGGGCTGGAGTCATACCGACAACACTATTGACAATGCGGATACGTATGAGCTGGATTTGAAAGACGGAGGCTATTTACTTGACGGTAAGCAAAGAGACTTTGAGGAGTCTGCTACAACAATAAAGATCAAGAAAGATGATGGAACAATAGTTGACTCCACATTCACAGTAAAGAAAACAATTCATGGACCTGTCGTGAATGCTACGAAGGACAAAGTACTGGCCCTTCGCATGGTGGGACTTGACAGACCCAATATGTTCTTACAATGGTGGAAGATGATCAATAGCACTTCCTTTGACGAATTCGAATCAGCGCTGAAGATGGCGCAAATACCATTTTGGAACGTGATGTATGCGGACAAGACGGGTGACATATTCTATTTATTCAATGGTCTTGTTCCCAAGCGAAGTGCAGGAGATTGGAATTATTGGGATCGCATTATCCCCGGGGGAAAATCTGCTGATGTTTGGACTGAAGTACATGCGTATGCCGACCTGCCTAAATTAAGAAACCCGGCCAACGGGTGGTTGCAGAACTCTAATGATCCACCCTGGACATCCACCGTGCCCACGGCATTGAATCCAGATGATTTTCCTGCCTATATGGCTCCGCGCTACATGCCGTTCCGCCCGCAGCGCTCAGCACACATGTTAAGCGATGATGAATCGATTACCTACCAGGAGCTGATAGATTATAAATTATCCACCAGGTCGGAGTTAGCTGACAGGATCCTGGATGATTTGTTCGCAGCGATAGACAAGTCAAAATCTGCGAAAGCGAAAGAAGCTAAAGCTGTTCTTGAAAAATGGGACCGCGAAGCTGATGCCGAAAGCAGAGGCACAGTGCTGTTCAACAGGTGGTCGCAGAAATTCGGAGTCTGGGACAATGCAAACTATTCGACACCGTGGGATATGAAGAGTCCGGTTACCACGCCTGATGGAATTGCTGATCCTGATCGTGCGGTGAAGCTGCTGGAAGAGTCAGTGGATGAAATGAAAAAGAAATTTGGCAGCCTCGATGTGGCTTGGGGTGAAGTTTATCGAATCAAATACAACGGCAAAGATTTGCCAGGAAATGGTGCCGATGGATCCACCGGTGTGGTGCGGGTAGCTTGGCCTAGTGATGCTGATGAAAAGCGTACTTATATTGGCGGAGGCGATTCATGGGTGGGAATCATTGAATTCGGAGACAAGGTGAGCGCCAAAGTGTTGTTGAGCTATGGCAACGCTACGCAGAAAGATTCCCCGCACTTTGGTGACCAGCTGGAATTATTCTCGAGGAAAGAGATGCGTGACGCGTGGGTCTTGAAATCTGATGTAGATATACATGCTGCGCGAATTGAAGTAAAAGGAGAGAAAGGGTTTGAAGTAGAAAAATCAAATTAGGTTCATGATAATGCCGAGATACTAAACTGTAAGGAATTTGTGAATGCAGATGAAATTGCCCGTAGGCTTTTCTACCTACCGTAGGGGAAGCTCGGATATAGATAATTACGTTTATAATCACGACCTTTGGAAAAAATTCAGAACAGAAAAATGAGTACAGCAGAATCTGATCAATTGGTACAAAAAATAACAGAAGGTGTTCAGTTAGCCATTAAACGACTTATTGAACGAACCCAAAAAGAAGATGGTGAGTTAGTTATTTCCAGAGAAGGAAAAATTGTATTGGTAAAAGCCCGCGACTTGAAAGTCAATTAGACTCTCTTCCTACGTTTCGAGCTGCCATCCCATCAAAATTCACCCGAAAGAATCTGCATCAACTCTATGCGCTCACCATCGGGTCCGGCAACAAAGGCTTGTTTAGCTTCAATTCCTTTTGCTTTCACTTTTCTTACTGGCAATAATTCTTTTGCTCCCGCATCCATCGCCCGTTTATAAGCTGCATCAATATCCAGAACGTCTATACCTACATGCTGAAATAAAAATGCAGAGGGCCGGCTGCTGGTATCGGCAACGTGTTCGGCAAGTTCAAACACAAAATCCTGGCGTGGAAATTTGAGAAAAGCCATCTTAACGGTTCTTATCATTTCAGTAGCATCAGGTTGTACTGCAATCAGTGTATCCAGTTTATTAGCTACTTGAAGATCGAAGGCTTGGGTATAGAAGTCTATCGAGTTTTCAAGATTAGAAACATAAAGCATCACATGGTTGATGCGAGGCGAGAGCGTCTTATGTGAGTTTGTATCTGTGCAGGATAAGATTACCACAAGTATTAGGCTGAGTAAGGTTGTTTTGAATTTCATTTGAATAAAGGATAACAAAAGTTAAGGCCGTCAAATAGGATGAATCCCAACCGAGAGAGACTTAGGGCTTGCCTTTAAGTTGTTCAACGATCCAACCCGTCATCTTTTCATTTTGCTCGGGGAATGTCCAATGACCTGTTTCAAGAGCAAGGTATAATGTCTTGGGTGCCGTGATCACATTGTAGGCAGCATACATGGAAGTAGGTGGACAGACTTCGTCATTAAAGCCCCACGAATACATGCCCGGCACTTTCAGTTGACGCGCAAAATTTACCACATCATAATATCCCGTAGTTTCAATTTTCTCTTTCGAGTTATTGTTGGCAAGATTGTCTTTGTTAAAGAGGTGTGGCCAGCCACCGGCACGGTCGTTCAAATAACCGGTCAAGTCGGAGAGAGCTGGATAATAGGCAGCAAGATATTTAACGCGCGAATCCAATGCGGCTGTAATGATAGACAATGCTCCGCCCTGACTTCCCCCGGTTACACCAAGATGAACGCCATCAAACTGAGGGAGACTTGTTAAAAAATCATTAGCCCGCACACAGCCCATATAAACTCTTTTATAGTAGTAAAGGTCTTTGCTCTCCAGATTGAAATACCAATAACCATTCAAAGCCCCTGCCATCAGGTTATTATAAACTGAGGGATCCATATTAACCGGGATTCCGTGAATACCAATCATCAGGGTGATGATTCCCTTTTCTGCATTGGCGATATCACCATTGTACGGACGAATCCCTGCACCGGGTACGTGCAACAAAGCCGGATATTTTCCTTCCTTCTTGGGAACACAGAGAATTCCATACAAGCGCGCACCCATGCGGTAGTTCTGCAGATTAACATGATAGACATTCACATTTTCAGTGCATCGGTCGGGTAGGAGCGTCATGCGGGCGTCCAATGGAATTTTAGCAAGGTCTGCTTTGGCATTGTCCCAAAAGGTTGTGAAGTCCTTCGGATTTACTGCAGTGGGTTTGATGGATAGTGGATCAATCCCGGCTGTGCCGAGGCCCCGGTATTCTTTGCCTTCATAAAAGGCAGTGGCAATGCATTGCAGAAATCCAGAATTTTTTAAGGTGTAGGATGGCAGCGATAATATTCCCTTCGCAAGCACAAGGGAGTCCTTTTTAACAGGTTCCATTTTTTCAGGGCCCACCTGATATTTGACAGTAACATTTTTCAATGGATTGCCATCTTTTAATACAGTGATGGTGAATTTCACCGGTTCATTGACCTTATAGAGCCAGTCCGTGTGATCCGGTGCCACGATCACTTTTACAAAGGAAGTGGAAGGTTGGGCAACAACCTGATGGAAGGAAAGTAAAGTAAGGGCAAGGATGAAAGAGTTGAGTTTTTTCATAGGGGCTGGTTAATAGTAGGTAGTTACTCAGTAACATTCCTATTACGAATATACTAATTCGTAGCGTGTCGGCCGTAGACTTGGAGGAAGATGTGATAGGAGATGAAGGTATTTTGAGCTGGGAACATAGAGGGTATTCAACTTCACAAAACCCCTGATTCATGTGGGTCGTGGTAGAACTCTCCGGTCCCAAAGGGACTTACATGTTTATGGATAGTTGAATCAGCAGTGAGCCGTCCCGTTAGGGACGGAATGTTGATGCATTTTCTTCTTGGTTCATTACATAATTGTAATCCTGATATAATATATTCCGTCCCCTACGAGAAGGTTTCTAAATGGTCAATTAATTTCTAAAAATATTTGTCCTTACCGGACAAGTACTCTCCGGTCCCGGAGGGACTCATATGTTTGTAGATAATTGAATAAGCTGTTAGTCGTCCCGTAGGGACGGAATGTTTGATGTATTTCAAATTATTCAAGAGGATGAAAAATATATTGATCTTCAAATGGCACCTCAAATTTCTTGAGCAACTCTCTGTATTCATCCAGGAATGACCGCTTTCGGTGATGTTCTTTTTGGTTCATTACATAGTTGTAAACCTGACTAACCTGACTATGGCCGTAGGAAAAAGCACCATACCCTTCTTGCCATTGAAACTTACCGTTTGCAAAACCCTTCTTATTTATCCATTCTGAGGATTCACCCTTCACGATTTGCATTAGGCTAGATATCGATTGCGTGGGGTGTAGTCCAATAAAGAGATGTGCATGGTCCGGCATGCCGTTAATCGCTATCATTTTGTGCTTATGGTTTTTCACAATCCCGGTTATGTATTTGAACAATTCTTCCTCCCATAACGGTTGGATTAAACTGATTCGGTTTTGAACCGCAAATACGAATTGAATGTGCAGTTGGGTAAAGGTGTTGGCCATGGTATAATGCTTGATGTAACACATTCCGTCCCTACGGGACGGTCTCCAAATATTCAATTATTTTCTACAAATATTTTGTCCTTACAGGACAAATATCACGGTGCAAGATGTTTTTGCTATTCTGGCCCGAACGATTATCATTATGGCCATGGGCCAAAGATGCCGACTGCTGACCTGTCCCTTCGTAACCCAGCAAAGACGGAAGCAGCTACGCAGGTATTCTATGCCGAAAAATATAGAAGATACTATTTAACACAAAAATCATTGTTTCAGGAAGTGATAGAGCTCTCAGTCCCGGAGGGACTTATATGTTTGTAGATAATCAAATCATCGGTGAGCCGTCCCGTTAGGGACGGAATATTTGATATGTTTCTTCTAGATTCATTACCTAATTCTAATACTGTTGTATAATCCGTTCCCTACGGCATAGTCTCTAAATGGTCAATTAATGTCTACAAATATTTTGTCCTTACCAGACCTGTACTCTCCGGTCCGGAGGGACTCATATGTTTGTAGATAATTGAATAAGCTGTGAGTCGTCCCGTTTGAGACGGAATGATTGATGTATTTTCTTCTTGGTTCATTACATAATTCTAATCCTGATGAAATATATTCCGTCCCCTACGGGACGGTCTCTAAATGGTCAATTAATTTCTACAAATATTGTCCTTACCGGACAAGTACTCTCCGGTCCCGGAGGGACTCATATGTTTGTAGATAATTGAATAGGCTGTTAGTCGTCCCGTAAGGACGGAATGTTTGATGTATTTCAAATTATTCAAGAGGATGAAAAATATATTGATCTTCAAATGACAACCAAATTTCTTGAGCTTATTCATCTTGCAAAAACTGTCTTATATTTACTTAGAGCCTCAGATTAATTAATAGCATCCTCAGCCTGTTATTTGTTGGATGCTCTCATCACCATTCTATTCATCATGAAGAATATTTTCGCATTGATTTTATTACTCGTTACTTCCTGCACGCAGGATAGAACAAAGAAACCCGGGCCAGTCTTTCCATCCGACATTGTCAATTTTCATGCCTACTCAAAAAACCCGGTCTTTTCCGGCACGGGGACACAAACGTGGGATGAACAGATTCGGGAGCGGGGATACATCTTGCGCGAAGATTCAACGTATCATCTTTGGTATACTGGTTTTCGTGATACGGTGGGCGCCACCTTTTATCTGGGCTATGCCACCTCAACGGATGGAATCTCATTTACCCGCTACGAAGGAAATCCAATCTTTGACGAAAGTTGGGTGGAAGATATGATGGTAGTGAAGTCCGATAGTTTGTATTATATGTTTGCCGAAGGTAAAAATGATGTCGCTCATATGATGACGTCAAAGGACCGCATTCATTGGTCTGATCATGGAGCCTTGGATATAAGAACTGTAAACGGTGAAAAGCTTAGTGCAGGACCTTATGGTACGCCTACTGCCTGGTTTGAAAATAATCTATGGTACTTGTTTTATGAACGAAATGATGAGGGAATCTGGCTGGCTACATCGACTGATTTAAAAACATGGGTCAACATTCAGGACGAACCGGTTATCCGAAAGGGACCTGAGGCCTATGATAAATTCGGAGTTGCTTTAAACCAGATTATAAAGCATGAAGGCGTGTACTATGGCTACTACCATGGCACCGCTTTCGAAGACTGGCATGAATGGAGTACCAATGTGGCTGCATCAACTGATTTGATTCATTGGACAAAATATGAATCAAACCCGATTATGCGGGACAATAAATCAAGTGGCATCTTAGTGCATGATGGAATCCAATATCGCCTGTACACCATGCACCCGGAAGTGGCGCTTCATTTTCCTGAGCAGAATCGCTAGTGGTAATCTACTCTACCATCCAAAACGTTTGATGCCTTAGGCACCTATTTCATCTTTACCAATCAAAACCACTTGATCGTCATATCAATAAGCTTCTGTTTGGCTTCCGTGTATGGGGGAGCCATCATATCCAGCCCACTCATCGGTGACCACTGTTTAAGTATCGCCCGTGCATTGGAGAATTCCTCGAAACCAAAGAACCCATTTCCTTTTCCAATGCCGCTGTTGTTAGAACCACCGAAAGGAAGATTGCTATTGAAAAAGTGTATGGCGCTATGATTAACACACGTTGCACCTGCCCGGGTATTATTAATAATCCGGTCTACATTTTTACTGCTCTTGCTATAAATGTATAACGCCAGGGGTTTTTCTTTTGCATTGATCTTATTAATCACTTCCTGTAAATCAGTATAGACAATGAGGGGAAGAATAGGGCCAAAAATTTCTTTCTCCCACAAATCAGAATCTTCCGAAATGTTCGTCATGATCGTAGGCCCGAAGTAATCCTGGGCCGAATCTGTTTTGCCGCCATATTCTACAACGGCTCCCTTCGACAAAGCATCCTGGAAATAACCTTCCACGCGTTTGAAGTGTCTGTTATTAACAATGCGATTATATGATGTGGACGTTGATGCATCCTCGCCATAATATAATTTCACTGTTGATTTTAACAGATTCATAAATTCATCGGCCACCGATTGATGCACAAATACATAATCCGGTGCGATGCATACCTGGCCGTTATTGATCCATTTTGCAAAAGCAATCCGCTGAGCTGCCGTTTTCAGATTAGCAGTCTCATCCACGATGGTAGGCGATTTACCACCTAACTCAAGTGTAACAGAAGCCAGGTGTTCAGCTGCAGCTTTCATCACTACTTTGCCAATCTCCGGAGCCCCGGTGAAGAAAATATGATTGAAAGGCAACTTTAATAATTCTGTCGAAACTTCCACATCGCCTTCCATCAACGCCACTTCCGATTCATCGAATAATTCGGTGATGATTTTCTTCATCATCGCAGATGCATGCGGTGTATACTCGGAGGGTTTTAGAATAATACAATTACCCGCAGAAATAGCCGAAATCATGGGTCCGAACGTAAGGCTGACAGGAAAATTCCAGGGAGAAATAATCAATACCTGACCTTTAGGTTCGTAATGAATGTAAGAACTCGATCCAATCTGCGCCAGAGGCGTACCCACCTTCCTGGGGCGCATCCACTTTGCCAGGTGCGAACGGGTATGCTTAATATCGGAAGTTATCTTATAGATTTCTGCAATATCAACCTCGCTGGGATGTTTCCGGAAATCGTTGTACAAAGCCTGCTGGATTTCAGTGCGATATTTTAATACAGCTTCGTGTAATCGATCTAATTTTTTAATACGATCGTGCGTGGTGGAGTCTGCCACTTTTTGCTGGTTGTTTTTTTGAAGTGCAAAGATTCTCTTCACTTCAGTTTTAACAGTGCTTTGAAGGGGTGGGGGACTCATCGTATTCATCTTACTGTTCTTTAGGTGGTAAAGATCTTTTGAAGTATTGCATTGTGTAAGAGTTGCGAACTTAAATCGTTAAGTGTCCACCATGTTCGGTGGGGCATACTCAAAGATACTTAACTTATTGGACCTGTTGAAAACCCAATGCAAGATTCGTTACTCAGCCATTGGCAGCCCAATCCTTGAAGTGCGCACGTATTGATTGAGTAGAGAGATGCAACACCTGATATCGTAGCCGGTTTACCTGAAATCATTGCCGGGCTGATCGGAATCGTAGCCGGGTTGACTGGAAGCGTGTACGCATTGATTGGGAAGGGAGCCGGATCGGCTGGTATCGTAGCCGGGCTGATCGGAATCGTAGCCGGGTTGACTGGAAGCGTGTACGCATTGATTGGGAAGGGAGCCGGATCGGCTGGTATCGTAGCCGGGCTGATTGGAATCGTAGCCGGGTTGACTGGAAGCGTGTACGCATTGATTAGGAAGGGAGCCGGATCGGCTGGTATCGTAGCCGGGCTGATTAGAATCGTAGCCGGGTTGATTGGAAGCGTGTACGCATTGATTGGGAAGGGAGCCGGATCGCCTGAGATCATAGCGGTTTAACCTGAATGCGCAGGCACGAAGAGTGTATGGGAGTTGTCGTGTTCAACCGACAGATAAAACTTTCTGTTAAAAATATTTTTTTAGAAAAAGTTAAAAAAGTGTGCTTTAACGTGCCAATCTCTTTTGAGTTGCTGGTTGTGACAAGAATATAGTTTTACAAAATGTGATGAATAAGAGCAACTTGTTGAAGCAGACCTCGTGTATATCCACATAACTTAAAAAAAATAAAGTTATGACACATGTTCAAAACGTGCACGCCTTTGGGGAGCTCAAGGGCCTTTGCACCGGGTACGGAGGAGAGTACAATCCCGGAAAACAAAACCTCCAGGTAGATGCGTTGACTACCTTATGGCTCAACGCGAATCAAGTGATGGATGACGTGATCGTAGCCAAGGCTGAGTACGACATTGCCACCAACAATCGGGAGCAGGCTTTTGCTCAACTCGGGAAACTGAGTACCCGCATTTTCGGTAATCTGAAAGCGGGGGGAGCAAGTCCACTTCTATTGAAGGATGCGCAAACACTCGTGAACAAGCTTCGGGGCAAGGGCACTAAGGCTCACCGACCGCCCATTTCTTCGCAGGAATCTGAACCCGTAACAGCAAAGAGACGACTCGGTGGCCAGGATTACGCCAGCCGGGTAAATCACTTTGCCAGTTTACTGGAAATCGTGATGTCCGAACCCACGTACAAACCGAATGAATCTTACCTTTCGGTAGCCAGTTTACGAGACGTGTTGGACAACCTGCGCAAGATTAATGAGGCAGTCGTTGCTGCCAAGGTGGGCTTGCGGGAAGCGCGCAGAAACCGGAATACCTTACTGTATGTAGGGGAGGAAAGCCTGGTATCTACAGCCCAAGCTGTGAAGCAGTATGTAAAAGCCATTTATGGCTTCACCAGCCAGCAGCATTCAGAAGTGTTTCGAATTGGTTTCACTAAACCCAAAGTGCGATGACCATCCTTAAAATGTAAAAACCCTGCAGCGATGCGGGGTTTTTTTATGACTAATTAATTGCGTTTTTCTACTGCATTCCATGAGTACAATTAAATACATGGTTTACTTAGGTTAATTTAAACTTAATAGTGTAGATTAGAATAAGTTCTCCAACCTTAAATACTCAATTTCAATACGTATTCTATTTTTTTGAAAAATGTATTCGCTGTAATTTTATTCTTTACCATTATCAGCAATGTGTTTGGGCAGAAGTATGTGGACATTGCAAGGCTCTGGTATGGCAATTCCTCCTTGAATAAATTTGAAAATAGTGACTCCAGTACGCGCCTTATGGAAGTGGGTCTCGACCTCACAATTCCTTTCGTGATCAATTCCTCAGATGCTTTGCTTACAGGGCTCTTTTACGAACGGATTGAGACCCGATTATTTGAAAAAGATCCCGAGACAACGGTTTCTGTTATTGGCGTGCGTGCCGGCCTTTCCAAAAAACATTCTGATAAATGGTCAGGTACCTATTTGCTGATCCCTAAACTAGCCTCCGATTTTGATCATATTGGCAGCAAAGACTTTCAATTGGGTTTTATTGCGTTGATGAAATACTCAAAGAGTCTAAATAAGAACTATAAGGTTGGTATTTATTATAACTCAGAATTGTTTGGACCGTTTATCGTACCCTTATTTGGATTATATTACCTGAGTAAAAATGAAAAGTTTGAAACTAATTTGACATTACCCTTCCTGGCAGATTTGAATTACAAACTTCATAGGCGATTAAATGTTGGTCTTAACTTTAACGGACAGGTACGGTCCTATCATCTTACCGAAGTATCAGCCACCAATCAGCCGGGATATCTCGTAAAGGCAACCAACGAATTGTTTAGTTACCTGAAATTCAACCTTACGGAAAGTCTCAGCGTCCAAACCAGGCTTGGCTATTCGGTGGGAAGAAGCTATAGGGTCTATGATGAAAATGATAAGATCTCGTTTGGCACCCTGTTGATTAAGGTTGGTGATGATCGTCAACAATTAAATACAGATTTTGCCGATGGGTTTATCTATCAGGCTACTATAGTGTATCGATTTATGACCAACTGAGTTTCTATAAGTTTATAAAAATTTTTGGGTCTATGCAGCTGACATTGAAGAATAATAAAGTAGTACGCGCCTGGTGTATGTATGATTGGGCAAATTCCGTTTATAACCTGGTTATTACTACTACTTTCTTTCCGATATATTTTCTTGGGGTAACAAAGTCAGCTTTTGGAGAAGACACGGTTCCCTTTTTGGGTAGAACATTTAAGAATTCGTCCTTATATGATTTTACACTCGGATTTGCTTACCTGTCTATAGCTTTGTTGCTACCTATTCTTTCATCCATTGCTGATAGCCGCGGAAATAAGAAAAAGTTCATGAAATTCTTTTGTTATCTAGGCGGCCTTGCCTGCATTGGCATGTTTTGGTTTGAAGGAACTAATCTGATTTGGGGACTAACCTGTTTTGTACTGGCCATAGTCGGGTATTCGGGAAGCCTGGTATTTTATAATTCCTACCTGCCTGAGATTGCAGCGATGGAAGACCGTGATAAAGTAAGTGCCAGAGGTTTCATGATGGGATACATCGGTGCTGTTATTTTGCAATTGATTGGATTTGGATTGGTGTTGTATTTTCAATCTAAAGGAAATACCACGTTAGGTCCTCTGGTTACTTTCTTTTTGGTTGGAATCTGGTGGATTGGGTTTGCTCAAATACCATTTGCCTATTTACCTGATGGAATAGCTAACGAACAAAAAAAAGAATCAAACTTTTTAACAGATGGCTTTATGGAGCTTAAGAAAGTGTTAAACCAAGTCCTCAACCAGGGGGTATTGAATTGGTTTTTGGCATCCTTCTTTTTGTACAGCATGGGTGTTCAAACGGTCATGTTGGTAGCTTCCATGTTTGGCAGCAAACTATTAGGACTAGCACCCACCAATCTTATTGTGACCTTGGTTATCATTCAACTCGTTGCGGTAGTGGGGGCCACCTTAATTGCAAAGATGTCGGGGATTTTTGGTAACCTCAATGTGCTGATGGGCATTGTAGTTTTATGGATAGGCGTCTGCATTGCCGCTCACGAATTGGCAACACTTAAAGAATCGGGCGTGAATGTTGAATATTATTTCTATGCTATCGCGGTCAGTGTAGGGTTGGTTATGGGTGGTATACAATCATTAAGTCGCAGCACCTACAGTAAATTAATTCCTGTTTCAAATGACAATGCCGCGTTCTTTAGCTTTTATGATATGACTGAGAAAATTGCCATCGTCTTTGGTGTATTTACATTTGGGTTTATTGATGAGCTACTAGGAATGAAAAATTCTGTATTAGCCCTTATTTTGTTTTTTGTACTGGGTTTTTTTGCACTTGCTATAACGCGAAGTAAACAGCTAAAAATGATCAGAAAAGAACCGACTTAATAATCCCATCCTCATCGGGAGGAATAAGTGCTTTCGGTTTTTTTTATGATTGAATCTGTGTTTTTGAACTGCGTTTCGGGGGTACAATTAAAATAAAGCATTTACTTAGGTTAATTTTTAAGAAATGCCTAGATTATAAATTCTTCAACCTTCCATACTTCAAGATCAATACGTATTGATTCTGTGATAACCGCAAGTGGGCTATTTGTAGCCAGGGGTATAAAGGGCCGGTAGTATTTCCGCACGGATTTTCTTTTCTTATTTTATAACCAAACCCCTACATTTTATGAAAAAAGTGTTTTTAGCATTAGGCTTGCTTACTTTTCTAGGCACGGCCCTCATGGCTCAAACTGCCTATGAACAATTTGAATCAACTCCGTTGCGGCCGAAAGCTGATAAGATTGATTTGTTTAAGAAAGGAATTGCCGCCCACAATAAAAAGTATCATGCAGCTGATCCTTACAAGGGAAGTGTCTGGACAGATCTTACCGGTCCGACATCAGGCGATTACGTTTGGTATATGGGGCCTACCACCTGGACTCAAATGGACGGACGACCTGCAGCTGGAGAGCACCAGCTCGATTGGGATAAGAATGTTACTCCCTATGTTGAATCTTATGGTGAGGTAACGTACTGGCGTATGAATAAGGATGTTAATTATATGCCTGAAGGTGGATCAGCTGCTACATTCACAAAAAGTCGCGGCCGCTTTAGTTATGTAAGACCAGGGCAAATGGACCGTTACATTGAACAAATGAAAAAAGTTATTGCCGTTTATAAGAGTCTAAAAAGCACTGCGTCATTTTATTTGGCAATCCGACAAGGTGCCTCAGCCGGACCGCATGCAGTAACCTATAGCGATTTTGCCAGCTGGTCATGGTTAGATTCAACTTCAGATTTTGTGAAGCAGTTTGATGTTGTGCACGGCCAGGGAGCGTATGCAAGATTTATTGACGAACTTGATTTATGTACGGACCGATCTAAAACCTATGATGTGCTAAGTGAATTGGTGAAGGAGTAGGAGATACTTTTTAAAAGTATGGAATCAATAGGTTGTCTCAAAAGTTAAGCTGTCATCGTCTAGCCTTAGGCAAGACGATCCCGTTGTATACGTGTATGTCTGGCGGCTCAAGCCTGCCTATGCCTGCTCCGCCAGTTGACGGAGCAGGCAGGGCCGGAATGACACCCTAAACGTAAAAGCTTACCCGCCTGCCTTTGCACGCTAGCGCTGAATCCGCCAACTGGCGGATGGGGCACCGCTCTTCAAGTTTCAGATGTAATGATTTTCATCAGAAATAAAGTATTTAGCTCTGCTTTAAATACGATTGTCCTGACGAGTGTCATTGGTAATGCGCGGGCCGGGTGCTTGCTTGCGCAGCAAAACCTATGGCCCCGCTTTTCGTTCTGATACATAGCTTACAACAATAATACCCCACATGGTTAAAAATTACCTGTTAATTACCCTGCGCAGCATGATGAAGAATAAGCTCTTCATCTTGATTAACGTGTTTGGCATGGCCGTGGCCATTGCCCAATGTATTACCGGCTATTTCGCCTATGAGTATGATGCCACCTTCGATGCCATTCATAAGAACCGCGCAAGCGTTTACCGGGTAAGTGCTGTGCGCGAATTCGAGAACACGCTTACCCCCTATGGGTATGCGCCCTTTCCGCTGGGCGACCTGGTGGATAAAACCTTTCCGGATGTAGATCAATCCACCCGCTACTATCACTCGTGGTCGAATTTTAAACTGGAAAACGATCTGTTTCCGGCCAACCTCAATTACGTAGACCCGGAGTTCTTTCAGCTTTTTTCGTTCGACATCCTGGCCGGAAATGCGGCTGATTTAACCGATAAAACCAGTGTGTTTATCAGCGAGTCAATGGCCATCCGCTTATTTGAAAATGCAACAGGCGCAATGGGTAAAACCATTACCCAGGTTTACGGACAGGAGTTGAAAGAAGTAAAAGTTGCCGGGGTGTTTAAAGACCCCCCGATGAATTCAAGCTTTTACAGAAAGGATGGCTCTGCCTACATGACTTTTGAGAATTATAAAGATGAACACAAAGACATCCGCGAAGACGACTGGAAAGGACAAAGCACATTATTCGTTCTGATCAAGGATGCAAGCCGGGTGAAAAGCGTGCATGAACAACTGCAGCCTTTTAAGGAAAATAATAACAAGGTGCGCGAAGACTTTCAGGTGAACGAGTTTGCGCTTACCCCACTCGCCACCATGGCTCACGAGGATCGGGCGGCCGATTCGCGCACAGAAACCTGGGCTGCCCCACCGATATCGGCCGTTATTGGCAGTAACGTGATGGGCGTGTTGGCGCTGTTACTCGCCTGTTTTAATTTAACAAATACCTCTATTGCCATTTCTTCGCGCAGGCTAAAAGAAATCGGCATCCGCAAAGTGATGGGTAGCGCCCGCAAACATCTGATCATTCAATACCTGGGTGAAACCATGTTGATCTGTATGCTGGCTTTGGTGGTGGGTTTACTGGTGTCGGAATTGCTGGTGCGCAACTGGAACATCATGTGGCAATACTTTCAATTAACACCGCATTATTTAGATAACCCAATCGTCCTGTTATTTCTCGTTGGTATCTTGCTGTTCGTAGGTTTTGCCGCAGGTGCCTACCCTGCCCTTTACATCAGTCGGTTTGCACCGGTGGAAATTCTGAAAGGCAAACTTCGCTTTGGGGGCACCACGTATTTTACGCGCATCCTGTTGGGGCTTCAGTTTAGCATTTCGCTGATCGCCATTGTGAGCGCTATCGGATTCATTCAAAACGCTCGCTACCAGCGCGCTTATGATCTTGGCTTTGATGCGCACGGCTCGTTGATTGCGTGGGTAAACAACAAAGGAGAATTTGATACGTATAGAAATGCGCTTCAATCCAATCCGGCTATTGTTTCTATGGCGGGAGCTCGCAGTGGAATCTTTTCGAACCGTGCGAATGACCCGATTAAACATGAATCGAAACAACTTGAAGTTGATATCATTGAGGTGGGCGATAATTATTTGTCGACCATGGATTTGAAACTTTTGGAAGGCCGCGACTTTGTGAAGGACTCGGAGACAGACCGAAACGAATCGGTGATCATTACCGAAAAGTTGGCAAAAGCATTTGGGTGGACTCACCCTCTTGGAAAAGAGATTATCTGGCGAGACACGGTGAAACTGTTTGTGGTTGGCGTAGTGAAAGATGTGTACACGCAAGGGCTGTGGCGGGAATTGGAACCGATGATGATTCGCTATGTATTGCCCGAACAATACAGTCAGCTGGTAGTAAGCACCCAGGCTGATCAGGCAGTGGCGGTCAACACTTTTATGAATCAGGAATGGAACAAAGTATTTCCCAACCGATTATATAATGGTCGCATGCTGGAAGAGAACATGCAACAAGTGGATGAGGTAAATCTCAACATCGTGTACATGTTTGGTTTTATGGGTTTGGTTACGATGTTATTATCGGCCACCGGCTTATTTACCCTGGTATCGCTCAACATCATTAAGCGGATGAAGGAAATTGGCGTACGCAAAGTACTGGGTGCTTCGGTGTCGAACATTGCGCGCATTGTGAACACTGAATTTGTGATCATCCTGGTGCTGGCTTCGGGGTTAGGTGCGTGGGCCGGTTATGTGCAGTCGGACATGATTATGGGTAGTATCTGGAGGTATTATCAGGGACCGAATGCGATTACATTTATTATCTCGATCGTGTTGTTGTTTGTGATTTCATTTCTGGCTATTGGCTACAAGGTGTATAAAGCAGCCACGATGAACCCGGTGGATTCGTTGAAGGAGGAGTAGAGGATAATGGTTAATGGACAATTATTAATGGATAATGATGAATGATTTATGGTTTATGGTTAATGGGTTAATGGAGTGTGGCGTCAAAACTATTTCATATTAAACTGTCAGTCTGATCTTGTCTGGTATATGGAGATCCCCTTGCGAGAGATTCTGCTTGGAAAAGTTCTGAGTGCAAAGAGTATACTATAAAACTGAAAGCCAATCCTGAGCGGTTAGATTAGTATCATTCTTGTATGAGTCGTTTACGATGGCACAACTTACTCATTGATCAAGGTCCACTGTAGCGAAGGATCCCCAAATACAGAAGTGCGTTTTCTTATCAGGGGCTCCTTCGCTCTGCGTTTTACTGTTGAAGAGGAACAATTCATTATATAGAGAATATTTTTTAACCAAACTCATTCAAAGTTAACTCAGGATTGGACTTTGATTATGGGATCCTTTCCCGTTGGCGAATCAGGATTGGAGTTGTTTGTGGGTCGTTGAAAATCGACCTCTTACAAAAAGAATGTTATTATTAATTCCTACATCGAGGGCCTAAGGGCATCAGTTGGTAAATCCTTCGCCTCTCAATCAACGTCTCCCGTTAATATCAACCATCACCATCACATTTAAACAGCGCCCATATTCATCCACACCGGAAGCATAGATGCGATACGCCTTGTCTAACAAATTGATAATCGAAGTTTGAATACGCACCGACTTGTACTGATACCCGGCATGAAGAGTTAAACTATTCCAACCCGGCATAACTCCATCAACCAATCTGCTTGAAATCCGAACATCTGATAAATCACCAGCCGCCAGCCGATCCTGTTCACCCGCCATAGCTAGTTCTCCCTTCAACCACCAACCGCCACTGTTACGATACTGTAAACCCAGACGACCGAATAGCGGTGGAATTCTGCGCATGGATTCCTGCTTCGTTTTATTATCACCATACGTATAGGTAAGATTTCCATACGCGCTTAGTGTTGAAAACAATGCTGCCTCACCTTCTGCTTCGAAACCCTTTACAATTGCTTCGCCCACATTTTGTTTTTGGTAAACATTCTTTCCATCATAAGTTGTGCTGCCTTGATATGTTGCTGGTACCCGATCAATCAAATCCGATAATTGTGTTTGATAAGCTGTTAGTGCGCCAGAATATTTCTTGCCGTTAAATTTAAATCCAGTCTCGAGCGTAAACGATTTTTCCGGAGACAGTTCGCTCGAAGGGATTTCAAACACGGTTGCTTCCACAGCGCCAAACTTGCTCATGTCATCCACATTGGGTGCCCGAAAGCCCGTATTGCCGGAAAAGATTGCCCGAAGGTGTGGCGTTATCTTATACATCACTCCGAGGTTACCTACACAGGCGGAAGGATTAATCTTTTGATTGCCGAACGTTGCATCTTCAACAGTAACAGCGACTGCATTAAAGCGAAGTCCCGAAGTGAATTGGAATTTTTGCCAATCGAATTGATGGTTAGTGAAAATCGCCATGTTTGACAGAGTAGAACCATTGGCATAAGAACCACGAACCGATGTTTCTGCCTGCGTGGTCGTATTTAATTCGCTGGCTGTACTTCCTACGTTATCAAAGTAATACTCGATGCCCGTTTGTGCATTCCATTGCGAAGTTGGTTTGGAGATTATTTCTGCAATGAACCCCGTGGTATTTACCTCATCGCGCTGACTTTTAATTGTTGCTGAATTGGTCTTTTGTGAAAGGGTTCCTTCTACCGATCGGTTATACGACCCCGTAATCCGAATCGACTGAGCCAATCGATTATTAGAAAATGTTTCCCACCGCATGTAACTAAGTTGTCGCATTTGCGGATCAAACTTGTACATACTGTACCCGCCCTGGGTAACCTGATCGTAGCGAGGCACATCAGATTGTGTAAGCTGTTGAAAGGCGGCTGTCAACATTCCCGAAGAACCTGTTCGCACCAACACTTTTGCATCCGCTGCACGTTCATGGTATCCGGTGGGTGATAAAGTTCCTAACTCGCCACCGGCTACTAACTCACCAAAATTTCGTTCCGAGAAGCCACCAAGAAAAGCAATCCGTTTACTGCCGATTTCCACTTCGGCCCGGCCGCTTTGTTCCATGTCTTTGCTCATCCATTTTGCTATGATACTTGCAGACACATTTGTTTTCTCTGACGAAAAAGAAGGCACTTTTGAAATCACCTGCACCACACCTCCCAGCGCATCGCTGCCATACAATACCGAGCCGCTGCCACGAATGGCTTCCATGCGTTCTATCACACCTGGGTCAATTGTATTTAAATATTGATTGGGTCCATAGCGATACGTGGAATTATTTAATCTTATTCCATCGACTAATAATAGAACCTGATTACCGACAAGACCGCGTATAATGGGAGAACCTCCACCATGATTTGTTTTTTGTACCCAAACACCCGATTGATTCATCAGAGCCTCAGGAGTTGTGCGCGGAGCATTTTGCAAAAGTTGTTCGTGCGTTACAACGGTAACCGACTGAGAAACATCCACGGTTAAGTC
>JBEBJH010000281.1:0-5561 GCA_040079965.1 Cyclobacteriaceae bacterium
GAAGCTTTAGCGAAGGAGAGACCGTCTTCTTCGATGATGATAGCGGGTTCAACTTCTTCCCTGCCCCCCGAAGCTTTAGCGTAGGTGGGGCTGTCTGATTTTTTTTTTGGCGACTCAGCCCCCTTTCCGGTTCCGGTCGCCTTTTCAAAAGCTTCTGCAAATTCCTCAAACTCATCACCGTCTTCCAGCCTGGTGTCTTCCGGTTCTTCCACCGGTTTCACCTTCGTAACCTTGTGCTGCGAGAGCCGGTTGCCGAGCGACTTCCAACCCTTCACATCCACAATATCTTCCAGGTTAATGACTTCCGTTTCTTTGTCCTTGCCTTTTCCTTTAACCAGCTCTACTTCTACTTCCGGGGTATCAGACGTACTCACGAATTCCAGGCGCGAGCCAATCCCTTCTGAAATAAATCCAAACTCCTTATCTATCGTATTGGTCTCAATCAAAAAGCGCTTCACAAAGTAGTGCTTGCTTTCGCCATCCACATAGATGGAGGAGATTGTTTTCTTGGGATTAAACTTCTCTACCAATATTGTCTTCTCCGGTTCATACCGGTTTGTAAGTTCATAATTCGTGATCTTGTAGGTGCCACTTTTCGTGATCGCAATAATCTGATCATCGCCATCAAACTTACCCGCATGCTTGCCGCGCTTGTCTTTATTCAACCTGCCGCTCGCTTCATCGAACCATAAATCAAGTCCGCTCAAAGTCGAGCCTTTCGCCTCTTTGAAATCTACCTTGCGCACCGGGTACTTGGTAATCGTATTACCCTTTGCTCCGCGACCTTTAATTTCCAACTCCGAAAAATCGAAATCGAAAATCTTTTTGCGGGCCGTACTCGACTGGCTCAGTTTCACTTCTACAATCTCGGCTTCGCCATTCGGGTTGGCGCTCAGGTAATATACTTTGCTGTTGGGGTTACCCTGATCCAGGTTATATTCCTTATCGCGAATAATAGCCGGCATAGCAAAGCGCTTGGCAAATGATTTGCCACTCTTGCCATCGCTATAGATAAGGTTATAAACCATGCGCTCATCCCCTTTCTTCCACACGCCAACGTGCAGAATGTCTTTACCCATAAACTTGCGCTCACCGATGCGGCTCACCAGCGCTTTCCCGTCTTTGCGGATGGCAATGATGTCGTCCAGTTCAGAACAGTCGCAGATGTATTCGTCTTTGCGCATACCCCAACCCACAAAACCATCTTCGCGGTTTACATAGAGTTTCTGATTATTGGCAATTACTTCCGTAGCGGTTACTGACTGGAAGCTCTTGATCTCTGTTTTGCGCTCGCGGCCCTTGCCATACTTATCCAACAGGTTTTGGTAATAGGCAATGGCGTAATCTGTCAGGTGCTTGAGGTGGTGAATGGTTTGCTTCAATTCATTCTCAAGGTCTTTGAGTAATTCATCGGCCTTGAATGAATCGTATTTGGAAATTCGCTTAATACGGATTTCAAGCAACCGCAGAATATCATCGCGGGTGATCTCGCGATAGAGTTGCTTTTTATAAGGTTTTAATCCTTTGTCGGTAGTGGTAATTACTTCTTCAAACGTTTCGCAATTTTCAATGTCGCGATAGATTCGCTTTTCAATGAAGATTTTCTCGAGCGAAGAGAATAGTATCTTCTCCATCAGTTCCGCCTTCCGGATCTCCAACTCCTGCTTCAGCAGTTTTACAGTAAGGTCGGTGTTGTATTTGAGAATGTCGTTCACCTTCATGAACTGCGGCTTGTCCTCCACAATCACGCAGGCATTGGGTGAAATAGAAACTTCACAATCGGTAAAGGCATACAGCGCATCGATCGCAATCTCAGGCGAAAGTCCGGCCTGCAGGTGGATAAGAATCTCCACGTCTTTGGCGGTGTTGTCAACTACCTGTTTTACTTTAATCTTTCCTTTCTCACTGGCCTTCACGATAGAGTCCATCAGCGAACTCGTGGTTGTGCCGAATGGAATTTCCTTGATGGCGAGCGTTTTCTTATCAACGATTTCAAACCTGGCGCGCACTTTAATCTTTCCGCCACGATAACCCTGATCGTATTCAGAGAAATCGGCTATGCCACCGGTAAGGAAGTCAGGATAGATTTTAGGATTCTTTCCTTTCAATAGATCAATGGAAGCTTTGATCAGTTCGCAGAAGTTGTGCGGCAGGATTTTAGTAGATAGACCTACAGCAATACCCTCCACGCCTTGAGCCAGCAACAACGGAAACTTCATAGGCAACGTCACCGGTTCTTTCTTTCGGCCGTCATACGACAGTTGCCATTCGGTAGTTTGTGCATTGTAGGCTACATCGAGTGCGAACTTGGAAAGCCGGGCTTCAATATAACGCGGTGCGGCAGCGCTGTCGCCTGTGCGCACATCGCCCCAGTTACCTTGTGTATCAAGCAGTAAATCCTTTTGACCAATGTTTACAATTGCCTCGCCAATTGCGGCATCCCCATGCGGGTGAAACTGCATGGTGTTACCGATTACGTTCGCTACTTTATTGAAGCGACCATCATCCATTTCTTTTAGTGAGTGTGCAATTCTTCGCTGTACGGGTTTCAATCCATCTTCAATGCGTGGCACCGCGCGCTCCAGAATTACGTAGGAGGCGTAATCCAAAAACCAGTTTTCATAAAGTCCGTCCAGGGAAATTAACCCATGCACAACTTCACCCTCTTCGTTTCGTACTGACTTGTCTTTAATTGCTTTCTTCTTGCTCATAATGTTTATCTCAACCGCAAAGGCGCTGAGTTGCTAAGTTCTTCGCGCCTTTGTGCCTCTGCGGTTTACGGTTCATTAAATTATACTTCAGCTTCTTTTTCTCTTTATACTACGAGGCGTCTGACCGCTTAGAGCGGTCTGTCGCCTAAACCTCTGCTTCTTTTTCTTCCACTTCTTCTACTGCGTCCAGCTCGATACGCAGGTTGTCAATAATAAACTCTTGCCGGTCGGGCGTGTTTTTACCCATATAGAACTCAAGAATCTTTTGCAGATGCTTCTCTTTGTCAATGCGCACCGGCTGCAGACGAATATCCTCACCAATGAAGGTTCCGAACTCTTCCGGTGAAATTTCACCCAATCCTTTGAAGCGGGTTATCTCGGGCTTGCTTCCCAACTTATTCATTGCGGCCTGCTTCTCTTCATCGCTGTAGCAATAGATAGTTTCTTTTTTATTGCGAACCCTGAACAACGGTGTCTCCAGAATATAAACATGACCCGCCTTCACCAGATCGGGAAAGAACTGCAGGAAGAATGTCATCAGCAATAAACGAATGTGCATACCATCCACATCGGCATCGGTGGCAACAATCACTTTGTTATAGCGCAAGCCGTCCATGCCGTCTTCAATATTCAACGCATGCTGCAAGAGGTTGAACTCTTCATTTTCATAAACCACTTTTTTGGTTAGGCCAAAACAGTTCAATGGCTTTCCGCGCAAGCTAAACACCGCCTGAGTTTCTACATCGCGCGATTTAGTAATTGAACCGCTGGCGGAATCGCCCTCTGTTATAAATATTACAGACTCCATTCCCTTCTCACCCTTTTCGTCATCGAAATGAAAGCGGCAGTCACGTAGTTTCTTATTGTGCAGATTGGCTTTTTTCGCCCGTTCGTTAGCCAATTTCTTAATGCCCGCAATTTCCTTGCGCTCGCGTTCCGACTGCAAAATGCGTTTAAGTAAGGCATCCGCAACAGTCGCATTTTTATGAAGGTAAATCTCCAGTTCCTTGGCCACAAAATCCCCGACAAAGTTCTTAACACTCGGGCCGTCAGGAGCCATGTTCATCGATCCCAATTTTGTTTTGGTTTGCGATTCAAACACGGGCTCCTGAACCCTAACCGCTATGGCTGCGACTATACTGGCGCGGATATCCGCGGCATCAAAATCTTTTTTATAGAAATCACGAACACCCCTAACTATTCCTTCGCGGAAAGCAGCCAGGTGAGTTCCTCCTTGCGTTGTGTTCTGTCCGTTTACAAATGAATAGTACTCTTCTCCATACTGACTACCGTGGGTAAGGGCTACTTCAATATCCTCTCCTTTAAAGTGAATGATCGGATAGCGAATATCCTCGGCATCCGATTTTTGCTTTAGCAAATCAAGAAGTCCGTCCTTTGAGTAGAACTTCTTGCTATTGTAATTAATAGTAAGTCCTGCATTCAGAAAAGCATAATTCCACATCAGATCATCCAGATAGTCTGGAATGAAGTGATAGTGCTTGAACATGGTATTGTCTGGTTCAAACTCAACCAGGGTTCCGTTCCTTTCGTCAGTTTTGGTTTCTTTGGGATCGGCTTTCAGGATTCCTTTATTGAATTCAGCCAGTTTGGTCTTTCCTTCACGGAAGGCCTGGACTTTAAAATAGTTTGAAAGCGCGTTAACTGCCTTGGTACCTACCCCGTTCAATCCAACAGATTTCTGAAATGCACCCGAGTCGTATTTAGCACCGGTATTTATTTTAGAAACTACATCCACCACTTTACCTAACGGTATACCCCGACCATAATCGCGCACTACCACACGCTGGTCAGTGATCTTCACATCAATGGCTTTACCATGCCCCATCATGTGTTCGTCAATCGAGTTGTCAATCACCTCTTTCACCAACACATAGATGCCATCATCCTTGGCAGAGCCATCGCCCAGTTTACCAATATACATCCCGGGCCGCAGCCTGATGTGTTCACGCCAATCGAGCGATCTAATACTCGCTTCGTTGTACTCCGTTTCCTTCGCCATGTCTTTTACTACTCTTTTTTAAGTCGCGCAAAGATTAAAAAATAGACCAGAATCTCCAGTGGGAAATTTCAATTCCGGCTCTTTACACTGATTTGAAAGTGATTCAAAAAATAACCGATCTCAAATCACTTCTAATAAAGCGATTTTTATACTCACAACAATTACCCGTGATTAATCTTCAGTTACAAAAATTTATGAAGTGGTGTTGTATAACTGACTGATTTTCAATCATCAAACCTGTGATGTCAGAAGCATTTATTTTGACAGAATTTTCTGCGAAAACAGGTAAACGGGCCAACTGATTATCCAGGTACAAATCAGAATCAAACTTCCGTAGATCACGGGCGCCATACGGCTGTAATCGTAACGGTCGCCACCATTGAACACGTTTAACAATCCTAATGAGGCAATGAAGAAGACATTGATTGAGATAATAAGTCCATAAAACCAGGAAGTAAATCCCTCATTCTGTTTCCCGATCAGGTTGCGAGCCAGAAACACCATTACATTTACCAAGGCAATTAAAACTATCGACAGATAAAACAATCCATTACGCGAAATAGACACTTCCTCTTCCCATAGGTTCACGGTTTCGGGTAATCCGGCATACACATAAAAAAAGGTAATAAGCAGCCCCAGCAACGAAAAGAACCAAACCCCTTTGAAAATCTTTAATACCATTCGACTAAATTTGACGCAAAACTAATCGATAATTCAACTTGAACCTCAACCCGATTGTTCTTTCCATCCCCATTTTTTTTATCCTGATTGGGATTGAACTGGTGGTGGAGCGCCTCTCCCATCGCAAACTCTACCGGTTGCCGGATGCC
>JBEBJH010000282.1:0-5560 GCA_040079965.1 Cyclobacteriaceae bacterium
GAGTATATCCACGCAGATGGGAGCCCGCGCAGCCGGCATGGGCTATGCCTCCTCAGGCATTTCGGATGAGTGGAGCTTATTCAACAACGTGGGGGCCATCGGATCGGTAGATAAAATGAGTGCAGCAGCAGCCTACGAGATAAGATCACAACTTAACAATGCTAATCGCATGGCATTTGCTTTTAACGCACCCATTCGGTGGGGCGTAGCTACTATTAGTGTTTTCAGATTTGGCGATGAATTGTACAACGAACAAATACTTTCAGCCGGTTTTGGAAATAAAGTAGGAATTGCATCACTTGGAATTAAAGTAAACTACGTTCAATACCAGGCAAGCGGATTTGGAACACACTCTGCCTTTAGTGTTGACTTTGGCGGTCTGGCTCAGCTTACAGAGCAACTTGCCGTTGGTGCTTACATCACTAATCTCAATCAAGCTAAAATAAGTACGGATTATGATTCAGAGCGATTACCTACCCGACTAACAGTTGGACTTACCTTTAAACCGAAAGAAAATCTATTTATAACCACTGAACTTGACAAGGACATCGATTATGCCGCAACATGGAGAACCGGGCTGGAATATTCCTTTAAGGAAAAGTTCTTTGTACGAACAGGGTTTAATCTCAATCCTCAGGCTGGATTCTTCGGGCTTGGGGTAAGAAAGAAAAGAATTCAGGCTGACTATGCAATACAGTTCAATTCTGTAATGGGTGCCAGCCATCAGGCTTCAGTCAGTTATTCGATCTACCGAAGTGATAAGAAATGAAAGGGCCAATTTGCATTTCTACTTTACTACTTGCTGCTACTGTGACTTTCGCACAGGACTATCCCAGAAAAGAAGTTAACCTGCAAAATCTGGTTGACGAAATTCTTGCTATACAGAGCGAAGATTTGAACTATGAAGACTTATACGAAAATTTTGCGCAGCTACTCTCGAATCCTGCCGATCTAAACCTGGTTACCCGGGAACAACTTCAGTCACTTTTCTTTTTGAATGAATCTCAAATTCAATCCTTACTTGCTTATCGCGAGGAGGCAGGGCCTTTTCTTTCTGTGTATGAATTACAAAATGTAAATGGAATTAATCGGGATACGTTTCTTAAGTTAGTATCCTTTGTAACTGTTACAGACCTATCAACTGGGTTTAACCGATCACTCTGGAAACGAATCCTGCAAGAGAAAAATAACTACCTCATCTTCCGGTATGATCGCACGCTTGAAGAGAAAAAAGGGTATCAGGAAAATACACCCCCAGGAAGTCGTTATGCAGGTTCCCCGGATCGACTCTACACCCGATTTCGCACAAGCCGACCTGGAGACTTTAGCCTGGGCATCACCATGGAAAAAGATGGTGGAGAAAAAAACACGTGGGCTCCTTCCCGCCAACAGTACGGTACGGATTTTCTGTCTTTTCATGCGCAGGTTCTTAATAAAGGGAAAATCAAAAATTTAATTCTTGGAGATTATCAGGCACAATTCGGGCAAGGGTTAATTCTTGGTTCAGCTTTTGGCATTGGTAAAAGTGCGGAAGCTGTGACTACAATCAGGCGACCTAACATTGGTTTTATGCCTTATACTTCCTTATACGAAGCTGGTTATTTCCGTGGGGGTGCATTGTCACTTTCAATTAACAAACGGGTTACGGTACATGGAATGTTTTCTTACCGTGGTCGGGATGGTAATGTAGATGAGGACTCAACCACAGACAATACGTTAATTTCATCAATCACTTACACAGGACTTCATCGCACACTCAACGAAATTGCAAATCGAAATATCTTGCAAGAGAAAAATATGGCAAGCGTAATCAACTACAAAGACAAGGCATTGGATGCAGGGTTCATTATTCATTATACAGAATTCAATTTCCCTGTTATTAAAAAACCTACAGTCTACAATCAGTTCTATTTTCAAGGATCACGAAACACCAATGGCGGAATGTTCCTAAACTACACGTACAGAAATTTTGCTTTCTTCAGTGAAGCAGCTCATACCTTCAATGAAGGGTTTGCGGTTACAGCCGGAATCATAGGCAGCCTCACCCCTTCGTTGGATATATCTCTACATTATCGAAAGTTCGATCGCAACTATCAAAGTTTCTATAGTAATGCATTAGCTGAAAGCTCCACTCCACAAAATGAAAGAGGTATTTATTGGGGCTGGAAATATGTAGTGAATAAAAAATATTCCTTCTCAGGTTATTTCGATCTGTTCAAGTTTCCGTGGCTTCGCTATGGAAGTTATTCTCCCTCTGAAGGCAGTGAGTGGCTATTGCGTTTTAACTATAAACCATCAAGAAACATTCTGCTATTTGTTCAGGCCACTCAGGAAAATAAATTACGCAATCTCCCCAAGGAAGGCAGTGTATACCTGACGGCACCGGGTATAAAAAGAAACTATTGGATTAACCTGGATTATGCAGCCACCTCAACCCTGTCTTTCAAAACCCGTGCACAATTCAACACCTATGAATTGGGCACAAGCACTACTCAAGGTATGGTTGTGCTTCAGGATGTAACCTGGAGCTATAGAAAAATTACCATCAGCGGCCGGTATGCACTTATCGATACTGACGATTACGACAACCGCCTATATGTGTATGAAAAGGATGTATGGTTAGCCTTTACCTTTCCCGCTTACTACGGGGTTGGCATTAAGAATTACCTTATGCTTCAATATGCTGTCTCAAAAAAGATAGATCTTTGGCTGCGATGGGGCTATGAACGTTATACCGATAGGGAAACTATTGGATCGGGAGGCGAAACAATTGAAGGAAATACCCAAAATGATCTTAGATTTCAGACGCGAATTCGTATTTAACCTCAAAACATGCATGCAATAAAACTGGTCACCCCCACCGTATTCTTCCTGATTTGCCTCGGTTTCGCAATCTTCGTCTTTGTTTTCCGATACATTTTCAGGAAAAAATAACATCGACAGATTAGTTTAACTCTGGTTTAGTCTTTTCATCGCTAAGGCCGTAATTTTATCGAATTAGTCCAAGTGCTGTGATTAAAGCTTTGCAGCTTGTAAACCTAATTAACCCTTCCATGAGAAAAATCAATTTTATCTTCGCCATCATACTGGTTTCCCTTGTTCTGCTTTCAATAGCCTCCTTCACCTTTGCACAAACGACCAAGAAGACGCTTGAGCTACCTGAGTTTAAGAGCATTTATGTAAACTCCAACTATACCGTGTACGTAAAACAAACCAATAAGCAGGAGGTAACCGTTGAAGCGTTGACTGAAATCTGGGAGGTAACGACTGTCAAGGTTGAGAATGGAGTTTTGATGGTTAATGTTGAGCGTAAGCCCGATAGCCCCAACAAAAGCATCTGGGCAAAGATTGACGACATTAAAGTAAAACCAACTATGAAGTTGATGGTGAGTGTTAAAAACATCAATGAACTTCAGGTTAACGGAGGGGGTAAAATTGTTTCTGAAAACTCTATCGCTTCAGATTATATGAGCCTATCCGTGTCGGGTAGTGGTGGAATTGAGTTGGATCTAAAGGGCAACAATTTAAAGACCGAGATTAGCGGTTCGGGAAATGTAACCCTGAAAGGCTATGCAACCACGAATGATATCATCATGAGCGGAAGTGGTACTATGAATGCGTTTGCGTGTGAGTTGGAAACGGCAAAAGTAAAAATTAGTGGTTCTGGAATCTGCGAACTAACTGCCTCTGCTACTCTTGATGCAGTGGTTCTTGGTAGTGGTTCTATAAAACATAAAGGCAACACTAAGAACGTATCTAAGAAAGTTTACGGCTCCGGAACAGTTGATAGGGCTTATTAGAAAAGCAGGCAGTAAGCAATTGGCAGCCGGCAAAATTTGATCTAACCAAGTTTCTCTTGCCATACTTTTCTCCGCTATCACCTATTGCCAACTGCCTACTGATTCCTTACCTATTTGAATTCACCATCCAATTCCATAATCCTCACCATGGTTGCTTGAGCCACCCCAAAAGCTTCCATGCAACCAGTCAAAATAAATAGCATTAATTGGTCCGCTGGTGCGATCATCAAACCTCATACGGTAGCCCATACCTTGTAGTTCCTTGCGCACATAAGGAGGAGTACTCTCATGAAGCAAAATATTTCCCGCTTTAGGTTTTCGGTCTTCACCACCTAAGGATAGATATAGTTGATCGGTATTGATGTTAGGAGCTTCAGTTGCCTCTTGCACAGTCATACCAAATTCAACCACATCCAGAAAAAATTGAAGCAGGTTCTGATCTTGGGTATCACCCCCTTGCACTGCAAAGGACAGGAATGGTTTGCCATCCTTCAAAGCAAGTGTTGGAGTAAGGGTCACTCTAGGTCTTTTACCAGGCTCAACAACATTAAAAGGATTCTCTTTGGGATTGGTGACAAAACTTTGCATCCGCTGACTCATGCCTATACCGGTTTTACCGGCAATGCAGGCTGGGTTCCAGCCACCGCTAGGTGTAATTGATACAACCCACCCTTCTTTATCTGTTGCCTCAACGGAGGTTGTACCCAAAAAGACCTGCCGCAGGTATTCTTCCGATAGTGGTGATGTATAAGTATCCAACGATGCCTGCGTTAATTCCTTTAGGTAATCTTTATAAGGATTTACCTTTCCTTCGAACGGGTACGGATCACCTGGTGCAGCCTTTGGATCGTTCCGCTCCCAATTAATTGCCTTAATCCTTTCTTTCGCATACTCTTTTGATAGCAAACCTTTCATAGGCTCTTCCGGAGCAAAATAAGGATCGCCATAGTAGAAGTCGCGATCAGCAAACGTCAGGTTCATCACCTGATATAGCGTGTGAATATATCGGGCCGAATTAAAGCCCATGGCTTTCAGATCAAGATTTTCCAGCATGTTCAACGCCTGCAACAACACCGGCCCTTGAGTCCATTGCTGCATTTTATAAACATCAATACCTTTATAGTTTACCATTATAGGTTCTTCGGTTATCACTTTCCAGTTGGCAAGATCTTGTTCAGTAATCAAGCCTCCTTGCTCCTGGCAGCCCCGTGCAAATTCTTTAGCAATGTCTCCTTTGTAAAATCGATCATAGGCCGCATAGATCGCTTCCTTACGCGACTTTCCCTTTTTCAATGCCTGCTGTTCTGTGTCTACCAATTTTTGGAGTGTCTGTAATAAATCCGCTTGCTTAAAAATTTCACCGGCAACAGGTGCTTCGCGTTTTTCACCAAGGTGCGGCAAAAACAAAGCTTTTGAATAGGGCCATTGTTTCAACCGCTCCTTTTCCCGTTCGAAGCTATTAGCTGTTTGCGCTTCAATAGGATATCCTTCAGCAAGTTGCATGGCCGGAGTTAATACATCTTTAAGACTCATGGTGCCATACTCAGCCAGCATCACCATTAACCCACCCGGTGTGCCTGGCGTAACGGCTGCGAGAGGACCATACTGTGGTGGATAATTCATTCCTTTACCTTTGAAAAAATCGGCCGTGGCTCCGGTAGGTGCAACTCCAAGACCATTAATAGCTATTACCTTCCTGGTCTTTGGATTGTAAATCAAAGCCTGGGTTTCCCCGCCCCAACTTAACACATCAAACATAG
>JBEBJH010000283.1:0-5553 GCA_040079965.1 Cyclobacteriaceae bacterium
TGTTGCGTGCCAGTTGAATCGTATTATTAATGCCCGCTTTTTCCAACACGCGTACCGATACGGTGTTGACAGAATAGGCCAGTGCACCCGGAAAAGAATATCGCAACTCATAATTATCTTCCGAGTTTGCGGGTGCCCAATCTTTATTATCTGTGTACGTAATCTTTTCGGCAGAGATAAAGGAACACGGATCAACGCCTTGCTCTAAGGCTGCCGCATACACAATTGGTTTAAATGTAGAGCCCACCTGCCGCTTCGTACTTTCCTGTACGTGATCAAACTGAAAGTAATTATGATTGATACCGCCCACCCATACGCGAACGGCCCCTTGTGCCGGATCGATCGCAAGCATGCCGGCATTTAAAAACTTCAGATAATGTTTCAGCGAATCGATGGAACTCATCATCACTTCTTCTTCACCTTCCCAGTTGAATATCGTCATCGGAACGGGTTTGTTCATGGCGGCTATAATTTCTTCATGACTCAACCCTTGCGCTGTAAAACTCTGATACCGGTCTGATTTAAGAATCACTTCGTCCAGGTAGCCGGGGTATTGTTGCCAGGGATCGCGCTTACCCCAATGGGTATAGAATGTCTTTTGAATCCTTGTCATCTGGCTTTGCATAGCCTCTTCGGCATACTGTTGCAACCGCGAATCAATCGTGGTGTAGATTTTCAAGCCATCGGTATACAAGTTGATGGGCTCCTCTTCATGTTCCACGTTGTACTGCTCGCACCAGGTTACAAGTTCCTGGCGCAGGTATTCGCGAAAGTAGGTTGCTAACCCGGTATGATGGGTAATCTTATTGTACTGCAATTCAATAGGCAAGGCCTGAAGAGAATCAACCTGCGCGTCTTTTAAAAATTTATACTTGCCCATCTGCGCCAGCACCACATTTCTCCGCTGCAGCGATTGTTCAGGAAAAATTCTTGGATTGTACGACCGGGTTGCCTTCAGCATACCTATCAGCACGGCCGATTGGTTGATTGATAACCCGTTCGCAGGCACCGAGAAAAAACGCTGCGCTCCGGTTCCCAGCCCATAGGTATTATCCCCAAAGGGAATGGTATTAAGATAGAGTGTAAGGATAGCGTCTTTATCATACACCGCTTCGAGGCGTGAGGCAATCAGCATCTCTCTTACTTTGTTGATGAAGAGCGAGAAAAACCAATAGTCCTTGCGGGGATAAAGATTTTTGGCAAGCTGTTGCGTGATGGTACTGCCACCCCCCGAGGACTCGCGCTGCAGCAACAAACTTTTAATCAGCACCCGTGCAACGCTGCGCATGTCAATGCCATTATGATTATAAAAGCGAACATCTTCGGTGGCGATCAGCGCTTGTATCGTATGTGCAGGTATTTGCTGAAAGGTAATGTTCGAACGTTCCTGGATAAAGTACCGGCCCAGCAACACACTATCGGCACTGTACACTTCGCTGGCAATTGGATTTTGCACTGCCAGCAATTCTTTTTTGTTCGGCATGGAGCCGAGCAAGCCGGTCCAGATTAACAAAACTAAAAACAATAACAGCGCGAATACCCCGGCAACAGCACGACTACTGAGTACCAGAATTTTTTTTAAGGTGAGTGCCTTACCCCAGGCAGTGAACTTATCGAATAGCAGAAGTACACGCAGCAGGAATAAATCCATTTATTTCTTTTCCATCTTTTGTTTGGCTTCCATACACCAAAGCAGTTCTTCTATAAACGGTATCACCCGCTTTTCTATTGCAGGCTTATCAACAGGAATTCCCAACTCATCAAAAAGATCCTTAGCCTTCGGCATTGGGCACATGGCCGGCACTACCCACGCCCGGATTTTAAATAAGGTAAAAACCAGCGAAGTGATAACCTGCGAGCCCCCAAATACGCCATCTGATACGGTGGAGATGGCAATGGGCTTTCTGCGCCATTCGTCATAGAGTAAATCGACTACGTTTTTCAGACTGGCCGGATAGCCCCCGTTATACTCAGGCGTAACAATGATAACGCCATCGGCATTTTTTATCTTCTCGCTAAAGTCGAGCGCTTCGGGCAGGGGATAGGTCTGATGACTTAACCGCTCCTCAAACACCGGAAACTTAAATTCATTAAGATCGAGGATCTCGCTGCCCGCTAATTGATGCTCGTCTAAATAGTTTTTGAAGAAGAGTGCTACCCGGTGGCTTACCCGATTGGTGCGTACGCTGGCAGAAATAATGGCGATGTGTGGCATGGTGTTTACGTGTGTCAAACAATGTGCCCAATATCGCTAAATGTAGTTTCATTTCAATTGATGCCGCGGTGGACTGCGTTACCGTGCTATGGCTTATAAAGAATGGCTGATGAGGATGATTGCAGTACCCGGTGTGAACTAAATTCTACATGCCCTCACCCCCGGCCCCTCTCCCAAAGGGAGAGGGGTGTCCGAAGGACGGGGTGAGGGTCAATTCTTCCCAAGTTCCATCAACCGTTCCGTATCATTATTGATCGACAGAATCAACAAACACGTAGCCGTGCAAAACACCGGGCTGGTTATGCAATGGTGACCGCTCCAGCTGCCATCATCATTTTGTATGCGCACCATGCGGCCCGACACATTATCATACCAGTTCTTCCACGTGGTGTCTTTGCTGATGATCAACCCTTCGCCTGTTTGCAGGTAGCTCATAAACTCTTCGCCCCCGTTGTTACCAAAGCCTTCCATCACGTCCTCGCGCTGCGCCTGCACTTTGGCCGACTGATACACTTCATAGGCCGTGGAATATTTCATCGCTTCATCTTCGCTGAAGCCAATCTTATTTAAGTTCTCGGCTGTAGCCGGAGCATTCTGTGCCAGGCGACCGTCTTTCTTTGCTTTGGAAATTTCTTCTTCCACTTTACGCGCTTCTTTGGCGCTGGCGCGGGCTGAACCTGTTACCGAATACAACATCACGCCCGCACCGAGTTCGGTATTCACATCGCCCGTCTTTGCATTGTAATTGTTTTTCTGAAACTGGCGCGACTTCTCCAGCACCGCTTCATCCACTTCGGCTCCTTGTGCCTGCGCGGCTTCCAACGCATTGCTGGCAAAAGACGATTGTAATACACCTGCCCAGCCCGAGCCGGTAGTACTGCCGTTGCGATCCTGCGCGCGCTGAATTTTTGCAACACATGTGTTCAGGTTTTTCTTTACACGTGCATGCAACTGCGGTTGATCTTCGAGGTAGGGCAGCAGGTTGCTGAGAAACTGCGCGGTTAAGATCACATCAATGTTGGCGCCCAGCTTGATTTGTATTTGCGTGCCCTGTACCTCGGTAATGTTGTAGCTCGCAGCCGGTGAGGTTTCGATGGTGGTTAATAAATACTGCAACGCAGCATTGAGTTGTTTTGAATACTCGCCTTTGCGCAACGTAGAGCCGCTGCGCAAAATGGCCATGGCTACCATGCTGGTAGTGGCCGGGTCGGCAGGCACGGCATGCGGGTCCATTACATCCTGACGGCTATGGCTGCCTGCGCCCCAGCCGCCATTGGGGTTTTGTGCGCGCGCCACCCAGGTGAGGCCTTTGGTGAGCGCGGTGTTTACCTTCTCGGTGGTTTTGTAGCGGAAGCTCGAATCCGAACTTTCTTCGCCCATCAGGGTGCGGAAGACACAACCTTGCGGAATGCTTTTATAAGTAGAGTACCGTTTTGTGGTTTGGTTGGTGCGCGAAAAGGACACCAGTGCCCCGAGGGCCGCCAGGCCGAGGAGAGCGATTGCTAATTTTTTCATAAGCGTTTTTATTTACCCGGATGCAGGGCCCGGCCCGATTCCATAAAGCGGGCGTGTAATTTTTAGCAGGGGCTCTAAAAAGGGAAAAACCAATAACAAAAAGAAGTGGCTTTTTTAAAAGGAATCATCATCGCTAATCTATTTTATTGCAGCCTAACCCTTGGGCTTATTGTTTATTATTATCCAGCGCTTACTATTTTAGAGATAACATACTTTGTTTTGGAGGTTATCGTAATATTGGGATTGGTGTTTGTTGCATTCAAAACTCTGAGCGTAAATAATCAAAGCGAACGAGATGCACGATTCTGATATAAAAACTAAATTAATACCGATGTTGGTTGTATTTGCCTGCGTTATACGCATATACTAATAAAATAGCTTTTATGAATATCAAGTTGAGGGGTATTTTTATAATTTTGTTTTACCCTCTGGCACAACTATCGTTTGCACAATTCGATAACCTGGGAATTAATTCTTCATGGCATAAAGGACATATTTTACTTAGCACCAATGAAGTGGTTGACGGATACATTCAAAACAATGATAAACTAGGATTAATAAATTTCAAGGAAAGTCTTGATGATACAGAGTCAATATCTTTTCAAGATAAATCCATTCTGGCAATGGAATATTTGGATGCTAAACTTAATAAAATTAGGAAATTCGTAACGCTAAATGTTAACGATGAGGAAACTGGAAAGCAACGTTTGATACTATTAGACATACTAATAGAATTCAAGCACTTCGCGGTTGTTTCCAAGGTATTTAGTGTTGAGCCAGCAATAAGACAAAGAGTCAATTCTTATACTATGGAAACTTACCATACGAAAGTTGGATATGAACAATTTGAATATTTATATGTTGTGGATGATGATGGAGAAATCAAGATACTTCAAATTACATCTTTAATAGAGAAAGCAAAATTGAAGCCCTTTGCAAAAATGAGCCGAGATTTTATTGACCGCGATTTGCTTAAAAAACACATTGGACTAAAATGGAATGAGGTCAAGAATTATATATCTCAAAACAATTTAAAATTAAACTTGAAATCAGACCTTCTTCAAACGTTGGAGTTTTATGGAGAACTTGAAAATTCTGATTAATAAAGTCCAAAGTTAAAATGCAAACTAATCAATAGTTCTTTGAGACTCGGCCTTCTTCCCATCGGAGTCTTCGCCCCGGGACTCCGAGTATCGCAGCGTCCGGGTTTAACAATCTCCGGATTTTACGAATCTCATACCTGAGGTTGTATTTACAATGATCGGAGGTATGATTTACTCATACGCGAGATTGTATTTACAATGATCGGAGGTATGATTTACTTATACGCGAGGTTGCGTTTACAATGATCGGAGGTTGGGTTTACACATACACGAAGTTGTGCCCCGAAGCGGTGACACTGCCTGGAATTAGGAAGCTTGATTACCAGCTGCTGTAACTATGTGGCTAGCCCGGGCGTCTTACGGTAACATTCAAAACGCGATCTTATGGTAGTAAGAATATGTATTGTTATCGCAGGCCTTGCTTTTAATTCGTTGTATGCCCAACAAACAGGATTCAAGTATGGCGATAACCCAAAAGCAGGCAGTTTCTATAACCATAATGGTGTAAAAGTATATTACGAAATCTACGGCCAGGGTAAGCCCATGGTATTGCTCCATGGCAATGGCGGTTCCATTGGTAGTCGCGCTACGTTAATCCCTGAGTTTGCTTCGCACTACCAGGTTATTGCTTTTGATAGCCGGTGTCACGGAAAGACCGATTGCCCCCGGGGCTACCTTACGTACGAACAAATGGCCTCCGATGTGAATGCCACACTAAGC
>JBEBJH010000421.1:0-1318 GCA_040079965.1 Cyclobacteriaceae bacterium
CTATAGTTGGTGTGAAAACGATCATACGAATATTCGTCTGATACCCATAACAGAATCAATACCGAGCAGGCAATTCCAATGGAGAGGCCGGTGATATTGATGAAGGAGTATACCGAGTTTTTGAGAAGACTCCGGATTGCAATTTTAAAATAGTTCTTTAGCATGGATTATATAAGTAGGCGTTGATTTATTCAGTTCGTAACGAGTTAACAGGATTGGCAGAGGCGGCTTTGATCGATTCAAAACTCACCGTGATTAATGCTATTAGTAATGCTGATGCTCCCGCATAAATAAAAATGGTGAAACTCAAGGGGACGTGATAAGCGAAGCTGCTGAGCCATTGATTCATCATATACCAGGCAAGGGGCACAGAGATGACTAACGCGAACAACACTAGTCGAACAAATTCTTTAGACATCATGGTCACGATCTGGCTAATGCTGGCCCCCATTACTTTGCGGACACCAATTTCTTTAAATCTTCTTTCGGCCATGTATGTGGAAAGTCCATAAAGTCCGAGACTGCAAATGATCATGGCAATAATTGTGAAGGCTGTTATGATCTGCGAAACTTTTCGATCTTCACTGTATTGCTTTTGAATATTTTCTTCCAGAAAATAATATTCGAAAGGCGTATCAGTTACAAGTGCTTTCCAGGTCTTTTCAAGTAGGGCAGTTGTTTCACTGAAGTTAGTTGTAGTGATGCTCGCAATCAGATAGGGAAATTCCTGCTCCTCGGTGGCGATCTCAAAAATCGTTGGATTGATTGACTCTTTCAAAGAGGTCTGGTGATAATCTTCCATTACACCAATCACTTGAAAAGTATATTTGGTGCCTTGCCAATCAAAATATAACGATTGTCCAACGATTTGTTCGGGTGTAAAGCCCAACTTGGTGACGGAAGCTCTATTTACGATGATATTGTTTTCAGCTTCTGAACCTGGATTGTCAGAAAAATTTCGTCCGGCAATAAGTTTGATTCCCAGTAAACTTATGTAGCCTGCATCTACCGTGTTCCTTCTGTGCAAAACAGCGTTGTCCATAGTACCCCCTTCACCATAAAAATTCATGTCGCTGTAAATGGGTGAACCCGGTATATATTCTGCCCCAGCGGCTTGTTCAATGGAACTATTGATTTCCAGCTGATTTTTTAATGCAGTGTATTGATCTTGTGCGCTTTTTGTTCGTAGCGGTAACACGATCTTAGCTGCAGCATTAAAGCCGAGATCTTTCTCTTGCATATAGTTTAATTGCTGTGAGATAACGATCATGCCGCATACCAATGTGATTGCAATCATGAATTGAAAAACGACAAGCCC
>JBEBJH010000284.1:0-5415 GCA_040079965.1 Cyclobacteriaceae bacterium
TTGCTTCGGTAGTAATTTCATCCACCGGTACCTGCCAGGTTTTAGCAGCGGCTTCGCGCAACATTTTTCTTGCGGTGGCTCCTGCCATGCGCAGGCTTTTCCAACCCTGACTGATGGATTGACTGCCGCCCGCCAGTTGTCGGGTAAATACAGTGGTGTTAAGTGGCGCCTGTTCTACAATTACATTTTTCCAATCCACATCCAGTTCTTCGGCCACCAGCATGGGCATAGAAGTTTTTACATTCTGTCCGATCTCCGGGTTGGGCGACATAATTGTTACCAAACCATTCTCACCAATTTTTAAATAGCCATTCAATTCAAACCATTCTTTAGGAAGTGCCAGGGCTTCTTCTGCTGCAGGTTTGCATCCTGCCAGCCAACTAAAACTCAGCATCATGCCACCACCTGCCAGTGCTGACGCCTTTAAGAATGATCTGCGGTTTATATTCGTTTTTACGATTGTCATGGAAATGAAAGTTTAAGTGATTAAGATTTAGCCGTAGCCGCTGTTTTGATTGCCGCTTTAATGCGCACATAGGTTCCGCACCGGCAAATGTTACCATTCATAGCGGTTTCAATCTGTTCATCCGATGGAGTAGGATTTTTCTTGAGCAATGCAGCCGCACTCATAATCTGGCCTGCCTGGCAATAGCCACATTGCGGCACATCATGTTCAAGCCAAGCTTGCTGCACCGGATGATCTCCGCTTTCAGATAATCCTTCAATGGTGGTAATCGCCTTCTCTCCGATTACCGACACGGGCAACTGGCATGAGCGCACGGCCACGCCATCCAGATGAATCGTGCACGCTCCGCATTGCGCGATACCACATCCATACTTGGTACCCACCAGATTCAAGTGTTCGCGCAGCACCCAAAGCACAGGTGTTTTTGGGTCTACATCAACGGTTTGCTTTGTTCCGTTTACGCTCAGGTTAATAACTGCCATGGCTTTTACATTAATTTTGAATGACCTATTTAATGATCGAAGATACATACTGAAATTAAATATTCCATTAAGAAAATCAAACCCGCTGGTTTAAAAGTCGGTAAATGGCAACATTTCATACCTTTATTCACATGTCACGGAATCTCAAACTCATCCTTGCTGTACTTATTGTCGGAACCATTGCCTCCTATGTAGTACTCGTTTTTATCCCAACTCAACTGGCTGAACGGGGTTATCAAGCAGCCAAAACATTAGGCGAAGACTTTAAAAAAGCATTTCAGTTTACTCCGGAAATCACCGTAAACAACACCGTTGTTTTAAATCAGCAAACTCCTGTTTTGGAAATGGCTGTGCTTGCCCAAAACTTTGAGCATCGTTATTCCTGGACCAACACGTGGCTAAACAGTACCAAACAAATTTTCATCGCGGGAACATTTGAAGCCAAAGCGGGCTTCGACCTAAATCAAAAATTTTCTATTGTATTAAACGATGACAAGGCAATCGTTAAGCTACCCGAACCCCAAATTCTATCGGTAGAATCGAAAGGTGATATTACCTATCGCGATGAAAATGGGGTATGGAATTGGATTAACACAGACGATCGAACGAAGGCCACGAATGCGTTCATTCAAGATGCAAGGACGTATGCCACACACGCTGCGTTTGTAAACGATGCGAAAGAACACATGGAGAAACGCCTTCGTACGTTACTACAGCCCTACGCGAAAGACGTGGTGATTGAGTATAGCATCTCACTTCCGCAGAAACGCTAGTGGAGCAACATCTAACACTACTCAAATATTTCTGAATTTCAACGGACTTGTCTGCACATGCTTCTTAAAGAAGTTGTTGAAATGTGTCACCTCTGTAAACCCCAGTGCATGGGCAATTTCAGATACATTCCACGAACTATGTCGCAACAGAATTTTCGATTCCTGAAGAAGACGTTCGGCAATGAGTTGGGTGGTAGTCTTCCGTGTGATTTCTTTCACGGCTCGATTTAAATGATTCACGTGCACATTCAACCGGTCGGCAAAATCGGAGGCTGACCTTAACTGCAAGGAGGGATGCGAATCATCAATCGGAAACTGGCGTTCCAACAATTCAAGAAACAAAGCCGAAATCCGCTGGGATGCATTGATGGGCGGCTGAACCAGGTTATCCGAAGGGTGCATCTTCAAAGCAAAATGCAACAATTCAAAAATTGCATTTCGGATCACATCATACTTGTATTTATAATCCGAGTTGAACTCTTTCGACATCCGTTCAAAAATGTCACTTACATGCCTGGCTTCCTCATCAGTGAGTTCGAAGATATGCGCCCCATTGGGCTGAAAGACTTCATACTGATTCAATTGACCGAACTGATGAAAAAGTTGCTGATTGAAAATACAATACACTCCTTCACGAATCTGATCGAGATGCTCCCATTTATAGGGGATAAGTGGATTGGAAAAAGACAACGCCTGCTTTTTCACTTGTACCACCTTATCGGCATAATGCACTCGACTGGTCCCCTTCACCAACATGATTTTATAAAAATCCCTTCTACGATAAGGAATGCTTGCAGGTTGACCGGGTTGCAAGGGTTGAAGTTGGAAAAGGTTAAAATGTCCCAAGTCACCGCGCACATTTTCTGGCAACCAATCGAACTTCCTTTTATAGAATTCCTCCAGTGTTTCAATCTTGTCCATCATTACAATATATCTATTACACAGATTGTTTTACTTGCATTCAGAATCCGTACAATTTTAGTTTACTTTTTTAAGTATGAAATCTCTATCGAACGTATAAATCAAACTCACATTCCAATCAAAATCATTAGACGGTATTTCTGATTCGATTGCTTTATTAATAATACTGGAAATGGTTATTGGGAAATCCCTGACACCAAAGGTGGTAGTTGCATTCACATAAAAACCATCATCGGCATCGACTTTCAGATAAAACACCTGCGGGTTAAAACTGAAATACGTTTTGCCAACCAATTTGATTTTGGTGAAGCTACCTTGCAAGGCTAAGAAGTTAGTATTCTGTGGTCCGCTTTTTTGAAAAGCATGGCCACGCAAATAATACAAACCTACACTGATGTTGTCTCTGATTTTATATGTAGGTATAATTTCCGCTGCCAGAAATCGTCTGAGCACGGATAGGCTATCTTCAATTCCATTGATGGTTACAGGGCGGGTAACAAAATTCAATCCGGGAAGATGACCACCCATAGTCAATTGAAATTTTGGTTTTATGATTGCCTTGTAGCGATAAATAAAAATAAATGACCATGGGCGACCTTCCAGTGCATAACGAAACTGTGGCTCAAAGCTCAGGCGCTTGTTGCCCATACGCATATCCAGGAAAGCGGCAGGATCGCCCAGCGTAAATGCCGGCACGAGAGAGAAACCATTGTTAGTTACACTGATATCGGCATGAAAATAGAAAGTACTATCCTTCCCCTGACTAAACGCCTCGAAATTCGCGCTTAATAAAACAATGATAGCAGCTACCCATATTGAAGATAGCCTGTTCGGGTATATGTGCATGGCTTACTTAGGTTGAATATTTTTACAAAGAACACAGATAAATATTCACAAAATAAACAAAAATCAAAGCGATACTTATGAAAATCAAATAATGCAGGCAATCCATCGCACCAGCTTGTCCAACATTTTCATTACCTTTGTTTTAGTATGAAAAACATCATTTCTACATATTGCCCGGCCGATAATGCGGCCGCCTGATTACAGACCTTTCGTTTGAACTCAAGTCTGTAATTCGTTTTCTCCTTAGATCGCATTTTAATTCGATCAGGAGTTTTTGCTTTTAGCAAAATGGCAATACTTCTAACATTTTAAATTTCAAAAGAAATGATCTCACTCAAACAATACGGCTGGAGCACTTACTTTCAACCTGAAAAAATTCAAGAGGACCTGATTGTAGGTCGGGTAATCTCCATACAAGGATTTAAATATTATGTCATTACCGAGCATGGTGAAAAGGAGGCAGAACTTTCGGGCAGACTCTTGCATGGAACTCCTACCGAAGAAATTCCAAAACTTGGCGATTGGGTTACCCTGAAAGAGTATGACACCCTGGGCTACATCATTGAGGTGTTGCCACGTAAAAATGAACTGTCGCGCAAAAACCCGGGTGCTAAAATGGAAAGGCAAATACTGGCTACCAATATAGATGGTGCATTAATAGTACAGGGTCTTGACCGTGAATTTAACCTCATGCGGCTTGAACGGTACCTTGTACAACTTGCAGCCTGCACCATTCAGCCCATGGTAATCTTAAACAAAGCTGACCTTGTTGACGACCAGGCCTGGTATGCTTCTGAAATTAAAAAGCTGCAGCGCGATTGCCCGGTCTATTTTTGCAGTACGTACACGGGGGCGGGCCTTGATGACTTGCGAACCCATGTGCTTGAAAAATACAAGACGTATATCCTCATCGGGTCTTCCGGAGTAGGCAAAAGCTCGCTATTGAATGCGTTGATGAATACCAAGGTGCAAGAGGTTAACACCACGAGTGACTTTAACAACAAGGGAAAGCATACCACTACTTCGCGCGATCTCTTCCAATTGCCGAATGGCAGCCTGGTGATCGACACTCCGGGGATGCGTGAGTTCGGTCTGACGTTCGAAGAAGGTGCCCAGGATGATCTTTTTCCGGCCATTCAAAAATTTGCAACAAATTGCCGGTTCTCAGATTGTAAGCATTTGAATGAAATGGGGTGTGCGGTAATCGAGGCGGTAAATTCCGGGGAGTTGGAACCAAAGGTCTATGAAAGCTACCTGAAGTTAATCAAAGAGCAGAAGCGTTTCGAACTAAGTGCGGAAGACAAAAAGCGATTTAATAAACAGTCGGGAAAAATGTCGCGCGAAGCGAAAGATTATCGGAGTAAGTATAAATACTAAGCCAGCCAAGTCGTCTGACCACTTTTAGTGGTCTTGACGACTTGGTGGTCAAGACGACTTGTGGTCTTGGCTAATCCGTCTCAATCTTTCTTTTCACCTCTTCAGGAATAACAGAATACGAGTCTGTCAAAAATCTTTCTTTTTCAATGTTTATAAATTGATAGGCAATATCCTGCCGACACAGATTTTTAGATGACATTCCAGCGTACTCCTTCATTGATGACCACGGGTAGTCTTCAATATTCCTGACTATTCCTGCCCGATAAGGGTTCTGATGCACATAGTGGAAAGCCGATGTGAGGTAGTCATCTGCACATTTGAATTTTGTTTTCTGTTGAAACAAGCTACCTACCCTGGATTCTTGCTTTTGAATTGCACGAGTATACGAACTCAGCATAAGCCTCATAGATTCTGTTAACGCATTGATTTTAATTGGCGTTTCCCTGACAATCTTCTGCGTTTCCAGGTTGGCTTGTACCAGCAAATGGAAATGGTTAGGCATAAGACACCAGGCCAATAGATTAGTATGGGGTACCTGTCTCTTATACAC
>JBEBJH010000035.1:0-27085 GCA_040079965.1 Cyclobacteriaceae bacterium
GTCATAAAATCATTAACCAAAAAGTAATCACATGGAACTTAACATAAATTTCTTAGCAGTGGCAGTTTGTGTTCTGCTAAGCTTCATTCTAGGCTTCGTGTGGTACGCAGCCTTATTTATGAAACCTTGGACAAAGGAAATGGGCTACGACCCAAACATGCGACCGGACAAAAAACAAATGATGAAAGGAATGATGGTTTCAATCATTGGAAATTTTCTCTTTGTATGGATGCTTGCGTTCTATTTGGCAGGCTGGAAATATTTCCCGAACTCAAATGAGATGGGGACAATGTCCTTTGCTGTAAATTCAGCATTATCGGTTTGGCTTGGATTCTTTGTTCCTGTTCACTTGAGCAAAATCGTTTGGGAAAGACATTCGTGGAAGTTGTTTTTCATCAACAGTGGATACAATCTTGTTTCGGCAATTCTTGTTGCACTCATTCTTGCGTACTGGACTTAGCATTTTAAGAAAGATTACCAATCGCGACTCAGTTCAAATTTTCGGTAATTCTCAGCAGCAGACTTGCTCTACTTTTTTCGCATCTCGGACGAACTTAGCATCGGCTGCTGACTGCTTATCGTATTTCGCAGATCACAAAATAACTTTCGTTAAAACGGGCAGTTACCTTAATTCTTCAAGGTGTTCATGAATCTTCGATTTGGCAAATGCCATACCCCTGCCTACCGGCTAGCAGGTGCTCATCCGGATAACAATCGGGACCATCGCGCCAGGCCACGCATAGCCCACTTCCGATAGCTACTGGGGCAAAGCCAGCCAATAAGTGTGAATTGGGCAGTGTACCTGGGTTTGTGTCTCCTTGCAATACACATTAAAATATTGTAATAAATTTACAAGGCAAATTGAGCCTGAATTAAATTATCACATTCAAGAATGGAAAGGATGGCTGACAGTAAAATTGACTTAAAACTATATTTACTATTTATTCCGGTTGCCTATGTTTCCTATCTCTTTCATGAATTTGGTCATTGGATTGTTGGTGAGCTATTAGGGAACGATATGGCGTATAGCTTGAATTTTGTATGGACTAAAAGTGGACAGTATATTGATGCAAGTCATGACTTATATGTAAGTATTGGAGGTCCGGTATTTACGATTCTACAATCAATAATTTTTTTACTGCTTCTGGCAAAACATAAAATTATATATTTATATCCATTTTTGTTTTTTCCCATGTTCATGAGATTCTTTTCACTTGTTTTTGGTGGATTTAGCATCCAGGACGAAGCGAGAATATCTGTTATTCTTAATATAGGGGCCTATACATTTGCGTTAGGAGTACTACTGATACTTTTCATGGTAGTCTTTAGAGCAAGCCGGATTCTTAGGATAGACTTAAAGACCAATGGATATTTTGTCACAATGAGTACTTTATCTCAACTTTTGGTAATTGGGACTTATAAGACTTTTTCATAGTAAAACCCAAATTGCACATTGATTGAGGGATTAAAATTGAGTTTTAGTGTAGGAGGACTACTGAATTAAAAGATCCAACGAGGCACAAGTGCACAGTTTCGTATTCAAACTGATCTTTTTAACTTCGCTTCTATATGGTAGCAAGAAATAGACAATGATCTCTATAAAGAAAATATTTGGCAACCCACGCCATATCATATTGTATGGATTGTTCATGGCAATTCTTGTCTTCATCCTCAAGTGGTTGCAATGGAAATATCTTATTACTGATAACTCGTCAGATATTTACATTGGACTTATAGCTGTTTTTTTCACCTTGCTCGGAACCTGGATAGCTACTCAACTTGCCAAACCAAAAATACAGACTGTCATAGTTGAAAAGGAAGTTTACCTGACCCGACCAGGTGAGGTTGCAATAAACGAAACCGAACTAAAAAATCTCAACCTGACGACCCGAGAATATGAAGTATTGCAGTTGCTGACTCAGGGGTATACAAATGCTGAAGTGGCCGAGAAATTATTCCTATCATTGAGTACCATCAAAACACACGTATCTAATCTTTTTGTGAAAATGGACGTAAAAAACAGAACTCAGGCAGTGGAAAAAGCTAACCGATTGAGAATCATGCCTCAGGCGAACTGATACTTTAGTACAAATTCTTCTAAGTAGGTGAACTTTGGTACTAAAGTACGAGTGCAAGCAGTGCAATTGATTTTAGTTTTGGGCAAAAAAATAAAACCCCAATGAAACGAAACGTCTTGATTTTTGGATTGATCCTAGGGCTAATTTTGGCCGGTCATGCAGTTTACATGATGAGTCTAGTTTATCGTAATCCAGATTTTGAAAGCAATGATATAGCAGGATATGCCGCTATGGTCGTTGTTTTTTCGCTGACCTTCTTTGGCATCAGAAATTATCGTAACAAGCAACTCAATGGAGCGATTTCGTTTGGCGAGGCGTTTAAAACAGGTGCGTTGATTGCATTGGTGGGATCTACCCTTTATGTAGTGATTGGCTTGTCTTACTACTACTTGTTTGTCCCTGACTTTTTGGACAAATACACTGTGCACGTAATTAATCAAGCCACCCGGAACGGAGCCACTGCCGCTGAATTGGTTGTCAAGACGCAAGAGTTGGCGCAGTTCAGAGAAATGTACAAAAGCCCATTTTTTGCTATTCTAATTTCCTATGCCGAAGTGTTACCCATCGGCCTTGTTGTCGCTTTTGTTAGTTCACTGTTTCTCAAAAGAAAACCAAGTACAATTATCACCAACTGAAATTGAAAGTCTTTATGGACAAAAATGCTGTTAAGGCAAGCATTATTATAAATGCTACTGCCTCTAAAATCTGGGACGTACTTACAAATCCGGATAAGATTGCTTTATACACTGGCTCCCAAACTCATACAGATTGGGTAGTTGACTCACCCATTACTTGGGAAGGTGAAATGCACGGAACAAAATTTAGAAACAAAGGTGATGTGTTGGAAAATGTTTCTAACAAGTTATTAAGATTTACTTATTGGAGCGGTATGGGAGGTGATGCGGATTTGCCTGAAAACTATTCTGAAGTAGCCTACACTTTAAAACAATCGAACGACAATTCCACAGAGTTAATCTATTCCCGAATAAAAATTGCCACTGAAATAGAAGCTCAAATATTTCAAGGCCATATACAATCCATGCTTGAGGAGATAAAAAGATTATCGGAGAAATCATGAAGTCCAACAAAAGCTGACATATCATAAGTACTCGAATAATGAAAATCACGACAACCCACAATAAGCGTATTGCAAAAATGATTTTTGCATCAGTGTATCCACATTACATCACAAAAGTTGAGAGTAAAGGCAGGACAAAAGAAGAATTGCATCAGGTAATTGAATGGCTGACAGGATTTGACGACAAGAAAATTCAAAAGTTGATTGACGAAAAGGCAACTTTTGAAACATTCTTCATGAAATCAAAACTAAACCCTAACGCTCATTTGATAACTGGAGTCATTTGCGGCTATCGAATTGAGGAAATTGAAAATCCCTTAACAAGAAAGGCTAGATACCTAGACAAATTAGTTGATGAATTAGCGAAAGGACGGAAAATGGAAAAGATTTTAAGAAAATAGTGGCTAAGTCAATGTGCAATTTGGACCACTTAGTCGCGCCCACATTGCCTGGGCCCTACTACTGCCAGCAAAATGTATAAAACATGGCTGGGCGCAGTGACGTTCGGCTAACAAGGATTTCCCACATGGACAAGGGAACGGCTTCGGACAACGTGGGCTTTAAAAAATTAAACAAGGTTGAACAAACAAGAAATGAAATGGCCAACCATTCGCATTTTCAAGAAAGAGTCGCCCCCGAATTGCTCCGTGCATTTGCCACATCCATAGCCGCTCAAGCCACCCCGAAACAAAAGCCAGGGAAAGAGTCAAAATGTCCACTCACAACCTTGTTAATTTCCGTTAATTATTTTCGACTTCTTATTCCCGGAAAGCAGAATAGAGGTGTTGGTATCTCCATACTTCCCTAATTGAGCCAATAGAACTTCCAGTTCTTTAGTGGAGGCAACAGCTACTTTGAGTAGCATGCAATTCTCCCCTGTCACGGTATGCCATTCCTGTACTTGCTGCATGTTATCAACTACTTTAACCATGTCATCGTGTTTGATTGCTGTGGATTTGAAATGAAGGAAAACACAAACTGGCAAACCTATTTTAGTATAGTTAAGTACTGTTCGGTAGCCCTCTATGAAACCTTCTCCTTCCATTTTTGTTATTCGAGCCGCAACAGCCGGGGCTGTAAGGCCAACTTGTCTTCCAATTTCAGAGTCAGAGATTCGGGCGTTTTTTTGAAGTTCAATTAGTATGCGCCAATCCAGTTTATCCAGCATTTTTGCTTTTGTTGTCATATTGCGTAGTAATTACTTACAAATAAAAGAAAACCGTGTTAAATACTTTCAAATTGAAAGGAAGGATTACTGCCTATACGTCTACCTTTGAAATTCCAACCTCCACATTCAATGTTCAGCAGAGTAACAAGAAAAAGATTTCTGCACATGGGTATTTCAACACTGGGATTAAGTTTTGGTTTCGGGGAATCCTGGGCAGGCCTACAAAAAGAAAAGCAAATTCTGGTTTCTTCAGGAACTTCTTCAAAAGAGGACTTTGATTTTCTAATCGGTAAATGGAAAATTATTAACCGCAAGCTTAAGGTGAGGTTGAATAACAACAATGAATGGTCAGAATTTGAAGCTACAAGCGAAATGTTTAAAATATTAAATGGTCTCGGAAATACAGATAATTTTATATCTAATATTGACGGCAGGCCTTTTGAGGGAAGGACATTCCGGCTTTTCAATCCAAAAACGAAATTATGGAGTATCTATTGGGCAGAAAGCAATGCTGGTGTTTTAGATGTACCTGTCATTGGTTCGTTTGAAGGTAGCATAGGAAAATTCTATGCAAAGGACGTATCCAATGGAAAGGAAATAATTGTGTTGTTTCAATGGGACAAAACGAATCCTGACAAACCAGTATGGAGTCAATCTTTTTCGCCAGATAACGGAAAAACATGGGAATGGAATTGATATATGTACTTTAGCAAGACAAGTAATCTGAATGCAAACCAGATAATTAAAGTGATTGAGCTTCGTAATTATTTATTGAAACCAAATTTACTTGATAGATTTCAACGCTTCTTCCAGGATCATTTTATTGAATCGCAAAATATATTAAACGGCTACATACTCGGCCAATTTCAGATTGAGGAAATTGACAACCGCTTCTTTTGGATTCGCGGATTCCATGACATGGCTTCACGCATGAATTTTTTGAAGTCCTTCTATGACCAAAGCATTACATGGAAGAAGTACGGTCCTGAAGCAAACGATATGATGCTTAATTCAGACCAAGTTCATTTGTTAAGACCACTAAATTCGACCGGGGACTGGCAGTCACCAAGTCATGGTATTATTCTAAATGATTTCCTAGCTAAAAACAAAATGATTGTAATAGACTATTACCATGCCAGACCTGGTAAACTTGATGAATTGATTGAACAATTCAGGGCTGTGTACGTGCCAAATCCTGATCAGGAAATGGGCAACAACATAACTTTATGGATTGCGGAGCAAACTAAAAGTGAATTCAGACACCCTGTAATTCAAGACACCAATTTGTTGGTATCCATTAGGGCTTTTGTGAATAAGGAAAACTATTTTGAGCATGACAAGAAAGACACTAAAGTTTCGCGTTTGCTAGGTGGTAAAGAAAGCGTGGTTTTGTACCAGTTTCAGGAATAGGTGTTGTACCCCGGTTCGCGATGGTGTCAACGGGTATGGTAGATGGCTTGAAATCTATCTTAACAATTAGACAAATTACTTAAACACAAATATTAAACATGAAAAGTCAAAGCAAATTTTTTGCTAAAATGTCAATAGCATTTGCATTGACTTATCAATTGCTGGCAATACTTGCTGTCATTTTAAAACCAGATTTAGGCGTATACTGGCATACCATCAGCGAATGGGCAATAGGTAAATACGGTTGGGTAATGCAGGCAGCGTTCATTTCATCGGGGTTAAGCTATTTGTTTCTATTCCTTTCTGTCAAATCAGAAGTAAGCGGACGATTAGGAAAAACAGGATTGGTTTTTCTTTTTCTTTGCTTTGTTGGAACAACACTAGTTGGCTTATTTGTTACTGATCCATATCCCCCAGATTTTACAGTTACAACTACTTTGGTTCATACGCTTGGCGGAACAATGGGAATGTTGCTACTTCCAGTTGCCGCAATATTTATTAATCGTAATCTTTTAAAACATAACATCAACTTTTTTGCTGCAAAAAACATTTTAAAGTGGACAGCATTTCTACCGCTGATTGCACTCATTGGATTTATCATTCATCTCACTCTATTTGTAATTCTCCTGGGCGAAAATGCCGTGGGCGAAAATGTCCCTATTGGCTATCCACCACGGTTTATGTTTCTTATCTATCATATATGGCTGTTTATACTCACCTATATCCTTATCAAAACAAAAGAGAAAAATGCCTAACTAAAAATTGAAATTCACGACCTTGAATTATTAAAAAGAAAAGAATGACCAGATTAATTTCACAATTTTGAGCCTCCCTTCATTTCGCAAAATAGCTAATGTACTATCCAGGTGTTGCATTCCAAGCTGCGAAATATTTCCTGTTTTTTACAATAATTCCAGACTCTGATTTAACAGGACTTTGATTTGTGCTGTAATTGTCACTATTAGAGCTACCTCTTTTGCGGTTTCTTTTCAAGTAACCTAACTACTACCTTATGAATCACAAACCCAATTTGGGTTCCGTTTTCATTCGTTCCATCATTCCAATTGCTTTCCAAAAGTTATTTCTACAAACCGTTTATAGTTCGGCCCTATGGGAAGTGAAATTTTTTCAATAAATACCTCCTCGGCCGAGTATGCGGTTACTTTAGCTACATTGGCAATAAAAGAACGATGTACTCGAACAAATCCTTCGCCCAATGCTTTTTCAATTTCCCCTATGCCCATTTTGGTAATAACTTTTTCCTTACCAGTATTAATCGAAATATACTCGCGCATACTTTCTACATACAAAATTTCGCTGAACTGAACCCTAACCATTCTCTTATTTACATTAAAAAAAGCAAAACTAGATGACGGGTTTTGCGAGCCAGTCATTTGGTGTATTTGAGATAATTCTGGCCGTGGGGTTATCTTGTTTACCGCTTTCAAGTATCGTTCAAAGGCAAATGGCTTCATCAAATAATCTCGAACATCAAGTTCAAAGGCTTCAAGCGTGTACTCTGAGTAAGCCGAAGTAATTATTATTTGTGGCGGGTTTTTAATGATTTTGAGAAATTCAATGCCGTTGAGTCCCGGGATTTGAATATCCAGAAATACCAAGTCAACTTCATTCCTTTTTAAAAATTCAAGGGCACTAATAGCATCATCAAATGTTCCGGCTAACACAATCCATTCTGTCCTCGACAAAAATGAAGTGAGTATCTCCTGGGCTGCTTTTTCATCTTCAATAATAATACAATGAGTCTTATTCATGGCTTTTGGATGTTGGCACGACCAGGTTTACAATGTACTTGCTATCCGCTTTAATATCCAGGGTATAGTTTTGTCTAAAAAGTAATTCCAATTGCTTCCTTACATTTTTCATTCCCATTCCATGCCCCACACCATTTAATGCAGATTGCTTGGTGGGTATTAATTCATTCTCAACATAAAGTGTTATAAAATTTTCGTTCGAACTAACTCTAATCTTAATCTGGATGACTCCGCGTTGCAATGAGAGTGTATGTTTGCAGCTATTCTCAACAAATGGAAGGAGTAATAGGGGTGATATCAACACATGGGGAGTACGTATTGAATTCTCCCAATCAATTTGCAGGCGATTTCCGTGTCTTAATTTTTCCAATTCCAGGTAATCATCGATCACTTTTAATTCTTTTTCAAGGGGGATCAACGGCTTGCTACACTCATCGAGAATAAATCGCATCAAGCTTGAAAGCCGTAAAACAATTTGCTCGCTTTTGCTATTGGTCTTTATTGCATCAGAATAAAGCGTATTGAGGGTATTGAAAAGAAAGTGTGGGTGCATTTGCGCTTTTAAAAAGTTAAGTTCCGCAATCCTCTTCTCGTCCATCAAGGCATCATTTTTTCGTTGCAGTTCGGATTTTGTTTTAATGAGCTTGATAGCAATGGCCATTCCGGTGACCGCCATCCAGCTAAAGATTTCTCCCAGGATGCGGCTGAAACTAAAAATATCAGGGGGCACTATGCTTTGTGGATCTAGGATAGGGTTGATGAGATAATATCGGTAAAACCTGATACCAATCCCTACGAAAGCCAGCATGCCGAGTATCCACAACGCCAGGGGTACTCTATTTTTTTCTATGGAATATTTCGGAATAAGGTAGTATAAAATGAAATAGACAACTCCCATAACTAATGGAAATCTCGACAGTAAACCGAAAACAATGACCGGTGTTATTTCTGTGTTAGCCGAGATCACCACCAGGTAGCTGACCATATCAGTCGTCCAAAACAAGGTATGGCGAAGTATTCGGATTCCTTTGGCCTCACTATATATGAGCGTATCAATAAAATTCATTACTACAAAATTAGTGAAGAATAGACACTAATCTGTTCTCCGCTATGAAAGTACCTTTCCGGATAACAAGGGGCGCTTTGTATCGAACTAATCCGCTTGTTTTAAATCCCTCAGGGGTGGATGAAATATACTCGTCCATCAAGCTGGCCTTAAATTTTTCAGTAGTCAGAAATTGATACTCATTATTCGAATTCGTCTTTCCGTTTGTTTGTGGGTACTTGTTCATACATTATTCCTATTTTGTTCAGAATATGAAAGATCTTTTTACGATGACTATGATTCGGCATCAAACTATTCGGCATCAAACTATTCGGCATCAAACTAATGGATGGGTAATGTCTGTAGCCTGCATTGGGTGTCTGAGTCTCTGTAGCGGGATAAAAATTCAATCAACTAATGGCGAAACTTTGTACAAAAATAATTGTAGTCGTTGTCATGGTATGCATGGAACAAGGGGGCTCCTGGGTGCAAATAATTTGACCGTAAGTTTGTTGACTGACTCAGCGATCGTCAGACAAATTGAAAACGGAAAGGGGTTTATGCCATCGTTCAAAACGCACCTTACTAGTGATAAGATCCAGCAAATTGTAATTTACGTGAAGAGTCTGAGGCGCTCAACCACGGATTCAAATAAGCAAAAAAGAAGCTCGTGAAAGCTAATTCGAATCGGATGAACATAGCAATAATTACCCTGCTTGTAACAGTAACGACTACAGCCTTGATGGCTGGACTTTTCTTTTCCTGGTCTTGTTCTGTTAGTCCAGGACTTGCCCGGTTGTCTGATAAAGAATACATAACGGCCATGCAGTCTATTAATCGGGCCATTCAAAATCCATGGTTTTTAAGTTGCTTCATAGGAACAGCCATGCTATTACCTTTAAGCACTTATTTGCACTATGGGGAGCAGATCTCAGTAGGTTTTTGGCTCTTGTTTGTAGCATCCATATTTTATCTATTGGGAGTAATGGGGGTAACTATCTTTGGAAATGTCCCCCTTAATGAGGCCTTGGACTCATTCAATGTACACTATGCTACTGTACATGAAATCTCTAAACGAAGAGTCGGGTTCGAATTACCGTGGAACAGGTTAAATACCATTCGCACGGCAACCTCCCTCGTGAGCTTCATTTTTGTAATCCTTGCTTGTATGAAGAAAAATAGCTGAAATCGGAATGGCAAATGGTAATTTCCAAAAGTACAATTGTAATAATTGAACATGCAGACGTACGTAACAATGAAAATAATTAAATTCCAATACTTACAAAATGGTAAGTATAGACACATTTAGAAAATTAGCACTTTCATTTGGTGAAGTGGTTGAGCAACCGCACTTTGAAAAACCATCTTTTAGAGTGAACAATAAAATATTTGCAACGCTTGACCAAAAAAATGAAACAGTAACCTTGAAATTATCCGAGATTGATCAGTCTGTTTTTTGCTCGTTTGACAAATCCGTGATTTATCCAGTAAGTAGTATTTGGGGCCAACAGGGTTGGACAATTGTAGAACTCAAAGCGGTTCGGCGGGATATGTTTAAAGATGCTTTGACCGTTTCCTACTGTAACGTAGCTCCAAAAAGGTTATCCAAAAAATATAAACAACAGTCCTCATGACATCAAAAAAAAGCAATTCAGTAGCCATAGCAGAAATGCTGATACGCAAGCCTGTTTTGGAGGTCTTTGAAGCCTTCATTAATCCTGACATTACCACCAAATTTTGGTTTACCAAAAGCTCCGGAAGAATAGAGCCGGGCAAGAATCTTGTATGGACGTGGGAAATGTTTAATCATTCCTCCTCCGTTTCTGTAATATCCATCGAAACTAACAAGACTATCCTATTAGAGTGGGGTGATAACGATGCGAAGACAAAGATAGAATGGACGTTCAACGCGCATAGTGAGAATTCGACCTTCATTAGCGTAATCAACAGTGGATTTACCGGTGACACAGATCAGATTATTTCTCAAATTCGTGATTCAACCGAAGGATTTACGCTGGTATTAGCAGGATTGAAAGCATACCTAGAACATAGCATACAGCTCAATTTGATCTTGGACAGATTTCCAAGTGAAAAATAATACGTATAAAACGTCAATCATGGTAATCAAGCAACTGATTTCATTTTTATTGCCAATTACTGTTACAATTGGTGTCCCTTTGAATATTGAAAGTAACATCCATGTGAGATCCACTTCCCTGGCTATTATGGGCCTGCTTATTATGGGCATGGGATTATCCGGTCTAGTATTAACTATTTCAGCGTTTCTTAGAATAGGAAAGGGTACCTTGGCTCCTTGGAGTCCTACAAAAATATTGGTGATTCATGGATTACATCGCTATGTGAGAAACCCAATGATCATGGGGGTACTCGCCATATTGATTGGAGAATCGCTTGCCATCTTATCTTTACCCATATTTCTGTGGGCTGTTATTTTCTTTATCGTCAATACCATTCTATTCATCACATACGAAGAGCCTAATTTGGAAAGAAAGTTTGGTGAGGACTATCGTGTTTACAAAAGGAACGTAAACCGATGGATACCAAAATTGAAACCATTCAAAATCTGAAGTATGAAACAGCTTGCACTGTTCAAATTAATATCTCTTGTTCTGATCACAAATGCAGAGGCGCAAGTGAATCCAATACACAAGGGGTTAGGATGTGGCTTGCAAGTCATTCAATATCAAAAAGACTTTGGCATTGGGCTAAACGCAACCGGCCCTTACTTTGCGAACGACCGCATTGCCATACGAGCCAGAGTAAATATGGTGTTTAATGAACATTTGAAGAATGGAACGATCACTTGGACTCCGTATTCAAATGCTTCACTGGGTATTATCGGTGTGGCCGGTTATGTTGGCGACTTCATTAAATTATATGGAGAGGGAGGAATGATCTGGCTATTTCCGTCTGCGGATTTCTCCAGCAAGGAATTCATGTTAGGTGGCTACGGACTTTTTGGATTTGAGTTTTACATGAACAATAGCAATTGTTACTTCCTTGAAATTGGCGGAGTAGGCACTGGCGCTACTGCCGACCTAGTTTCAACTAAACCAATTTATTCTAATGGGCTTATTATTAGCGCAGGATTCCGGCTGCATAAAAAATAAATTAAACGCAATGAAAGTAACACTATTTTTTCTCCTACTGTTAACTTCCTGTACCCAATTTATTTCATGCACTTCATCAAAAGATATAAGCGAAGAGGAAATGAGAAAAATCGTTCATGCATATAATGAAAAATTAGAGCAGAGTTTTCTAAAGCAAGACATTTCCGCACTGGACGAACTTTATTCAGCCAATGCTCGACTATGTCCCGATGGAGATACATTTTATACAGGCACAGAGGAGATCATCAATTTTTGGAAGCAGGATTTTGCAACTTCAAAGCTTTTGAATATGACCACGAATACGTTGTCTGTAAGCGGCAATGCAGATGTGATTTATGAAACAGGCATTACCCAAACAGAGATTTTATATAAAGACTCTGTCTATAAAAATTCGGTGAAGTTCATCAATGTTTGGAGGCTTCAATCAAATCAAAGTTATAGATTGGCAATTGATTTTTGGAACAGTGCTAAAGCAGAATAATGGGCACTCATTAGGCTATGTGACATACGAATAGAAGTCATATTCATCGGCTTTGATCAAGATCCGTATGCGGAATTAGGCCGTTATGATGCTTCCTATATGTCACGAAAAACATTTGATGTTCTGTAGAGATCAAGTCAGAATTACTAGTGCAAATTTAGAATTCAATGCAATATGGATTTATCTATACAATTAGTCGAAGGCTTTAAAGAAGCCTGGGCAAAACCTACCGTTGAGAAGTTATGAGCTTTACTTCATCCGAATTGTATTTTGCATGTACCCGGAAGTAAAGCCAGCACGGGCAAGGAGATTTCTTCGAATGAATTTAAAAGATTACTATATTGGCTACCTGGCTTTAATGGCACGGTAACAGAATTTCATTGTATCGGCAATATTATATTCATCGAATGGGTGATGCATTTTCCCTTCAAGGCGAAAACATTAAACGTTAAAGCACTTGATAAAATAATTGAATCTGATGGTTTAATCAAAGAAAGATTTGTCTTTTTGGACTCTGCCAAAGTTTTTAGATATATTCTTACTCACCCTTCTGAGTGGTATTCTTATTATAACTATAAATGAGCTATTGATTTATCATTGCCCAGACTTAACACCAAATCCAAAGCAGAAATGCCATTCGCTATCCATTCCATAGTACAATGGACATCCAACTAACATTCTTTTGTATTGAAACACCGGACCTACTGCAAATCCAGGTGTGATAAACGGTTTGGAGCTCACTCCAGAAGGCTGATTTCCAAAACGCAAGCTTGGAAATACAACAAGGGAAACTGTAAAATTTCTCCTTTCGCATTTTATGCCGCCACCAACTATGTTGAGATACATTGCTTTTGAATCTGTGGAACACAGAAGCTGAAAGGCCAATTTTCTATTATTCTCGGAAATAGTGTCAACTGGCTTCTTCTGAGCAGCCCCTGTAAATGCCGAAAGCAAAATTGCAATTATAAAATAAGGGCGGAAATTCATTTTACAAATATAGTTGTTTTTTACAACTATATTCTATCTTTGCACCATGACAGAAGGAAATATCACGGACGTAAGGTCCTTTAACAGGTTTTATACCCAAATCATTGGGTTGCTGGATAAACATATTTTGAATAGTCAGTATTCTCTTCTTGAGGTAAGGATTCTGTATGAGCTATATCATCGAGAAGGAACTTCTGCGTCTGAGATTATGCTATCTCTGAATATTGATAAAGGTAATCTGAGCAGGGTATTGCGGTATTTCGAAAAAAAGAAGTTGCTCACAAAAAAACGTTCGATCAATGATGGTCGGTCGGCATATCTGCATTTAACGGTTGCAGGAAAAAAAGAATTCGAAGCACTGAATGATGCTTCCAGTAGGCAAATTAAAGAAATACTAAAAAATTTATCGACTGCAGACTGCGACCGTCTTATACAGTACATGGCTGGAATAAAAATAATTTTATCTAACGTTGGCTAACCAAATGATACCGATATGAAACCTGATATTACGCTTAAAGACATTACCATCAGAACAGAAATGAGGCCTGGAGATTTAGGGTATGTTATCCATCGCCATGGCAGTCTCTATAGTGAAGAACATAATTATGGGATCAGTTTTGAGGCATACATCGCTGACGGAATGCACGAATTCTACAAGAACTATAATCCAGAATCAGACAGGGTATGGATATGTGAACATCAAGGCAAAATAATCGGGTTCTTACTACTAATGCATAGAGAACAGAACGCAGCTCAACTCCGCTATTTTTTGCTTGAGCCTGATTATAGAGGTATTGGTCTTGGCAAAAAACTAATGTCACTCTATATTGAATTTCTTCTAAAATGTGGATATTCATCATCTTATTTATGGACAACTCATGAACTTCTTGCTGCCGCCTCCTTATACACCAGGCACGGGTTCAAATTAACTGATCAAAAGTCATCTACTGCATTTGGCAAACTATTGACAGAGCATCGGTACGACCTCGTAATTTCATAATACAAACTGGTAACTGTTCCCAAATTCTCTTTACGACAGATTTAGGCTTGAAATGAATACCATTCGGTAAAATGCTCAAACTTCTCTGACTATGAAAACAATTATCTGGCAAGGCATTCATTTCAATACTTCGGAAATTCTATCGATAGAGTTTCTTGAAAATAAGAGACTATTCAAAGGGCATATAATCGGTGAAGCAAATGGAAGTCCATTGCATGTATCTTACGATCTGTTAATTGACAATACATGGAATGTTCAGTCCATATCCATTTCTTCAAATACGGATACTGCCTTTGACATTTTTATGGAAAGAAAAGACAACAGGTGGTATGATGGGAATGGGAAACATTATAAAGAGCTTGATGATGCAATTGACATAGACATTTCACTTACCCCTTTCACCAACACGTTACCAATCAACAGACTTCATCTCGAAAAAGGCATTGCTCAGGAAATAACGGTTCTGTATTTCAACTTATCAAAAAATGAATTTCGGCCCCTGAAGCAGCGCTACATGAATCTTGGTAATGGTAAATATCAATACCACAACATTGAAACTCATTACACGTCCATAATTCAAACGGACGTGGATGGATATGTGATTGATTATCCGGGTATTTGGTTCATGGTTTACCCTCACAATGGTCAGAATTCTGTGAAAAGGAGGTTTGCAGATGCCTTATTTTCTACCATGCCATCTGAAGAGTTAATGAATGTCGACTCGTTGTATGATTGGCTTGTTGGATGTTGGGATATTTCTGTCGTTGATTATCTATTTGATGGGACTAAACTAACATCAGAAGGTGAATGCATATTTAGTTGGGCATTGGAAGGAAGGGCGATCCAAGATCTGTGGATAATTCCTAAACGAACGCTGCGTTCGGAAACAATTTCAAAAACGCGAAACAGGTATGGCACTACGCTGAGAATATATAATTCAAGTCTTGGAAAATGGAAAATCTACTGGCTCAATCCTGTAACCGGTGTCTCAAACGAATTAATTGCTTCCCATATAGGGAATGAAATCATTCAAACGGGTATAGATTCTAGTGGTAACCCCATGCGATGGATTTTCTCGAACATAAAGGAAGATTCATTTCATTGGCGTGGAGAGTCTTCCACAGATGGGGGATTGACCTGGAAATTAAACACGGAATTTTTTGGGATTAAACAAAAATAGATCGGGTATTATGAAGGATGGTTGGTCGCAAACCACTATTCATCATTCGGGATAATTTATTGGTAGGTAAATTGCTCAGCGATTGAAATATAGTAAGCGAATCTATCTATCTTATTCTGAAATTTAATCGTTCCGCATTCTGCCATATGATGAGTATACCTTATTACAATACCACAAGTTTCAAAATTAAGTAGCCATGCAACCAAGATCAACTTACGCTATCCGTTTCAACGATTGCGATCCTTTCAATCATTTAAATAATTCGCGCTATTTTGACTATTTACTAAATGCCCGCGAAGATCACCTCAAAGATTTTCACAAATTTAACTTAGGCGATTATATCAAAAGAGGCTTAGGCTGGGTGGTTGGTTCTCATGAAATAAGTTATGTTCGACCTGCTTCTTACAACGAAATCGTTTCTGTTCAAACTTCGTTGATAAAAGCCACACAAGAGCATTTGTGCGTTGAAATGATCATGATGGATGAACCATCGACACATCTTAAAGCCGTGCTTTGGACGAAGTTTATAGGCATAAATATGAAAACAGGAAAGAAGGAAAATCACTCTACTGAATTTATGACGTTTGCAGAACCCCTAATAGACACTAACATAAATTTTAGTGCTGGACTGTCAGAACGAGTAAAATTAATTGCTGGGTTACTCCGGGATCAAAAACTTGCTGGCGATAATGTTCGGCAACCTTTGTAATCCTAATGCTGTTCTAATTTACCGCACCCTATTTTGAAACAGAAATTTCTATTTACAATACTGCCCACCAATGACCTTGGTCTGCTCACACGATCTTTGCCGGTAGCAAAAGAATTGATTGATAGAGGTCACGAAGTGGTATTCTCTCATCCCGCAGCCGTCCCCAAAAAAATAATTGAAGAGGCCGGATTTGATAATCTCATTCCCAAACTTCCTTTATACGAATTTGCGTTTGCTAGACTTACATGGAAAAAGTGCTTCTCTGAAGAATTTAAGGAGGACTATGGTGGGCCATTCAGGTTTGGCTATCAGTTAATAAAATCCTTGCCCTATAGATCAGCCTCTTGGACTAATGAAGTTTGGGATACCGATCATGCCTCAGCCCTCACAGGTTTACTAAACATAAATTTCGTCTTGGCTCAGGTCGATGCCTACATAGATGTAATCAAAAAATCAAATGCAACCAGTGTCGTTGACTTTTGGAATCCTTTTGCCTGCATTGCCTGCAGGGCTCTAAAGATACCCTTGATCACAATCAATCAAGGCGATGCACTGCCGGGAAGCAATGGATTTATATGGTGGAAACAAAAACCGAAAAACGTTCCCACCGTTGTACCAATACTTAATAAAGTATTTGAATTGTATAAACTGAATACGATTAATACAATTGAAGAAATTCATGTGGGCGATTTAACCCTGGTAGTAGGGATGCCTGAAACAGATCCCTTGCGTAGTCCTCATAACTATCAATACATTGGTTCAGCGCTTTGGCAAAACCCTAAGGATAAAGACCCCATATGGCTTCACAATTTACCAAAAGGCATGCCCATTATATGGCTCTATTCCGGAAATCCAAACTATGGTGGGAGAAGTAAAATATTTGACTCCGAATCCATGCTGACGGCATGCTTCAAAGCGCTTGAGCAAGAAAATATACATGTTGTTCTTGCTATGGGGAATCACAAACTGCCTAAGTCTGTTGGGCGTGTTCCGGAGAATTTTAGGCTCGTATCGTTTGTGCCTGGACTAACAATGGCCAGACATTCCAATTTAATGATTCACCATGGCGGATATGGTTCCTGCCAGACAGGCCTTGTTGCAGGAACCCCTTCTCTAATTCTTCCAACTTTTTCAGAGCGGGAGAGCAACGCCAGAAGGATTGCCCTGATGGGTGCTGGGGAATATGTAACACCACAATTTAATAAAAAAGGTAGCGTAGATTTTGATGCCGATGAGATTCGGGTAAAGATTACCGAAATCTTATCTAATCCAATCTATGTGGAGAATATTAAAAAATGGAATCAAAAACTAGAGACTTATGGAGGCGTTAAAAGAGCTGTATCGTTGATTGAGGATTTTATAATAACTGATAAACAGTAGTTATGTCATGAGACTGTAACCCGAAATTTATTGTTAGCATGCGGCCATCAATTGATATAAATATATGAATCGTATCTTAAAGTATTAGCCGTCCTCCCTCCACTATAGGTAAATAGCAATCGTCATTTGCAAATTGCTGCCTATACTTTGGAAGTCAGCATCTGTTGACTGATACTAGTGTTTAGGTGGCTTGTTAGTTAATTTTGCGATTAATTTATGCTTATGAAAAAAAATCAAGCTACCTGCTCACACAGAGACAGGGTTGTCGGGCAGTAGCGCTACAATTGCGATGAAACAAAATGGAATAATCATTTTTCTAGTAATACACGAGAGTGCCGGGTTATCAGAGTTTAACTGTTTTCTCTTCTTAAAAGCATTCTGGAATTTTAGTCCTTCACACACTTAATCGAAATGTATATTATGGATCAAACTAACGTTGTTCGTACCCAATGGGGCCCTCTCTTAACATTACTTATTCTCTCCCCGGTCATTTCCAATGTATTGTTCGGGGCAGTTAAGATATCAACATTGTTTGTACTTGTCTTACTGATCGGAACCTGGGGCTGTGCAGCCTTGCTAATCCGTCACGCGGCTAACAAAAGGGGCTACTTTGTCATATTCATTTTAGGAATGACATTGGCGATTGCTGAAGAGATTCTGATTCAGCAAACCTCTGTAGCTCCTCTGATTGGCGTTGATCCCACGACTATCTATAGTCGAAATTGGGACGTAAATTGGATGTATTTGATTTGGGCTGTTGGCTACGAAAGTGTTTGGGTAGTGGTCATTCCAATCCAGCTTATTGAATTAATGTATAAAGAGAAACGCAACGTTCAATGGATTAACTCGAGAGGACTAGTATTTGTAAGCATCGTCTTTCTAATTGCATCCTTTATCGCATGGTATAGTTGGACACAAATTTTTATTCCGCAGTATTTTCCTTCTTCGGTGTTCACTCCGCCCCTATGGCAAATTGTATCCGCAATTAGTATCATTTCCATCTTATTCTATATTGCTTTTAAGTATCGTTTCAATCAAAACATAAAAATGACTACAACCAAACCAAAATCTCAAATCATAAAATGGGCTTCCTTCCTCGTATGTACCAGCTTTTGCAGTCTTGTATTATTGGCCTATGGAGTACTGCCTAACCTTAACCCCCTACTACCAGAACTAGGAGGTATAATCCTCGTCATCCTGTCGATCATATTGATTCAAAAATGGTCCAGGTCATCAGCATGGAGTGATGAAGACCGTTTAGCATTAATCACTGGAGCCATATATTCCAACATGCTAGTTGGATTTGGCGTATTTATTCTCAGTGGTATTAAGTACGACTCCATTGATTTTATTGGTAAGAGTATTTTAAATGTTTTTGCTGTTGTGGGGCTATATCTCCTTTCAAAGCGGGTGAAACAAAATAACAGATTTTCCACTCATGCGGAATGGGATGAGATCGTGTTGAGTAATAAGCCCAAAGATTTACGCAATCCCTGACTTTGTTTTTGTCATTCAGAATCAACTATCTGTCCTACTGAAGTCGGTATTGGTTTACCTTATCATTAACAGTTAAAATTTTTCTCATTAATTGTTAGTTGAATCTGTTAACAAAATATTCAAGGGCGCTTTTAAGTATTGTCAATTCTTACAAAGAAACCTATGAATTGCAGACTTGTAGCAACTGAAATTGTCATGAGGAAAGACCTAGAAAACAGTATTTTTAAATTCCCCAATCAATTAGAAGAATCTACCTTCTGATGTATATTTGAATAACCACTTTTTACTATATCATCACTTGGTAACAGAAAATTAATGGCACTCCGCTCTCTATTACTCAAACTAAGCCACGCTTGTCACGCGAAATAAGCTTGGTAGAGATTTTTAAAACCAATGTTCAAGAAGTTGATCATGCGAAAGTGATTGTCGACAAACTACACGATCACTACCCAAATACCAGGATAAACTTTGCCCTTGATGATTGCGATAAAATTTTAAGGGTAGAAGGTGCGGGAGTATGCCGGCAGAAAATAATTGAAGTACTAAATCAGCTCGGATTTGCCGCTGAAATCCTCGTCTGAAAACTGTACTTGCAGACAAATAAAAAATAATTATGACAGATGAGCAATTAATCAAAGAATTCCAAAACGTTGAAGACGTATTCAATCAGGCAATAATTTCAAATGATTTGTCTGCGATTTCTAAGTGCATTTCAGAGGACTGGGTGCTGATTGACGCCCAAGGTGGTATCATACCACGCGAACGGTTTTATTATGTTCTAGAACAGGGTTTGTTGCGTCATACTACCATGACGAAGGAAATTTTAAGGGTAAAAATTTATGATAGTATTGCCTTGGTAACCGGAAGGGGAAAAAACACTGGATTTTTCAAAAACCAATTTATCATAGCGGATGAATGGGTAACAGACATTTACAAAAAAGAAAAAGACAATTGGGTTTGCGTTTTAACACACCTTACTCCGGTTGCGGAAATTAAATAGTGATGACCCTGTTGTCCTAATTTTAACCGACCTCGTTGCCGTAATTAGTTTTTATACAATTGTTAATTATCCTTTGAAGAGTTGAAATTGATACTTTGTAGTCAGTTTCCGAAATTCCATTCATTGCCATGTTCCTAAATTCTTGCTGGGTGGCGAGGCATGCCTTATGCAGTTCTACTCCTTCGGCAGACAGGGTTATTCTATTTTCCTTCCTATCAATTAATTTATGAGTACTTAAGTGGAAAAGAACATCCTCTAAAGACTGTGGACCAGCGAAAGGTGCCATCAGTTTAATGATTTCTTCTTTCGATATTGATATTTGTTCACTGATTGAATTCAATACTTGCCATTCGGTTCTATTTATTTGGTGACGAGCTTGAATTTCATCAATTCCGTTGGTTAAACACTTGTCAGCAAGTTTCAAGTAATAGCCTATCGGTAATTTTTTCATTTTAGTAGTTTTACTTTTAATGAGTAACATTCCAAAACTTTATGGAAAAAAGAGAGAAGAAAAAGAAATTTCAAAACCAACATGTTAATTTTTATTTTTCAATGAGCCTTAAAATAGATTGATCTATCACTCCATTAATTGTAAACCTAATTCAATTATCATATAATTCATTATTCTTCTATTTACTTATTAAGAATTTTACAACTATAAGATAACGCCCATGGTTATGGTATGCTCCATACTTTGTGCACCACCGGAAGGGAAAATGGAGGATGTCCGCAATCCAAACCTATGTAGGGGGCAACCTTCCTGGCTTCTTCCAGTTAAATTATTACTAGAAATGATTGTATTTGCTTAATCGCAACAATTGCTTTAAGTTTTAGTGATTATTACTATTTATCCTTTTCTGGAGATACTCTCAATCCCCTAGTTTGAGTGTATTATTCATCTTTAGCATAAAATTTACTGGACAAGAATGCTATCGGAACGCCTATTACAAACATGTGAATCATGATCATGCTAAAAGTGCCAGTGGTAAACTTGAGAGGACCAGACGGGGCCAATGAAAGTGGAACTACTACAAGATTCATCATTAGCCACACAACCAATCCATAACTAATACCCAAAAGAACTCTACTCTTGAATAAGAACTTAAATTTCGGATACGCTAAATAGAACAACATCGTCCAGCCGGTCGCAATAATAAAATGGAATAATAATCCCCATGCAATCATTACCAGTCCACCAGTAAAAGCTTCTTTTCCAAATACCCCGCTAGCCACATACCGGAATACTGCATCAGGTGTGACTGTTGACTTGACATACGAGTATATGCTGGCCGCCAGTGCATCCAATATACCAATAATTAATCCTGATTTTAGGATGGATCTAAAAAGTGATGAAGTCATTTGGTTCATATATTTGCCATTGAGGTGAATAGTTCGTCCGATTCCTTTGTCTCCACACGTAGTAGTTTAAATGGACAGCACGTTTCTTGTATGAACGTTACCCCGTACTTTCAACGCCTAGAAAAGAAGATAATGAAAACTGCCCTTTATTATCAACTCATACAATTTTTGTGCTCCAAGAACATTTAAACAAGTGTCTTTTAAAGATTATTGTGGCTTAATACCAGTAATTTGTGCTTGAACGCATAACCATTTTCCGTTCTCCTTCACATACGTATCAGTGTAGACTGAACCCCCACGGATCGTTACTCCCTCTTTCAGCACGGTGTAAGCAGTTCTTGATCGGACCAAAGCCATATTGCCAAATATCCTAATGAATTCATCGGTGTACTCAAAAGATGTATATCCAGAAGTTTGGTAACTTATTGCCCATTCTCTGAGGTATTCATCGCGGTCAACAATTGCTCCTGAACTTTCTATGCAAACAAAATCCCTGTGGATAATCTGATTATGGGCCATTGTATCCTGCGTGGTAAAATTCTTAATAAACTGAGCGTTGAGGCTACTTAACTCCTTTATATCGGTATTATTTAAAGTCATGCGATTCCTGCTTTGGGAAAACGATAAATAAGAAGTTAAGAGAAAGAGTAAACAAATAAGAAGTTGAAATTTTTTTACTACACTCATATTACTTTCCAGATTAGTTGAACCTTGAATTTTCAAATAGATGTTGTCTAAATTGGCCAAAGCGAAACGGTAAATACTTTAGAGGTCATACGCAAAATTTATTTAGGATCGTGCTTATTCTAAATCAAGTTTGGTTACACCATTAATTTTCAATGTCTTCGGATTTTGAGTATAAAGAACAATGCTACATTTTTCTGCTGCCAGGTCTTGAGGCAAACGGATAGACATGTTTCCGCTCTTCTGCGGAGCGATTGTTTCAAAAACTCTCACCACATTGGAGTGCTTGAGCGTCCTGTTTTTGTTTTCCCCGCGGGGGATGTAATGCACCACATTGACTTCAACAACGGCCATATTCAGGACTATATTTTTAGGGTCGCGATTTAGTTCATACCTCAAGTTTATCTTATCACTTTCCTTTGCGACTTGTGCTTGAATCTCATAGGGATGGCTTTTCATCAAAGCGGAGGTGACCAAGTCTCTAAAGGCAACTGGATTTGAGCCAACAAACTCAGTTTCTCCATTTACTATTGCTTGTGGAGTATACACTTGCGGTAATTCCAGTTTGCTTACGTATTTCTTCTGTCTTTCTGTGTACAATTCATTGCTATAGGGGTCCTCCCAGCCAAGCCTGTTCCAGTAGGTAACATGAAAGGAAATACCAATCACCTGCTTATTTTCCTTGTTTAAAATTCCGGGCATTTCTTGCAATAGTTCATCGGCCGCAGGGCAACTGGAGCAGCCTTCTGAGGTAAACAGTTCAACAATCACCATGGATTCAGAGACGTTGTTATTCTCTCGAAAACTGAAAGACATTCCTGTAATTAAAACAATTAGTAACAGTTTATTGTACTTCATGAGATGTTCGTTTATTTAAAGAGTAAGCTGCCCTCAGGAGGCAGCTTAGACCCTCCGCACTCAATTCATTTATTCCTGACCTGTTGTTCTCGTATCCCAAAATACTCTCCTATCGCTCAATGATGTGCGTTGGATGGAGGCCAATTTCGGATTAGCGTCAACCTCTTGTTGGGGATAGAGTAGAGCCCTGGGTACTTTTCCATTATTTCCAGGACTTAATGAGGCAGGCAGGAGTTGTAATAGTGGATAACCTGTTCTTCGCCAATCAGTCCACGACTCTCCGCAAACCATGAAATTCGCAACGTACTTCTCTTCAATAATTTGTTGCAATTGCTGATCCGGGGTCCCGGTCAATGTACCCACTGCGGATGCCAGGTACGAAGTGGCCTGAGCCGTTGACACTCCTGCATCTAAAATAGATGTTCTGATTCCTTCTTGATACCATTCTTGTGCACTTGTTTTAGGAGTAGCAGGGGCACCATATCGAAGGGTTAATTCTGCGCGTATAAAATTATATTCGGCATAGGTAAGAATATTTAGAGATGCCCCGCCATTATAGGCTAAGGCGCCTACGGTCAGGTTGGGTCCAGCCGGGATTGTTGTTGAAGTTACTGATCCGCGAACGAAAGTATGTAATCTGGAAAGGCTGTTATCAACACTATTATTTCCATACCCATTTGTCAATCCCTTGAATCCGGTTGTTCCGGTTGGAGGGTTTGTGAATAATGTCGGGCTGAAGGGGGCTGGAGTGAAATACGTTGCTCTTCGTGGATCTGATTTTGCGTTCATTAAACCAATGATGGTCGAACTTGTACACATATCATCGGTACGGCTTAAAATAAACTGGTGGGTAGGGTTCTGCCTTTGGGCGATTATATCAAACTTCATTTGAAAATCATCGGTATTAGCTGCCATCAATTCATTGGCAGGTGTGGCATTTAAAAAAGAAGTGATGACAGCAGTATCGAACCCGGGCACATTGGCCATATGCAGATACAATCTCAACTTGAGGGTATTTGCAAATTTTATCCATCGGTTAATATTGCCGCTACCTCCATAAAAGTAATCTTCGGCTCCTACAGTTGGCAATCCGGAAGTTGCTTTCAAGTCAACAATCGCTTCATCTAACAGCGCAATCAACTGAGGATAGATAGCCGCATCATCATCAATGTCGGGCTGAAAGTTTCCTGCTTTTAACGCTTGCGAAAACGGAACATCTCCCCAAAAATCGACCAATATGCTATAGCTAAAGGCTTTGACTACTTTTGCTATTCCAAAGTAATGAGGATGCACCTGATCGGCTGGTTTTTTTAAGATCTCTTCAATATCGGCCAAGTGACCAGCATAAAAACTTGCACGCCATGCGTTATTGATCTCCGTGGGTTGCAAAATATACTTGTCATATGTTTCAGTTTGCCGTCCATTCTGCGCTGCTATTTGTTGCGACCAAAGTCCAGAGTATAGGAATAAATCACTTCCCATGTTAAATCCAAGTTGTGCTTCAGCCGCAGGCAAAATCAGTTTAGCTGGATTGGAAGAAGTCTGATTGGGGTTAATATTATTATCTAAAAAATCGCTGCATGCTGCCACTCCAAATAAAATTGACAGAAATGCTATAGGTATTATTTTACTTTTCGTTTTCATGATTTTATGTATTTTTTTCTTAGAAAGTGAGTTTCAATACCGCTCCATAAGTACGTGCGTTAGGCATGGTGTTGAATTCTATCCCTTGAGAATTACTCGCGCCTGTTAGATTGGTTTCCGGGTCAATGTGGGGTACGTTGGTCTTCAACCAAAGATTCCGCCCATTCAGACCTAGCTCTACTTTTCCAAAAGGGGTTTTGGAGAGTAGCGGCTTAGGCAATGAATAGAAAACGCTGGCTTCGCGCAAGCGAACCCAAGATGCATCAAACACCCCTGTCCCTGGAACATTGAAGGAGTATAGATTGGACCAATATTGCTGTGCCGTGATAGCTACTGTGTTTGGTGTTCCATCAGCATACACCCCATCGATAATATAATCTTTTAGTGGCAATCCGTCACTACCAAATCTTGGTTGGGCGGCCGTTTCGGCAGCGGTACCAGTTCTTCTCAAGTCATTTATAACCCGGGATAGTACGTCTCCGCCATTTCGGATATCGATTAAAAAGGAAGCGGAAATACCTTTCCATGCAAATGTATTAGTGATCCCGGCAGTCCAGTTGGGGTTAGGGTTTCCTACATACTGTACACCTCTTGTATCGATAATAGGGAGCCCTGTGGAAGAATTAACTACTAACTTACCATTGTCATTTTTCAGTAATGTATTTGCATAAATGACACCATAGGGTTTCCCTGCTTCGATACGTGTTTGAGCTGTTGTAAATCCACCGATGGCTATATTTGCCACTCCTGGAGCTAACTCAATTACATTGTTTCTTATGCGAGTCCAATTTGCATCGATTGTCCACGTAAAGGTATTGGTCTTAACAGGCACAATGCTTAAGCCCAATTCCACTCCATCGGTCTCCAATGTACCGGCATTTTTCGACAGGTTTGTAAAGGCTGAAGCAGCAGCCACTGGAACATTCAAAATTATATCTGTAGATCGGGTGGAGAAATAAGTAAAGTCCACTTTCAAGCGATCATTAAAGAGTCCCAATTCCGTACCAATTTCATAGCTGCGCGTAAACTCAGGACCTAAGTCTGGATTGCCGGCCGCATCGTTGAGGCTCCTCCCTTGCTGGCCCAAGAATGGAAAGATGATTTGAGTACCGAATCCACCCGCTGGATTAGCGTTTGAATAATATGTGTCAGTCGAGTAGATAGGTGCTTCCCGTCCAACCTTAGCCCAATTTGCTTTAATTTTAGCAAAACCTATGACATCGCTTTTTAATGACGGCAATGCCTCCGTCAAGATAAAACTGCTGGTGACAGAAGGATAGAAGTAGGAATTATTTCCTTTCTTAAAAGAAGAAGACCAATCGTTCCTGCCTGTAAGTCCAAGATAAAGCCAGTTCTTATAATTTACCTGAAGATCTCCATAAACACCAATCAGGTTTCTTCGGAAGCGATTGCCAAAAGGAGTATAGTTTAAGCCATCGAGTATGTTATCAAATCCCTGGGTAGCTGTCGTATTCGCTATCACTCCTTGATCTTGTCCGACTCTTAAATTAACCTCGTTGCCCAATAGGAAATTGAATTTGAAATCATTCACACTTTTCTTAAATATGAAATTTAGATAAGAGGACGTTTCTTGATTATAAATCATTCGATCTCCCACGGCTCCAACGCCTTGTACTGCGTGATTGGCTTGACCCCTCGCCCCTATGCCATCTACCGTTTTGATTCGCTGAATGTAAGCATCCGTGCCAAGTTTGTAACTGACCGATGCCCAATCATTGAAGTCATATGAAAGATTAACATTGCCGATAATCCGATTAACTTCATCTTTATACTTGTTATAAGCAAGAGTCCAATAAGGGTTATCTGTGTTGGCGTTAAAGTAAACCTGTGAACCATCCGGTCGCACAAAAGGGTCTTCTTGCAAATTATAATTGCGAGGCAAGAACCACCCTCTGAAAAGGGGGTTCGACAATTGATTGCCGATTTGACTTCTTTTGGAGGTGTTATTGATGTAGTTCAGAGAGACTCCCATATTGAAGCGTTCTGTCATTTGTGTGTTGCCAGAAAATTTAAAGGAGTTCTTTTGCAGGAGGTTGTTTTGTAAAAATCCCTTGTCTTGAAGATTATTATAGGAGAAGAAAAAATTACTCTTATCGGTTCCTCCCGAAAAAGCTATGTTGTGTTGGGAATTATAACCTTTTTGAAATAAGTCCTTTACGTTGTTTGGATAGGCTGTAAGCGGAACTTGAGCAGGAAGTCCGAACAATTGCTGATCAGCAGCTGAATACGATGAGGGTACTAACTGCCCTGCAATTTCAGGTCCCCAATTTGATTGGTCCGCATTTGGTTGATAGATAGGCGCAATGGGAACGCCTGCCGCGGTTAGTGAGGTACCTTGAGCATATTGATTCTGATAATCCGGAAAACGGTTTACTTCATTTAAGTTATAGGATCCAGTGTATTCAACAATACTTTTTTTGCCACCCTGAGCTTTCCCCTTTTTAGTGGTGATGATAATAGCTCCTGCTGCTGCCCGTGAACCATATAAAACGGCCGCGGCTGGGCCTTTTAAGATTGTCATTGTTTCAATATCATCTTGATTGAGGTCAATGGCTCTGTTGGACATGGAAACACCTGTTTGCGCTGCCATTGCACCTCCACTA
>JBEBJH010000285.1:0-5336 GCA_040079965.1 Cyclobacteriaceae bacterium
TGGTCAGAAAAGGTTGGTCACACACCATAATGATTACCGCTTCTGTTTCGGGATAATTGGTAATAAGATGGCCCAATCCGACTTTCAGGGAGTTACCCATGCCTTTTTGCCAATCATCATTGATGACAATCCCGATAGGAAGATTTTCGATGACTTTTTTATGTAGTGCAGCCTGTGCCCCCAATACAACCACAACATGCTCTGCTCCTGAGTTTAACGCTGCCAGTGCCGATTTTTCCAACAGCGTTTTCCCTTCCACTAAAAACAATTGCTTGGATTGGCCAAGCCGCGAAGAGGATCCTGCTGCCAACACTAGTATTGAGATACCTGTGGTATTTTCGTTAATCATTTCAGAAGGTAAGGAGGCATTGATTCCCGAAAAAATCTTTATTTGTTAATCGGTTGAGCCGCGGCAAACATTTCATCTGTTATGTTCCCGCTTTCGCTTGAGTCGGAATCTACCAGGATTTTCCAGGTACCATTTTCCTTGCGCAGAGCCACCTGGAATTTTCCATAACTGATTCGCTTTTCTCCGCTTGAGGAAATTACTTCATTTTTGAAATAACCAACTTCGTAGGCAAGTGTGCCGTTGCTTATTCGTTCCAGAAATCGGAGTTCAAACGTATAATTCTGATTACTCTTTTTGATTGACTCTTTCCATGAGGGCCAGCCAGCTTCCATGCCAGCCTGATAAGAATTCAGATCCAATACTTTTTTTTGATCCCTTTCTGCGCGAATCAGATCTTTTGAATGGACAGAAACAAAAGCGGCAACATCCTGTGTCTTGATTGCCTTCGTAAAGGGTTTCCATACCTGATTGTCAATAGCCTGCTGATCAGTTTGCGCGTGACTGCCGATTGCGATTGCACTAAGGATGAGGGTGACAACAAAGTTTTTCATTTCACTTGACCCTAACGGAATTTTCCGTTGAAGGGTTATCAAGATATACCTGCTTAAATACCTGATCGCTGTTTGGATCGCGTTGATGGATAGGGCCTGTGTGATATTTCAAGAACCCGCCAGATCGATTACTGAATTTGCTTTGAATTTCTGAAATGATCGAAAGGGCAATTTCGTCCGGTGCTTCTGCTCCAATATCAAGACCAATGGGGGAATGGATGCGCTGAAAATCGGAATCAGTAAGTGTAATCCCAACCTCATTGAATTCCTTCTGCATTTTATCAAATCGCTTGCGCGGACCTAAAATGCCAATGTATGGAGAGTTTGACTTCAGAAGTTTTTTCAACACATCCCGATCATATTCATAATTATGCGACATAAGCACACAAGCAGTGTAAGGGGTGATGTCGAAATCGCGATCGATAAACTCACGTTGACAGAGTGAGAGTTTGTCAGCAGTAGGGAAGAATATCGGTGCAATATGGGCCACGCACTCATCGGTTACTGAAACATTCCATCCTAGCGATTTAGCCAATTCACTTACGGGACGAGCATCAAATCCACCACCAAAAATAATCAGGGATAAAGACGGCTGTATCAATTCAACGAAAACCTCATATTCAAGACCATCAAGTATAAATCGTTTTGCTTCCGACTTTCTGGTATCAAACAGTTGAGTCAAATCATCCTTAACGAGATTGGCTAGTTGCTGATTGGTGAATTGATTCTTCAATTCACCAGAGCTCGTAATCAACAATTTATTGCCATTATCTGAAGCGCTATTAAAAATAGTTGCCAGGGCCAAGGGTTCCTTTGTATTGATGAGAGAACTGAACTGAGTAACCGGATTTTTTTGATCTATTGGATCAACTGGCTCAATAAGCACATCGATCACTCCGTTGCAACCCAGACCGATGCCAAGGTTTTGATTGCTCTCCTCTCGCGTGTCATAGGTAACAGTCATGGGAGTTTTATCCATCATAACGGTGCGGGCTTTCCGGAGAGCGTCTCCTTCCAGACAGCCGCCACTGATTGATCCTACCCAACGTCCATCATCTGTAATCAACATGCGCGCACCGGGACTGCGGTACGAAGAGCCGCGTACTTTTACCACAGTGGCCAAAGCAGCCTTTCGCTGGCTAAAATCTACCTGCTGAAAGGCCGTAACAATTGCCTTAAAATCTTTCATAGTATTTTATTAAAGACTCTTTTCCCTTTCTTCGTCTTCTTCATTGTGCGAGAAGTAATCAATGTGCAACAACTCGCCTGTATATTCCTTAAAGTGAAGAGTGTCACCAATTTGCTTTATTTCATAGTGGTCAGAATGGCAATTCACTTTTAATACATTTCCATCCGCTGTCTTTACAAAAGCAATCCATTGCTCATGTTTTTCTGAGGTGACTGTATAATCATATGATTTATATTTCCCATAAGGAAGTATGTGTGGCCCAGCTTCAGTTTTACTGGGGACGTAAATCTTGTCCACAATAATCCCCTCCATAATCAGGGGTTTTGAAAAAAGAACATCGTAAACAACGAAGCCTGCGGCAATCAGCGTTCCCGCTAAGGCGATGAAAATGATTCCGTTTTTGATTTTCCTGGAAATACTCATCAATTTCTTGTTTGACTATTTTTTCCTTGCTGCTTTTACATCAGCGGGGGTGATCACTCCACCCTTGTTTTCGAAAGAATTGAAGATGTAGTTCATCAGATCACTCGTTTGTTCATCGGTAAGGTCATATGCATTCATTTCGCCATTGTAGGGTTTTCCATTCACGGTCATTTCTCCGGTTACCCCATATAAGGTCTGCTGAATGGCGCGCTTTTTATCAGCCAGCATGTAATCGGATTTAGCTACCGGTGGAAATATTCCCTCAAGTCCCTCGCCTTGTTCCATGTGACAACTGATACAATTACGAAGGTAGATTTCTTTGCCCCGTTCTGCACTTGCTTTAAGATCGAATTTAGGTTTTTGCTGAAGGGCAAGGAATGTCGAAAAAGTGGCGAGGACCAGGAAATAGATAATGATTTTCATATGAATATTTGAAAGGTATGCATCATTCATTTAAGAAATAATGATGCCACAAATGCCATTCTTGAATTGCGAGAAAGGTACTAAATATTCACAAAAAGTTTATCTTAAATAGGTATGGACGGAATAGCCGATTGTTGAGTAAACAGAAGCGTGGTGAGGGTTTACTTACTGGACAATCTGTTTTAAAAGATTGGTACACCGTTCTTTTCGCAATACATCATCCGGCTCAGAAACCGGCAATGCCAAAGCGCGATTTAGAGCATTTACGGCTTTTTGATTTTCACCCAAAACATGTTGTACCAAAGCCTGTCCGTAAAGAAATAATATGTTGTTTGGATTAAACTCAATGGCTTTATCAAAATAGTTGAGAGAAGCCTCTATGGAAATTGTTTCAGGAAATCCTCCAAAAAAAATCCTGCAAGCCATGAGTTCCATCCAGTTAAGTCGTGAAAGTTCATACTGCCACTTTCCAAGCACAAAATAGGCTTCAGCAAACGTTGAGTCGATTTCCAGAATTTTAGCTGCCTCATCATGAATCAATCCAGCATTTGATACTTTTTCGCGTGGATTCGTGGCAATTTCCGAAAGCAACCCGAGTGAAATAATATGTGCCAGCCGTGCTTGTGGGTTGGCTGGTTTAAGACGAATTGATTTTTGAGCATAGCTACGGGCCTGGCTTAGCAACTCTTTCTTCTTTACAGGTTCAGATTTTGGGAGTTTACCTGCTAAGTTTGACAGCATTCGGCTGGCATGGATCATTGCTTCAGCATGATTGGGATTTTTAAGTAGGGCTGACTCATAGGCGGCTAGGGCATCTTTGACCTTAAAGCTTTTTTCGAAGGCAAGACCCTGTTCAAAATAATCATTGGTTGGCTGGGCATGCAGTGCGTCAGCAGACAATAAACCAATCCAGAAAACTAAAACCCTGATTCTTAGCACGGTTGCAAAAGTAATTGAAAAGTGAAAGGGATCTACTGTTTTTGAGAACTAAACAATCGTTTGCATAAGGTATTTTAACGCAATCATACATTTCATAAAACTGTTTTGCTCACCATTTGTTACTTTCGCAACCCACTGAGTAAACCTAACCTACCTGTTTTTCATGATTAAGCCTTCAGAATTGTTCTCTTATAAGATCGACAAGAAGTACTCAAAACCTGCTGCCTATTTTTCGATGGAATTTGCCATCGATCAGCCCCTTAAAATCTACAGTGGTGGCCTCGGCTTTTTGGCCGGGTCGCATATGCGTAGTGCCTATGAGCTCAAGCAGAATCTGATTGGGATCGGTATCCTGTGGAAATACGGCTACTACGATCAGGAGCGAAACATGGACGGTACGCTCAAGGTTAGCTACATTGAAAAGGACTATTCATTTCTAACCGACACAGGTATCGTATTCCCGATCACTATTCATAACCATGAAGTAAAAGTAAAAGCCTGGTTGCTAAGGCCGGAAGTATTTCAAACAGCTCCAATTTTTCTGTTAAGCACCGACATTCCTGAAAACGATCATTTGGCACAAACTATCTGCTCTCGTCTTTACGATAGCCATGAATCTGCGCGAATAGCACAATCCATTCTATTAGGAACCGGTGGGGCCAAACTGCTTGATGTTTTAGAGCGCGAGACCGAAGTGTATCATATGAATGAGGGACATGCGTTACCTCTTTGTTTTTATTTGTTGAATAAGTACAACAACGATTTGGAAGAAGTAAGGAAACGCGTTGTGTTTACCACCCACACCCCCGAAAAAGCAGGAAATGAGGAACACTCCATTTCTTATATGGAGGTGATGAGCTTTTTCAATTCGGTACCTAAAGAAACTGTACTAAAATTAGCAGCTCCGGATGAACAAAACCTGAGTTATACACTTGCTGCTTTACGCATGGCGCGCATTGCTAATGGAGTTTCGTCACTGCATGGTGCGGTATCCAGAAAAATGTGGACCGGCTTTGATGACATCTGCGAAATAACCTCCATCACCAATGCACAAAACAAAACGTATTGGATGGACAAGCAACTGGCTGAGTTTCATAAACACGGAAGTGACAAAGGTCTGGAAGAAAGAAAGAAGGAGATGAAGAAGGAGTTGTTTAAAGAGGTTGCTAATCAAACCGGAAAGATTTTTGACGAGAATGTCCTCACCATCGTTTGGGCAAGACGCTATGCCGCTTACAAAAGAGCCAACTTAGTTATTCGTGATTTTGAGCGATTTGAAAAATTGGTAAGTAATAGTAAGTATCCGATTCAGGTAATTTGGGCCGGTAAACCTTATCCTGAGGACCATGGTGCGATCGGTATCTTCAATGATATTTATTGGAAGATAAAGGACCTTCCAAACTGTGCTATCCCTGTCTCTTATACACATCTCGAGCCCACGAGACGAGGTTAGACATCTCGT
>JBEBJH010000422.1:0-1296 GCA_040079965.1 Cyclobacteriaceae bacterium
AGTATGAATAACTATTACACATTCCAAAACCTAAAGGCAGGGCTTTTTGTCACTATTATTTTACTTGCTACAATTAACACAGTTGCTCAAGGCCCGTCCGAACAATCCTACGTCACTAAGGTTACTCCGCCTTCGCCCAATGCAGCGGCACTCGCTAAATATGGCAATATCCCGGTAAGCTATTACACGGGTATCCCCAACATCGATATCCCGCTTTATGTGGCGCAATCGGGCGAGATTCAATTGCCAATTTCCTTGTCATACCATGCGGGTGGAGTAAAAATCAATGAAGAGGCCGGCTGGACCGGTTTGGGCTGGACCCTCAATGCCGGTGGAGTAGTATCACGCAGCATTAATGATAAAGACGATTTAACAGCTACCTATTTCACAACGCAGGTGCCGGAAATGACACAACGCACAACCTTTTCAACAGAAGTGTTTGGTTCTGCATTTAATTATCCAAATAAATACTATGGTCAAAATGGTGCAGTATATGATTGGAATGCAGCTACCGTGGGTAATTTAATTGGATATGATCTTGAAGCAGATCAATTTAACTTCAACTTCAGTGGCCGAAGCGGCAAATTCTCTTTTACCCGTGCGCAGCAGGTCATACAAGAGAAAAAATCAGATCTGCTGATTGAAGGTACCAGTGCGGGGTTTCAAATCACTGATGAAAATGGTATCCAATATATTTTTGCACACGCTGAAATGACAGACAATGGAACACAGGTATTGCCTACCTCCTGGTATCTGACAAAGATTTATTCACCCAAAGGCGATAGTATCTCTTTCAACTATTTCACGGAAGCCCCAGCGAGTTTTATTCCCCGCTATTCTGAAATTTATCGCAAAGGTTGCAATGCACCCGTACATTCATTTTCATATTCAACCACGGCTCATCAGATTAAATATTTAACCAGCATCACTTTTCGGAATGGTCATGTAGACTTTGAGTACGAAAATGTACGCGAAGACATGCAGGTTGTTACTGCCGGGCGGAAGCTTATGAGCATCAAGGTTTATAATAATAGCGAGACTTTACCATTTAAACGGTTCGACTTCACTTATTCCTATTTCAACAATACATTAGGCTATCAGTTCAAGAGATTAAAACTTGATAAAGTAACTGAAAAAGGAAGTGACGGAAGTTCCCTTCCTGCGCACGATTTTGTCTATGAGGATGTGCCTGCCAGCCTTGCCAGCATCTCAGGTAAAAACTCTTTCAGCGTGGATCATTGGGGTTATTTTAACGGAGCGCCCAATACAGGTCTGACACCAGGTTATGTGGGCCTG
>JBEBJH010000286.1:0-5327 GCA_040079965.1 Cyclobacteriaceae bacterium
ATAAAGAAGTCGCCAACAAACATTACTAAAAAGAAGATATAGGCTAGTGTCAGCATAGGAATTGATTTTTTCAATGTCGCAAAGCCAACGATAAAACCAAGGGCAAATTGGCGGGCAGCCCACATATAAATCAAGTAGTTAACGCCTTTTGCGTTAAGGTCAACGGTCTCCAAAACCGCTTCCGGTGAAAAGCATAATAATACACTTACCATGAGTTCGAGTAATGCAAAAAGTCCTGATATGATCAGTATCCAATTTGGTAATGATTTTTGTCCTTCTGTCATAATTTGTCCCTATAGCTAACGGGATTGTTTTTTTATCGAATCGATCAAACTTGCGAATTTCCAAGAAAGGGCAATTCAGTTAGGTTACGAAGAAGTTTTGCCCGAACAATTAAAAAGCTTTTGAAATAAATCTGAGAGAGAAAATAAGTGCTTTTTTGCCATGACGAATTATTTTTTTGACCCTCCCGATAGTTATCGGGAAGCTAACGGGATAGCTTTAATCGGTCTTGCCTTAGGCTTTAGTGCTGCTTCGTATTTTCCAATCCATTCTTTAGCACTCATTTTTTTCATTAATTCACCAATGAGTTTAAAGGGAATCTCATCCAACTTCTTAAAGCGGACACAACTTTTTCCCATGTCCAGTTTTTGCTTACTGTGCCTGGGATATTCGGTTACGAACCATTTCAATAATTTGGGATCGGAATAAATACCCATGTGGTAAAAATTAATAGAATCTTTTTGCGAAGCAATTCCCGCGAAGGGGAGCGGCTCGCTTGGCTTACAATGGTAACCCGCAGGATAAAGTGTATGCGGAACAACATAACCCAATCCACCATAACTGATGGCTGCTTCAAAACCTTTGGGCAGGTTTTTTACAATGACATCGTGTAGTTTGTTAAAAGGTTCTACCCTGTCCTCAGGAAGGTTGATCAGAATATCCTTTACTGTTTTTCCGGTTGCTTTCATATATTATTGCTTTTCGATTTATTGTAAGATAATGATTCAGCAATTTTTATTCTTCCGAAGATAGATAAACCTGTTGTCAATGCTCGGCCTCAAACCCATATTTTATTGCTGCTTCAAGTGTATCAATGTTTATATCTTTTAGAGTTTTGAACTTAATGCAATACCCGGTCACGCTTGCCTTTCCAAGTTTTTTTCCATACGTTTTGGCTAAGTATGCCTTATCTTTTATACCAAGGATATAAACAGAGATTCCTGTCGTATTTGCACTAATACCAATTTGATAAAACTCTTTTGTTTTCCCCCGTCCTACCCGGTCCGGGCGGGCATCAGCATATTTTATGGTGTAAAATCCATATCCTATATTAGGGTTAGCAATAGTTTTACCATCGCTGTTTTTACCATCGTTGAACCATACTTTACATGCAGGTGAAGCTTGAAGTGTGAGCTGGTGTAACGCTTGCATTTCACTACGTTTTGGTTCGGGTTGGCTGGTAATATATTTTTTGATTTGTTCTTCTATCTTGTTTAATTTTTCTTCTATCATAAAAGTTCATTTTTTGTGGTTAAATCATGTGAGTTCGTTTATGCAGTCATCTCAAAGTTAGCGGTGTTCCCAAGAGTTGCGACTAACACTAACAAATAAACAGAGGTGGGTTTACGAAGTCGAATCTGTCCACCGTTAACTGAGCGTTGAACGAAGATAAATATTTAAAATTTACACTGCACCCTGCCATTGATTATATGCATTGTTGGCAGTAGTAGGGCCCTTCTCCTCATTTCATTAACAGTCTGCATCCCTTTCATCCGTTAATATGAAACCAACTCTTCTTAATTCAGTCGTGTGGTAGGGTATTTACCATTGTCTACTTTCTCCACTTACACAACATGGAGCACACTCTTTGGCTGGCTTTGGATGTGTGTTGCAAGCGCGGCCAGGCAACCCGCCTACCGGATGGGCAGGTGTGCGTGCGCCTTGCTAAGAAATTTGAAATACCTCCAGCTATTCATTACGTAATGAGTCCACTGGATTTGATACCGCAGCTTTAACAGATTGGTATCCTACAGAAAGTAGCACAATAAACAACATTACAATTGACGTCAAAATGTAAATACTCCAATTGATTTCAGCGTGGAAGGCATAGTCAGACAAGTATTCGCGAATAAGATACCAAGAGACTGGAAAGCCAATGAATAAACTTACTAAAACAAGATTTGTAAAATCACTGCAAAGCATAATAACCAGATTCCCAACGGAGGCACCCATCACTTTTCGAATACCTAACTCTTTGGTTCTTCTTTCAGCAGTGAAAGAAGCTAAGCCAAATAGTCCTAAGCATGAAATAAGAACAGCAATGACAGTAAAACTTAAAGATAGTTTTCCAATAACGGCTTCTGCCTGGTATTCATAATTGAAAACTTCATCAAGAAAAATATATTCAAACGGGTAATCAGGATTGTGCTTCTTGAATACACTCTCAATCTGTTCTATGTTTGCAGTGATGGGTAATTCGTTACCTAACTTAATGAAATAGTGAGAACCAATATTTTCGGAATACATGAATATCATAGGTTCAATGCCAAACTTCAAGTTATCATTATGGAAGTCATCTGTAATGCCGATTATTTTTCCCTTTCCATTCCACATTTCAAGTTCATTCCCTACAGCATTTTCGAGTGATAATCCCATAACTTCCGCAGCCTTTCTGTTAATGATATAGTTGGAAGCATCCTGACCGTCCATAAAGTTTCTACCCTTTTGGATTTTAATATTCAATGTCGGAATGAACTCCGCATCACATCGATATACTTTGAAGAGGATAGAAGAGTTATCCGGCTTGCTGGCCCAAACCGGGTCTGTCGTGGTTATCGGGATGGTAAATATGTTATTCCCTCCAAAGGCGATACCGTTAACAGAGGCTAACTGATGTAGGTCATTCTTAATAGCTGGGTACGATTTAACAATACCTTCATTTTGGTCAACCACTATAATATTGTCTTTATCAAACCCAAGGTTTTTTTCACTGATAAAAACTATTTGTTTGTCTACGGCTATGCTCCCAACAACCAGTATTATAGAAGTCGTGAATTGGACGATGACCAGCGATTTACGTAGCTTATTTCCAGTTAGACCCAGTTGGGTATCTCCCTTCAAAACTTTAACAGGATTAAATCTTGATAAGATAAAAGCAGGATAACTTCCCGCAAGCAATCCGCAAATCGCTGTAATCCCCAAAGTTACTGCAATGAACACTGGGTTGCCTACGTCTAAGTGGATAGATTTGGTTGTGACTTCATTAAAGAATGGGAGAAGCAGCTGAACTATCACAATGGCGAATCCCAGTCCAATAAAAGACAACAGCATCGACTCGGAAATAAATTGAACAACAAGGCCATTTTTTTGTGCGCCTATTGATTTTCTAATTCCTACTTCGCGGCTTCGACTGGCTGCTCTGGCTGTTGAAAGATTGGTGAAATTAATACAAGCCATCACAAGAATTAGTATAGCCACTGCCCCGAAAAGGTAAATCTGTTGTATTCTGCCGCCCGCGTTCTTTCCGTTTTCAAATTCATTGTATAGTCTTGACTTTACATATGGAAATAGAAAAGGTATAGTAGTACAATCAGGACAGTTATTCTTAATCAAATCAACAAACTTCTGATTTGCCATGCCAACAAAGGCTGATGATTTTAGCAAAACAGTTGTGCGGGTGCCACCACTTTTCCAATGCTGTGTCCACGGATTTTCTTTTGTAAAAAGTTCGAACGAAGCAACAAAGTCAACTTTCAGAGTTGAATGGTGGGGAATGTTGGCAAAGACACTGGTAATAATAAGTTCATGCGATTGACCTAAATCCAACGATTTTCCGATAGGGTCTTCGTTATTAAATAATTTTTCTGCGAGTCTTTCAGAAATAGCAATTGATTTAATGTCTGTTAGCGGTTTGGCCGCACTGCCTTTGACAATAAGAAAACGAAGTACCTTGAAGAGTGTTGGGTCAGCATAAATTCCAATTTCATTGTACGCTTTGGTCCCATGCTTTACCAACAATTCTGTCTCCATGCTATACTGGGCTGCTAATTCTACTTCAGGAATTTCTTGTACGATTACATCCTTCAGTTTAGCCGGAGTGGCCGGATAGGTTTCTATCTTTCCATCGGGATACGTATTATTAACTAATACTTTAAAAATGCGGTCAGTATTTGAATGGAAGTGGTCAAATGACAACTCGTCAATTATCCAAAGGAGAATAAAAATGCTGCTGACAAGTCCGACAGTCAAGCCAAGAACATTTATGAATGTGTAACTCCTATGACGAAGGAGATTACGGAACGAGGTTTTCAGGTAATTCTTAAGCATATAACAAATCCAAATTATTCCATAGGTTTAGTGAATACGGGAAGCTAACAATCGTGCCAATCCCAATCACTTAAACAAGCTCTATTTCAAATTGTATTTTAATTGCTCCGTTCAATACCGAACATAGGTATGCCAGATTAGGACATCTATGCTGGTTATTGTGTGTCAACTGTGTAATTCAGTTCAGTTACCCCGCAAGTAAATTGTCGAGTAGTCAATATGTGTAAGCATCCCTGTTTTAGTACACCTCAAAAGTAGAATTCATTTTCATAATTGCAATAGTTATTAATGTTGGAATGTGGTCAACTTGAATGGACAATAACCGTCATTTCTATTATACTATACAGTTATTACTTGCAATATTTTTTCGCATTAAGCCACTATGATTGTCGCATTCACACCTGCCATGGCACGTATTTTTTAGCGAGATTCACCTGCCCGCCTGAGCCTCCTGATACCTGCCTTTCGGTTTACCTGCCGAAGGCATGGGACAGGGCTATCGGGAAAGGTGGGTATTTTAATAAACATCAATAACATGAGAAAAATAATTGTCGGATCATTTATTACATTAGATGGAGTCATACAAGCTGCTGGCGGACCCGAGGAGGGTTTCAACTATGGCGGTTGGAGCGCTCCGTATTACGATGAAGCTCTTGATAAGATCGCGGAAAAACAAAAGCAACCTGCGAAGGACCTTCTTTTGGGCAGAAAAACCTTTGAGATTTTTCTTCCTTCTTTCCTGAACATGAAGACATTTGGCCTGGCGTTAATGATGTCACAAAGTACGTGATGAGTAGCACTCTGGAAAAGTCAGACCCGGTAGCTATCAAGTGGAAAAATTCAGTTTTTCTGAAAAGCGTAGATGATATCAAAAAGCTCAAAAAATCGGAAGGTTCTGATATTCAAGTCCACGGAAGCGGTACCCTGGTCCAGACACTGCTCAAACATGATCTGGTCGATGAACTCTGGCTTCTAATTCATCCGCTGACGCTCGGGAC
>JBEBJH010000287.1:0-5307 GCA_040079965.1 Cyclobacteriaceae bacterium
ATGTGTATAAGAGACAGCATCGTTATGCTTGCCTTGCTGAAAATGAGTTAACAGATTTGAAGGCAGAACATAATCCTCAAGCACCGGGGAAAACGCATCTCTGCCCATAAGCGTTGCTACTCTTTGAATTTCCTCAGCACTCATCTTACGAAGTTCAGTAAGCCCAGCTACATTTGCTTTTTGGGCAAATACAATCCCTGATTTCTCAGCCTGCGGCAATTTTTTCCCAATTGAGCCTCCTAAAAACCCTCCGCTCTGCGCAATCGCCTTATGAAAAAGCCCTTTGCCCAGTGGCGAAGCTACCAGTGCGTTGATGCTAAAAGATCCAGCCGACTGGCCGGCAATAGTAACATTGCCGGGATCACCACCAAAGGCGGCAATGTTAGTCTGTAGCCAGCGTAAGGCTGCAAGCTGATCCAGGAATGCATAGTTGCCGGAAGACTTTGTGCCCGACTCTTTTGTGAGTTCAGGGTGCGCTAAAAAACCAAAGGGTCCTACCCGATAGTTAATACTCACAAATACAATTCCTTGTTTAGCCAGCTCTTCACCGTCATACACGGCACAGGCAGCAGAGCCTGAAACAAATCCACCGCCATAAATCCACACAAGCACCGGAAGTTTGTCATTTTTGGTTTTTCCTTTGGTCCAGATGTTCAGGTAAAGACAATCTTCACTTAAGGGTTCCGGTGGTGAAATAAATTCTTCCGTCCACATCATAAATGGAACTGGTTTACCTTGTACGGGACTTGCTGAGAAGTTTTCACACTTAAGCGTACCCGACCAATTAGTAACTGGTTGTGGTGCCTTCCATCTGAGGTCGCCTACAGGTGGATCTGCAAATGGAACTCCTTTAAAAATTGAAACGTCTCCCTTTTTTATCCCAGAGATCAAACCATTCTCGGTCTTGATAACTGGTGATTGGGAAAAACCTGTCAGCATCAGGAAGGTTAGCAAGGCGGTTACTAAAATTTTCATTGCGCTTAATTTGAAGGGTTGATAGTTAAAAACCAGTAAGTCATTTCAATTTGGGTTCACTCAATACAAACATACGCATCCTAACATCAGCTTCGGGTCTATCGGATTTATTGGTCTTCGTTGATGCGATTTTATCAAGCACTTCAAATCCTTGTTCCAACTCACCATACACCGTGTAACCACCATCAAGGTGTGGAGTGCCACCCATCGTGGTGTATACTTTTCTTTGAGCATCATTTAAGGTTAATTTTCGCTGCACGATTGTACTGTCTAATTGCGAAGTGCGCCATGCAGGCCGTTGTACAATATAAAACTGGCAGTTGCTGCTTGACTTTTCGGGATTATTATCACGGGCAGCGGCTAACGCACCACGTTTGTGATAAATGCCTTGTTCCGTTCTAAATTCGGCAGCTATATTTTCACCTGGTGCTGAGCCACCGCCAAGCATTTGTCCGGGTTGTGCTTTTTTACTCGAAGGATCACCCCCCTGAATCATAAAGTTATTGATCACCCGATGAAACATCAGGCTATCATAAAACCCGGCCTTCACTTTGCTGATAAAATTGTCGCGGTGAAGTGGAGTTTCATTATAGAGCTTTACAACCATGTTTCCCTGATCGGTCATAATCAACACGTGGTAACTGCCATCCTTTTTAGGAATGGTCTTTCTGTATTTTTTTATGGATGCCGTTTCTGTTTTGGTAAGTTTCCGGAACCGTTTCTGGGCAAGGCAATCCGCCACGATAAATAAAATAAAAAAGGATAAAACGAAACTCTTCATATTTTACAAGAATTAATTAGCAACACCGGCATAAGTTTGATGAACAATCTTCCCGTTCTGAATAATAAACGTGTCGGTAGCAAATGACAGCGTAAAAGCAGGTGTCTTTGCATGCCAAAGAATATAACCAACATCATTGACAACCACGGATTTTTCTAATACAAGCGTTGACGAGCCTTTTGGAAATGCAGCAAAGGCCCCGACAAAATTCTCACGGATTTCAGTAAGTCCGCGGTAGGTGCGATCGGGAGTAATCAAAACTGATTCCCCTGTATAGTCGTCCATCGTGGCCTCAAGATCATTTGCCTGAAAGGCTACCCAATGATGGTCAAGAGTTTCCTTAGTTTTATCCTCACTAATTCCGGAGGTCGTCTTCTTTACAGTGCATCCAAGGAGTACACAAAAGAGAAGTAAAAGGGTAGCTGGTTTCATAGGATTGATTGTTATTGACTGTTTAAAAATACTAAGCATCATCAGTATTCCACAATAAATTATTCATACGGATCCTGTTTTTAATTCATCGTGGAATCTTTCCCCACCATAGATAATAAACAAAGGATACACTGTTGAAGCGCTTCCACCCTTATCATTTTTGGGTTGTTGATCAACAATCATTAACTTAAGGGTGCACGTACCGATTACTAATCAAAATCATAGAATGATCAACAGGCGCAAATTCGTAAAGCAGGCAGCAGGGTTAGCTGGCCTTACCTTAAGTAGTGCTGGCTTTGCTGGCATTTTATCCCAAAAGAAAAATCTGGGTGTAGCCCTGGTGGGCCTTGGCTACTACAGCACCGATCTGCTCGCCCCGGCCCTGCAACTTACCAAAAACTGTTCCCTGGCTGGTATTGTTACTGGCACTCCCGCCAAGGCAGCACAATGGAAACACGAATACAATCTTGCCGACAGGAATATCTACGACTATATGAATTTCGATTCGATTGCCAACAATCCGGATATTGACGTTGTCTATGTAGTATTACCACCATCCATGCATGCCGAATACGTTATCCGTGCAGCCAATGCCGGCAAACATGTATGGTGTGAGAAGCCAATGGCCATGACCGTGGCTGAATGCCAACGCATGATTGACGCTTGTGAAAAAAACAACGTGACGCTAAGCATTGGGTATCGGATGCACCACGAACCTAATACACGGCAAATCATTCAGTTCAGAAAGGAATTAACGTATGGCTCTGTTTTGAAAGTTGAAGCAGCAGCCGGTTACTATGATTCCCGTACCGATCATTGGAAACAAAAGAAAAGTATGGGTGGTGGCTCTATGTACGATATGGGTGTCTATCCCCTTAATGCCACTCGATACTGTACCGGGCTTGACCCTATCACAGTAACTGCGCATCAATCTACCACCCGCCCTGCCATCTATAAAGAAGTTGACGAAACCATGCAATTCGATCTTGAGTTTCCAGGTGGGGTTACGGCAACGTGTGAAACCAGTTTTGGAAAGAACATGAATGATCTTCGGGTTACCTGCTCCAGAGGATGGTATAAGCTTTCCCCTTTTCAGTCATACAGTGGTATCAACGGAATAACGAGTGACGGGAAGAAGCTTGTCGCTTCCATTCCTAACCAACAAGCGCGGCAAATGGATGATGATGCGCTTTCGATCATGAACAAAACTCCTATGTTAGTGCCGGGAGAAGAAGGATTGAAAGATATACGGGTAGTCGAAGCTATCTATCGTTCCGTGACTGAAAAGAAGAAAGTTAAAATTTAATGACTTAAAAGAGTCTGGCTGAGGCCTCAAAAACGGACCTGCCTACACATTCGCAACTCCTAACTCAAGGAATTAAGCAACTAAAAATCAGTATTGGCTTTTTTCAAGTTCAATTCCTGAATCCAGATGTTGCGATATAGAACATCGTGCCCTTCGGCTTGCAGTTTTAATCCACCCGGACGATCCGTAATTCCTTTGCCCCCATCATTACCACCATCCTGCCCAGAGTTGGGTCCGCCAAACACCTGGCTAATGACTTGATTGGTATGCGCTTTCTTACCATTGAAGTATACTGTCACCATGGGTTTCTCAACTAGTTTACCTTTTTTAAATCGGGCTGCACGGAATACGATATCGTAAGAGTTCCATTTGCCAAGACCGTTGTAAGCAAAATAGGGTGACTTACTTTCATTAATCACGGCCCCTAATCCATGCGATGTCGAGTCTCCATCCAGCACTTGAATTTCATAGCGGTTTTGTAAGTACACACCACTGTTTCCCCCCGGCTTTACAATTAGGAACTCAACATGAACCCGGAAATCACGGAACTCTTTTTTAGTAACTATATCGGCTGCACCATAAAGCCCACCTGCCGCGGCCGGATCGTTTGAGTTAACTACTGAACCTCCATCCACCGGATCCGTTTCCACAATCCACTTAATAGGTAATGTAGCTGCAAATCTTGGCCCCTTCCAATAAGTCCATTTTGCATCCAGCATTTCTCTGCTCCCATCCAAAAATACTTCAGCTCCGGCAGGGACTTTCGCACCCACTCCCAGTTGAGCCTGCGCAAGCAGGGGTAACAAGAAGAACACAAATCCAATTGCCGAATTGCGTAGAGTTTTCATAATTCAATAAATAAAATTTCTAATCATGAGCACTTTACTCATGCATCAACTTATAAAACAAAGCTATCAACTTATTACCAGCTTGCGGGATTTATGTTTTTAGCGGCACGTAGAATATCGATACGGCTAATTTGTCCGATTAACACTCCGTTTTCAACTACGGGCATTCTGCGGATTGCAGAATTAAGGAACTCAGTTGCAGCATCCACTACAGTGCTATCACGCGACAAAGTCTTTACCTCGCGGGTCATGTAATCTGAAACGATGGGTGCGTTCATGGGTAAATTATGATAGGCCTGATCGACAATTATCCTCAGGCAGTCTCTTTCCGAAATAATGCCAACCAATTTCCGGTTTTCATCCAACACGGGAGCTCCGGAAATTCTTTTCTCTATCAAAATATCAATAACCTCGTTGATCGATTGGTTCGGCTTAACCGTAACCAGATTTTGCTGTTGCACCATATACTTAACGATTGATTCGTACTTCGGCTGACCAGCATTCATTTCCTCTTTGCTTTTCATCTCGGGTTTGAAATTCATGATTTAGTAGGTTTAAGGTTGAAGAAATATAACAATTATAATAAGCTAGTCAAAGGTATCTACCCCGGGAGAACGAATTCACAATACTGTCGATTCTAAGCCCCCAGTCTTCTAATACAATCCTAATGATCGGTAAATCGAGTCGCACTGTTTAAAACTTATTTGGATTTCTGCGCATCTGCAGGTAGTTTCAATTTCCAAATTATGATTCATCCTATGAGAGTGGTTTTGATTACCTTACTTGTATTAACCTGTGGCACCCTTGTCCTTGCGCAGGAGTCAAGGGAGCAGGTAATGGAAAACCGTGCGCGTGAAATGCACCGCGTACTGGGATTGAATGACTGGGCTGCATGGAAGAAATTTATAAAAGAGAATTAAACAAGAAATTAGAATCACATTTACAGAAAATAACTTTGAATCATG
>JBEBJH010000288.1:0-5300 GCA_040079965.1 Cyclobacteriaceae bacterium
TACACCAATCTGTTCTTTGTTTACTTTCAAAGCCCGGTCTATTTTTTCGGGTTCAGTTTCCGGCATGAAAATCTTTGCCAGCACAATTGCAGCCGGGGCATTCATTATGGAAGCACTCAATAAATAGGTAGCAAACTTTGCTTGTTGAACAGGATCGCCACCACCCAAAAATGAAACATAGGCTCCCAGGACACTACCCGCTATGGTTGCCATTCCACCCACCATCAGGCAGTGCAGTTCAGACTTAGTCATCCCGTTTATGAAAGGCCGTACCAATAATGGGGCTTCTGTCTGGCCCATAAAAATATTAGCAGCCGCAGATAAACTTTCGGAACCAGACAAGCGCATGGTACGCGCCATGATCCAGGCGAAGCCAAAAACAATTTTCTGAAGAACTCCTAAATAATATAAGGCAGCGGTGATGGCTGAGAAAAAAATTACCGTTGGTAAAGCCTGAAAAGCAAATAAGAACCCAAGGTTATGCTTTACTTCTGGATTTCCAGCACTGTTTTTTGAAAGATCTCCATATAGAAACTCACCTCCTTTGGCTGCAAAGCCCAGAAAGATCACAAACTTTTCGCTGACAAAGACGAATGCTTTTTGAGCAATCTCAACTTTACCAATAATAAGCCCGAACGTAAGCTGGATAACAATGCCAATCAGAACCAAGCGCCAGTCAACCGCTTTGCGATTGCCCGAGAGCAAATAGGCAACAGCCACAATGAAAATCAGACCTAACAGGCCGCGCAAATAATCCATCTTTCTAGTTTGGTTTCAGGCTTCAGAGATCTTAGTTACGCTTGCTCAGCTCATCTCTGATTTTAGCTGCACGCTCGTAGTCCTCTTTATCAATAGCATCCTTGAGAAGATCGTTTAACTTCTCTATTGAGTAATGCTTATAATCTTCGCCACCCGATGATTTACGCGGTGATTCTTTTTTTACTTTAGCCTTCGGCTCAGGTTTCACTTCTGATTTTTCTTCCTCTTCCTCCTGATCGGTAAGCACAATTCCGGCCTCAGCCAAAATAGTCTCGTAGGTATAAATCGGTGAATCGAATCGAAGGCCAATGGCAATGGCATCAGACGGCCGGGCATCAATTTCGGTTTTCTTCAAGCCATCGGTGCAAACAATTTTGGCAAAGAATACGCCCTCTTTTAAATCGGAGATCACAATCTCATCAACATGAAAATGAAATGAATTGGAAAAAGATTTGAAAAGATCATGTGTCATCGGTCTGTTAGGTATGATCTTTTCAATTTCAATAGCAATGGCTTGCGCCTCAAACATGCCGATGATGATCGGAAGTCTGCGATTGCCTTCAGTCTCCCCTAGTACGAGGGCGAAAGAACCAGTCTGCGATTGACTGGAGGAAAGTCCAAGTATTTCAAGTTTTATCTTCTTCAACGTAGCCACAGAAAATTGAAATTATAAAAAAAGTCGTGAAACCCAACCATACCCCAAAAAATGCTTTTCTCTCAACCATTTGCAGCTTTTATAGCCGCTGTTAACTTAGGAACTACATCAAATGCATCGCCAACAATCCCATAATCAGCGGCCTTGAAAAACGGTGCATCGGCATCTTTGTTTATCACTACTATACACTTGGAAGAATTTACTCCCGCCAGGTGTTGAATGGCTCCTGAGATCCCTATTGCAATATATAATTGAGGCGCAACTTTCACTCCGGTTTGGCCTACGTGTTCATGGTGAGGTCTCCAGCCCATATCTGATACAGGCTTACTACATCCGGTGGCAGCATGCAACGTCTTGGCCAGTTCTTCCAATACACCCCAGTGTTCAGGTCCTTTCAAGCCGCGGCCACCCGATACTACTATTTCAGCTTCTGGCAAGAGAATATCTCCTGTTGCCTTTTCGGACGAAAGTATGGTTGTATTAAAATCAGCATCCGATAACGTTACATTGTAGTTAACAATTTCTGCACTGCCGCCCGACTCTTTCACTTCGGCTGCATTCTTTTTAATGGCAATAACTTTCTTCGGATTTTTAAGCTCAACCAGCGAAAAAGCCTTACCGGTATAGATACTTCTCTTTACTACAAATCCGGCAGTGGTGGTGGGCAGTTCTACTACGTTTGAAGCAAAACTGGCTCCGCTTTTAACCGCCACTTTTGCAGCCACCGGTGTACCCAGCGAAGAGTTTGCTAGCACCAGCACGTCCGCATTCTCATCCTGCATCGCTTTTGTAAGCACAGTTGCGTAAGCCTGGATTACACCTTTACCAAGTTTGGCATCCGATGCATGCAATACTTTCTGAGCCCCATACTTTCCCAACGCTTGTAGTTCAGAAGCATCGGCCGGGCCAAGAACAATTGCTGTAACCGGACTCCCCATAGCCTTTGCATAACAAACCGCTTCGAGCGATGACTTACGAACTTTCCCTTCTGATACTTCTATAAATACGAGTGTTGACATATACCTACTATTTAAAATTCCAAATTCAAAATTTGACTACCAATCCTACTTTACTAAAGAACCTTAGCTTCGTTTTTCAATTTAGCTACCAACTCGGCTACGTTATCTGCTGAGATCATTTTTACTGCACCTTTAGGTGCCGGCAATTCAAACTTCTGAATCACTGCCGTGGGTTGAGTAGCTTTTGATTCTACAACCTTTAACGGTTTTGTACGGGCCGACATAATTCCGCGCATATTTGGAATCTTCCATTCAGCGATTGGTTCCTGGCAACCGGCTACCAGAGGAAGGTTAGCTTCTACCTGTTCCTTACCGCCCTCTATTTCAACCGTCATCTTCACTTTTGTTCCCTCGATGTCAAGCTTCATCACCGGTGATATGGAGGGTAAGCCAAGCATCTCACCCACCATGGCATGAACAACACCGCTATTATAATCGATAGATTCACGCCCCATCAATACCAGGTCATAACCCTTTGCGTGCTCTGCAATTTGTGTCGCTACAAAAAAGGAATCGGTGGGGTCTGCGTTTACACGAATCGCATCATCGGCACCAATGGCCAACGCCTTGCGAATTGTAGGTTCTGTATCGGATAAGCCCACATTAATTACAGTTACCGTTGTACCCGGTGTGGCCTCCTTAAGTTCAATGGCACGCGCCAGAGCGTAATCATCATAAGGTCCGATAATAAACTGAACCCCTGTAGTATCAAACTTAGTACTGCTTTCGACAAAATTGATTTTAGAGGTAGTGTCTGGAACGTGCGAGATGCAAACCAATATCTTCATAGAATGTTCAATAAAATGAGAATCAAAACTTTATGTATTTCCGCTTAAATTTGGCCTCAAGATAAAGGATAAATCTTAAAAAGGGTATTTAAAAAGGTTAAAAAGCAATGAATACTGAACGTATAAAAATGCTGGAACAATTCGTGAAAGAAGACCCTTCTGATCCGTTCAGTATCTATGCGTTGGCGCTGGAATACCAGCATGATAACATTCAAAAGGCGGCTGGCCTTTTTGACTTATTGTTGAATGAACATCCCAATTATTTACCAACCTATTACATAGCCGGAGGCTTTTATGCCGACCAATCAAAACCCGAACGGGCACTCGAAATACTCCGAAAGGGATTGGTGTTAGCACGAACTCAGAACGACCTGGGCAGTGCGCGGGAATTGAAAGCCGCTATTCAAAATCTGGAAGACTAAACCTGAAAGACAATCTTACCCACTTTATTGGATTTCGTGATATCTGGAAAAGACTCAACGATTTTAGAAAAGGGTCGGATTGAATCTATAAGAGGTCGCAATTGATGCTTGCTAACGAAGGTGAGCATTTCACTAAACTCATGATCACTACCCATGGTAGTTCCTAACAAAGAAAGCTGGTTCCAGAACATTCGATACATATCCAGTTTGGTGGGCAAGCCATTGGTGGCTCCGTAAAAAACAATCTTGCCTCTTGGTTTCAGCATTTTAATGAAGTTGTTGATCTGATCGCCACCGGCACTGTCAATTACCAGATCAAACCCGCCTTTCGTCTTCCATAAATCTGCATAGTTCACATCTCTCTTATAATTGTAGGCACCCCGAGCCCCTAACTTCAACGCCTTATCAATCTTTTCATCACTGCCAGAAGAAACATAGACATTCGCACCGGCTGCCTGCGCAAATAGGAATGCAAATTGAGCAACCCCGCCACCAAAACCTGAGATTAAAACATTTTGTCCACCCCTTAACTCGCCTCTGCGAAACAAGGCTCTGAAGGCGGTGAGACCACCTAACGGCAAAGCAGCTGCCTGCAGAAAATCTAAATGAAAGGGTTTGTGATGCAGGCGATCTATGGGCACAAGCACATATTCGGCAAACGTGCCATCTACAGGCATGCCGAGGATCGTGTATCTTCCTGATTGAACTTCGAGATCCGGGCCCCACTCGATGTTGGGATTAATGACTACTTCCTGGCCCACCCAGGGTTGATCCTTTTCATCACCTACTTCTTCAACAATGCCGGCTCCATCTGAGCCCATCGTAACTCCAAATTTGATGTTGGGATATTTGCCTTCGCGAATCCAGTCATCTCTGCGATTGAGGCCAGCCGCCTTTATTCTAACGAGTGCTTTTCCTGGAGTCACTGTTGGCTTAGGTAGCTCCCGCAATTCAATCTGACCCGCATCTTTCAGTACAAGCGCTTTCATACAATTAGTTCAGTTCAAGATACAAAGCAGGTTAGAGAATCTGAAATTAGTTGTAAAAGAATTTACATCTGTCAAACAAGTCGCTGGCGGTTTAATCCTTCGACCGAAAGACAACCTAAACTTATAATATTAGAATGGTGTATCCTCGTCACCGCCCGGTGGTGCAGATGGTGGCTCCCTGAAAGTATTCAACCGGCTTTCGCGCGTAATGTTACTCATAGGCGTGAGTCCTTCAGGGGCATCGTAGTCTGCAAACTTGGTGTACTTGCCAATGAACTTAAGTTTGACGTTCTCGAGCGAACCATTCCGGTGCTTGGCAATAATCACCTCGGCCATTCCTTGTGTAGGCATGCCTTCTTCATCCACGGTAATTTTGTAATACTCAGGGCGATAAAGGAACATAACAATATCCGCATCCTGTTCGATAGATCCTGATTCACGTAAGTCAGAAAGTTGGGGGCGCTTGTCACCACCACGGGTTTCAACACCCCGGCTTAACTGCGACAAAGCGATTACCGGCACATTCAGTTCTTTGGCAATTCCTTTTAAGGCGCGTGAAATGGAAGCGATCTCCTGCTCACGGTTACCACTGGCCTCGCCTTTCATTAACTGCAGGTAGTCGATTACCACCAATTGAATATTGTGTTCGGCTTTCAGTCTGCGGCATT
>JBEBJH010000289.1:0-5290 GCA_040079965.1 Cyclobacteriaceae bacterium
ATAATATAGTTATCAAGAGAAATCTTTTTGTAGATAGCGGTTGTCCTTCTGAGAAGATTACAATTTCGGGGTCAAATATTTTTATCGTTCAAAACTATATTGGGGGTGCTGGTAATGGCACAGGCATCAAGGTCAATGCCGGGTTCTCCAACATCGTAATTAATAACAATTTTATTTTGAATTATTGCTTTGGATGTGGTGGCGGTGTTGTAAGTCTTAATTCCGCAAATTCCTCCCTGGAAGTTTCCAATAATATTTTCGTTGGCGGAATCAATGTTACAAACTCTATTGTTCAAAATAATCTGTTCACTACAGGCAATACCCTTACTTTTGGCTCATCAATAGTTCGCAATAATATAGCTGCAGAAGGGGCATATTTGCCTGCTGGTAATGGAAATAGTAGCAACACTACTGGTTTCAGTAGCGGTTTTATTGGCTCAGGAAGTACTGACGGTAAATGGCAATTGAGTGCTTCATCCATCTTTAAAGGTGTTGGATTCGGAGGTGCTGATTGTGGCATCTTTGGCGGAGCTGAACCCTATGTGCTCTCAGGCATTCCGCCTATCCCTACTATTTATTCATTGACTGCACCAGCAGTGGGTGAAAAAAATACAGGCTTACCGATTCAGATTAAAGTGAAGTCTAACAATTAAGTTAGTCTTGCGGTACTTGATTTTTATATCGCTTCTTTTCGGCACGAGTGCGTATGCACAAACCATCACGCGTTTGGAATATTACTTTGATACTGACCCTGGGTTTGGAAATGGGGTAAGTATACCGGTTACAGCAGCGATTGATCTTACACGAGATTTTACAGTTCCTTTAAATAGTGTTAGCGAAGGGTTTCATCAGCTTTATATTCGTGCTAAAAGTAATGGGATTTGGAGCCTACCTGTTTCCCGTCTTGTGATGGTTCAACGTACGGCACAGACAGCCTCTCTATTTTCAATAGATAGGATAGAATATTTCTTTGATACAGATCCGGGTTTCGGAAATGGCCTCTCTGTTCCGATAACATCGACTATAGACTTAACAAAAGATTTTCAACTACCTCTAAATACAAGTGCGGAAGGTTTTCACACCATTTATTTTCGGGCCAGAAGCAGCAATGGGTTATGGAGTACGCTTCTTGCGCGACCTGTATTTGTACAACGCAATGCTCAAACTACCTCCACACCAACCCTAAGGAAGATTGAATATTTTTTAGATACTGATCCTGGTGCAGGGAATGGAACCAGTGTTTCCTTGTCGGCTTCAGATATAAATCAATCCTTTTCGATTAACCTTTCTACAGCCACGTTGGGTTTTCATATTTTATATGTTCGCTCACAGGATGTCAATGGTCGCTGGAGTTTACCTATGGCCAAACCCTTTTTTGCAGGCAAATCCGGATCAAATATTGTGGCCCTGGGATATTACTACTTTGATGGCGCAACAAAATCACCGGTTAAGGTTTATAGCGGATTCCCACCCAGTAAAGATGTAACGATTGATTTTGCTGCTGTGCTTGATGGCTTGTTGCCCAACACTTCGTATGAGATTCATGTTACTGCCATTAATGGAGATGGGTTAAGAAGTGCAGAGACCGTGCATACATTTTTAACACCAGCTGTTATTTGTGATCCTATATCACCACCCAATGTTATTGATGCAAATCTATGTGGAAATGGAAGTGTTGATCTTATGGCATCCGGTGCAACTGGAAGTCAACTGTATACCTGGTATCAAACACTGACTGAGGGAATTGCCATAGCCGGAGAGACAGACGGTTTATATACCACCCCTGTATTAAACGATACCACTACTTACTATGTCTCGATTCAAAACGGAACGTGCGAGAGTACCCGAACTGCAGTGACAGCCTTTATTAACCCAGTACCAACGACACCTGTGACTATCAATAATTTTTCATGCGGACTCAACACGCCTGTTTCGCTCAGCGCATCAGGGGGAGTAAATGGTCAATATCGCTGGTATACAGTATCAACCGGTGGCACTGTGATACCTGGAGAGGCGAATAGTTCCTTTGTTACCCCACCCCTATCTACATCAACTACCTACTTTGTTTCCTTATATAATGGAGTGTGCGAAAGTCTTAGGACTCCTGTTACTGCTACAATCAATGCTATTCCTTCACAACCCGTACTCACATCAAGCATCGTTCCTGTTGGAAATGCCTTGACGATTTGCAGCAGTACCGCACTTACACTAAGCGCACCTAATGGGTTTGCTACTTACACCTGGACGAATGGAGCAACTACACAACAAATTACCATAAGTGCCAGCGGGACTTATTCGGTAATAGTTACAGACGTAGCCGGATGTAGTAGTCCTGCATCGGATGTTATTTCTGTAACTGTAATTCCTGCACCCTGCAATAACCAACCTCCAGTTATCGACACCGCACCCTTATCAACCATCATTGGAGGTTCGGTAACACTTAATCTACTCGATCTGATTTCGGATGTTGATAATAATCTTGTTGCCTCTTCACTTAGTGTGGTACAACAACCGGGCAGTGGTGCAAGTGCCACGTTGGTTAATGGTATTCTTACAATAGATTATAGCGCAGTGGCCTTTGCGGGAAAAGACCAACTAACTATTGAGGTCTGTGATATCTTTAGTGCCTGTACCCAACAAATTTTAGAGATTGACGTGATCGGAGACATTGAAATTTATAATGGCATCTCCCCCAACAACGATGATCAAAATGATATCTTTCTTATACGCTATATCGATTTACTTCCAGACACACAGGAAAATAACGTCACCATTTACAATCGTTGGGGCAGCAAGGTTTTTGAAGTCTTTGATTATAATAATACCACCAACGTTTTTCGCGGATTGAATGATAATGGTGGCGAGCTACCCTCCGGTAGCTACTTTTATAAAATCGAATTTGCTAGTGGACGAGAATCAAAAACTGGTTTCTTATCTTTAAAACGATAGTCTTCTATGGCTTGAAACCCTTGAACCAGATAAACCGAGGGCACTTTGATAAACTTATCAATTAATTACGCATCCGTTAGTTTTAAATCACTATATTCATTTTATCCTCGGACATATTGTCAATACGATTGGGAGTGGCATCTCTTAAGTTTACTCCCGTTTGGATGGGCAAATTAGTGAACGATAAGGCTATGAAAAAACTCTTATTTCTCGCAGTCCTCACGTTATATCTTGGACCTTGGACTTTAACCTCTTTTGCACAATACACCAAGCTGTTGGACTTTGCAGGCACTTCAAACGGAGGCGCTCCAAATGCCTCTCTTATTTCTGACGGAACATTTCTGTATGGAATGACAACAACAGGCGGCACAAGCGATCTTGGGACTATATTTAAAATAAAGCTCGATGGAACCGGGTATGCCAAACTGCTTGACTTTACAGGTGCTGCAAACGGAAGATCTCCTGGTGGCTCTCTTTTTTCTGACGGAACATTTCTGTATGGAGTGACATCTGGGGGCGGGGCAAACAATCGGGGAACAATCTTTAAAATAATGCCCGATGGAACCGGGTATGTCGAACTGTCGAACTTTAGTGGAGCTGCAAATGGAAGTATTGCTGTTGGCACTCTTACTTCTGTCGGAGCATTTCTATATGGAATGACATATCAAGGCGGCACAAACAATCGAGGAACTATCTTTAAAATAATGCCTGATGGAACCGGGTATGCTAAACTACTGGACTTTACTGGTGCTGCAAACGGAGAGTTACCGCAGGGCTCACTTATTTCTGACGGAACATTTCTATATGGAATGACAACAGAGGGCGGCACAAATGATTTAGGCACTATCTTTAAAATAATGCCCGATGGAACCGGGTATGTCAAACTGCTGGACTTTGCGAGCGCTGCAAACGGAAACCTTCCTTATGGCTCGCTTATTTCTGATGGAATATTTCTGTATGGAATGGCATCTGGAGGTGGCACAAATAGTATTGGAACAATCTTTAAAATTATGCCTGATGGATCTGGGTTTACTAAACTGCTGGACTTTGCTGGCGCTGTAAACGGAAGCTCTCCCTATGGCTCACTTATTTCTGATGGGTCATTTCTGTATGGTATGACCAACCAAGGAGGCCTAAACAGTGAGGGAACAGTATTTAAGTATTCCATCGCGTCACCGGTACCTACCATCACAAGCTTTACACCTGCAAGTGGCCCTATTGGAACAACAGTAACCATTACGGGAACAAACTTTAGCGCAACACCCGCTAACAACATTGTTTACTTTGGTGCAACTAAAGCGACTGTTACCGCTGCAACAACAACGCAACTAACCGTTACTGTTCCGGTTGGCGCTACCTATAAACCTATTTCAGTTCAAGTCGCGGGATTAGCCGCATACTCACAAAGCCAATTTCTGGTGACATTCGGTGGAGGCGGAACAATTAACACTTGCGCTTTTAACCCAGCCGTTAATTTTCCATTAGGTGCTACGCCCTACGATGTGCTATTGGGTGATCTGGATGGTGATGGAAAATCGGATATGATTGCTGCCAATTTTAATAGTCGAACTGTTTCTGTGTATAGAAATATTAGCTCAACAGGTGCAATCACGTTGGGATCGTTTGCTACGAAGGTGGACTTTATAACCAACTCTGCAACAGCCAACCCGAATGGACTTGCTTTGGGCGATATTGATGGGGACGGAAAATTGGATTTGGTGGTAGCGAACTATATAGATTTATCCGGCATAGCCACAGTCTCCATATTCAAGAATATTTCTTCTCCAGGTTCTTTTACTTCTGGTTCCTTTGCAGCCCGTGTTGACTTTCCATGTGTGGGGGCATTTAAACCAACGATACAAGATTTAGATGGTGACGGCAAGCCAGAAATAGCAGTAACCAATTATTTTAATGGTGGCATTTCCGTGTTCCGCAATACCAGTACGCTAGGTGTTATTAATGCAAGTTCATTAAGTCCAAAAGTTGATTTTACTACGGGAATTTACGCTTATGCTATCACCATCCATGATATCGACAGCGATGGAAAGCCGGATTTAATTGCCACTAACATCAACAGTAACACGATCAGTGTATTACGAAATACCAGCACGCAAGGAGCGATCAATCCAACTTCCTTTGCCACATCGGTTAACTTTTCAACGATTGTTACACCCTACAATTTTGCCGTTGGCGATCTGGATAATGACCAGAAACCCGACCTGGTCGTAAGCAATGGAAATGCCGGCTCCGATTTATCTGTTTTTAAAAATATCAGTGTGCCCGGAACGATCAACGCGAGTTCTTTTGCCACCCGGGTTGATTTTGCTACGGGGGCTGGTCC
>JBEBJH010000036.1:0-26731 GCA_040079965.1 Cyclobacteriaceae bacterium
GCCCCCCTGCAGGTCCGGCCATTGATGCATCTCCTGAAGATTTTATTAAAGCTTTTACCAGTCATCTGATCTGCAATCAGATTTTGGTTCAAGCTGTCGTAGGAGGTATGAAGCAAGCGGCCTTTGGCAGAATTATCAATATCATTTCTACTTCCGTTAAAGTGCCCTTGAAGGGACTTGGCGTATCGAACACTACGCGTGGGGCCGTAGCCAACTGGGCAAAAACATTATCGGTAGAGCTGGCATCTTTCGGAATTACTGTTAACAATGTACTTCCGGGTACGACAATGACCGGTCGACTTGATTCGTTGATTAAAAGCAAAGCTGAGAAATCAGGAAAGACTTATGACGAGATTAAAAGTGAAATGATTACCGAAGTGCCGGTCGGAAGGATTTCAGAACCACATGAAGTTGCAGCCGCAGTAGCTTTTTTGGCAAGTCCGGCTGCCGGATACATCAATGGAATCAATGTACCGGTAGATGGTGGCCGAACGGGAAGTTTGTAAATTCAAATCTTAATCATTGTTTGACTACATGGCAATAGGCAGATACGTATTTTCTTTCTTTGTATTACAACCCATACTGTCGTGGGCACAACCTCCTGTATTTATAAAGGAGGAATTCAACAACAACAATCAGGGTTGGTGGACTGGAAAGGGAGAAAATTATTCCATGAAAATGGCGGGCGGCAAGTACATAATTGAAACCACACAGAAAGACAATGGTCGATTTATTACGATCAATCCTTACATGGATAGTAAAAAGGATTTTTCCATTGAAGCAACCTTTGTTCAAAAATCGGGAAGCGATAATAATGGGTTGGGATTGCTTTGGGGCGATGGCGGTGGCGGAAAATATCATGAGTTCGTAATTGCCTGTAATGGCAACTATAAAATCAAGAGCCCGGAGAAGGGGGATAAGATAAATCAATGGGTTGAATACAAGAAAGTAAGGCCTGTGGGCCAGGAGAATAAACTCAAAATAGAGCAGAGGAAAGGCAGATGGTATTATTCTATTAATGGCGAAGAGGTAGCCAATATTGAATCACTACCACTTTATGGAATGAAGATGGGATTCATCAATTACACCGATATGGTTTTGGAGGTTGATAATTTTATTTTCCGCCATGACGTTAAAATAAATTTACCGGCTAACCTTACCTCAGGATTGGTAAAAGAGAATCTTGGTCCCGAAGTGAATTCAGTATATGATGACCTGGGTCCGCATATCACCACGGATGGGCGGATGATTTTGTTTGGCCGCGAACATTCGCCCGAAAATATTGGCGGGAAGGAAGATGGCGAGGATATTTGGGTTACTACCAGCCCTGATGGACACACCTGGACAAAGAGTAAGAATATGGGCACTGCAATTAATGATAAAGACGCCAACAATCTTGCAGCTATCAGTGCCGATAACAATATGCTTTTATTTTGCCGCCTCGATGGGTTTCAGGTAAGAAAGAAGGATCAAACTGGCTGGACGCAACCAGAGTATCTCAATGTGAGATTTAAGAATGAATCGAAAAATATGGAGGGTAACTTGTCCCCCGATGGTAAAGCGCTCTTGTTTACCGCTAAGCTGAAACTAAATCTTTATTATAGTCCTGATGTGGAAAATAAAGAGAAGGATATTTATGTGACCCAGCAGGATCAAAAAGGAATGTGGTCGGAACCAATTAATCTTGGTCGGCAAATCAATACCGCAGGTGATGAGATTTCGCCTTTTCTTGCTGCGGATGGACGCACACTCTATTTTGCTTCCAATGGTAGAGCCGGATACGGTAGTTATGATATTTACATGAGCAAGCGTAATGGCGACTCCTGGACAGAGTGGAGTGAACCTGTAAATCTTGGCCCTGAAATAAACACTGGAGGGTTTGATGCTTACTATACACTTTCAGCTGCAGCAGACTATGCCTACATGGTTAGCGATCGCAATTCTTTAGGGGCTTCCGATCTGGTAAAGATTAAATTGCCAGATGCTATTAAACCCGATCCTGTTATTCTCGTGTTGGGCCACACCTTGAACGCGAGAACAAAAGCTCCGGTGCGAGCTGATATATTATTCGAAGACTTATCTACCCAAAAAGAAATTGGTGAGGCTATTTCCGATCCAAAGACTGGCTCTTATCGCATTGCCCTTACAAACGGAAAGAATTATGGAATTCGGGCAGAGGCAAAAGGATATTTGTCAGTAAACGAAAACCTGGAACTCGCATCTGTTATCCGCTACGCTGAGATACAGAAGGATTTATTCTTGGTTCCTATTGAAGTGGGTGAAAGCATTTTACTTAACAACATATTTTTTGAGCAAGGCAAACCCATTTTGAAGTCACAATCTTATCCTGAACTTGATCGGTTGGTGCAGATCATGATGGACAATCCAACTATTAAAATTGAATTGAGTGGATATACAGATAATGTGGGTAACAAGGAGGCCCTTATGACGCTTTCTGAAAATCGGGTACAGGCTGTAAAAACTTATCTGGAAAAGAAAGGGATTAAGAAGGATCGGATTTCCGGAAGAGGATATGGCTCCGCCCAACCGATTGCCCCTAACGATACCAATGAAAATCGCCAACGCAACCGAAGGGTTGAGTTTAAGATTACAAAGAAGTAACTAACAGTAAATCAGCTTTGGCATGGATCGAATACTTAATTATATAGATGGTAAACTCTGCGAACCACGAGCCGGAAAGTATTTAGAGAATATGAATCCCTCAGAGGGCAGTGTGTATGGTACACTTCCCAACTCGGATGCTGAAGATGTGAAGCAGGCAGTTCAGGCAGCACAGGCAGCTTTTCCTTTATGGTCTGCTATGCCTTTATCAAACCGGTCTTCTATTCTGTTGGCTATCGCTGATTTGATTGATCGGGATTTGGAAAAACTCGCGTTAGCAGAAAGTATAGATCAGGGTAAACCCCTTAAACTTGCTAAAGCAGTTGATATACCTCGCGCTTCAGCCAACATTCGGTTTTATGCGACTGCCTCTATGCATACTTCGTCCGAATCGCATTTAATGGAAGGTGAAGCAATTAACTACACAACGCGCACGCCCATCGGTGTTGCGGGATGCATTTCACCCTGGAACCTGCCGCTTTATTTATTCACATGGAAAATTGCTCCTGCCCTGGCTGCAGGATGCACGGTAGTGGCTAAGCCTTCTGAACTTACCCCTATGACAGCCTATCTGTTTTCAAAACTTTGCATTGAAGCAGGCTTGCCATCGGGTGTGTTAAATATTATTCATGGTCTGGGTGCCAAAGTAGGTCAGGCGATAGTGGAGCATCCGGAAGTCAGGGCCATTTCGTTTACAGGGGGAACAGTAACCGGAAAGACAATCGCGGCTACAGCAGCCCCAATGTTTAAAAAACTTTCGCTCGAATTAGGTGGAAAAAATCCCAACCTCATTTTTGCAGATTGTGATTTTGAACAAGCATTGAATACATCTATCAGCTCATCATTTTCCAATCAGGGAGAAATCTGTTTGTGTGGTTCGCGTATATTAGTTGAAAGAAGTTTATACCAGAAATTTGTGGATGAATTTGTGAAACGCACAAAGGAACTTATTGTCGGTGATCCGCTTGATGAAAAAACCCGGTTGGGAGCATTGGTATCGGAAGGACACATGAATAAAGTTCTGTCTTATATAGACTTGGCGAAAAAGGAAGGCGGGCAGATTCTTTGCGGAGGAAAGAGAATTACCCTGTCAGGCCGATGCGCAAACGGATATTTTGTAACGCCAACCGTTATAGTTGGCCTCGATCAAAACTGCCGCACTAACCAGGAAGAAATTTTTGGTCCTGTGGTTACGATCATGCCCTTTGATACGGAAGAAGACGCGATTGCATATGCAAACTCAAATGCCTATGGATTAAGCGCCACCATCTGGACTGAAAATTTGAAACGGGCTCATAGGGTGGCACATCAAATCAAGAGCGGAATTATCTGGGTGAACTGCTGGTTGTTACGCGATTTGCGTACGCCCTTTGGCGGAATGAAACAATCGGGTGTAGGTCGTGAGGGTGGTTGGGAAGCGTTGCGCTTTTTTACGGAAGCGAGGAATATCTGTATCAGGATTTAAAGAAAATCTCCATAGCAGCCAATATAATTGGAATAATTAAAGCGGTTAGAAGTTGCCACACCGAATTAAAATCGAAGGGCCATTCGTTCATCCCTTTCAAGTGATTCTGAACCTCGAACAATTCTTTTAGCTGTTGCATGTTTTCGGCCGAAGGATCTTTTAACGTACGATCCATCGCGTCCTCCAGATGGTGGGTAAAGTTGGACATCCGATTGATCTTTTCATTTACCATTACACGGTGAATGCCTATTTGAGGTACAAGGAAAAATCCGAAGATGAGTAAAGCAGCTACCCCCAGCCAAATCAAAACAATCAGATTTTTCTCGAAAGGAGCCACTATTGCAGTACCAACAATTAGAATAAAACTTACGGCTATTGACAACGACATTTTAAGAAAAGAAGAACCTAGCGCCTGCAATCCATTTCCTGAAAACTGATTAATGCTCACTTTTACTTTCATGCGCGTAAGTTCCATGGGAATTAAAGCGACCTTGATCAACGCCCAAAGGGAGATGCCTAGAAAGAAAAAACCAAGAGCCAGATAACTCATACGATAGTATAACAGAAAATCAGTGGAGGGAGTAAGGTTTGTAACGAGCGGATAGATCGAAATAATAGCGGCTATCAAAATAATTAACCCGAATGCAAGCGGCCACACACCTTCATAGCATGATTTTAATTTACTCTCATACCAACGTTTCAGTTTTTCTTTATCCTCTTCAATGAATCGAACGAGTTGAGGGAAAAGTTTTATTAACACATGTGAGCAGAAGGTGATAACTATGCAAATAGAAGCAAAAAATAAACTAATTCCAGCAAATACACCCATATGCGATTCCCGCTCAGGAACATTCCAATTAATCAGGTAGTCGATAAAAAGGAGAATCTGCCAGAAAATTACCCACGCCAGCCAGGTGGGCAGGGGCACAATCCTGATAAGTCTCTCCGGGTAGGAAACCAGCTTAATCTCTTCCTGCTCTTTATCCATAACTATGATTCGGTTAGGTAGCTAAATGTATAAATTCTCAGATGATAATTAATACCGGATTTATTGAATACACGCTTTAAGATTTGACCCTCGAATTAATTAATAATAGGCTATTTTGCAGAACGTTAGAACTATGAGCTTTTTTGACATCGATAAAATTCTTTTCACCGTTCTCGGCTACCCATTAAGTTACCTTGAATTTTTTGCCGTAATCTTTGGACTCTTAGCCGTAGCGTTATCAGCAGCAGCCAATATCTGGAGTTGGCCAATTGGAATCGTTAATGTTGTTCTTTCTGCTTTCTTTTATTATCAGATTCAACTTTATCCGGATATGTTCCTGATGGTCTTCTTCTTTGTCACCAACCTGTTGGGCTGGTGGCGATGGGCCAATCCAAAACCCGGAGAAGAAGATAAAAAGAGAGAGCTGAAAGTAAGTTTCATGAAAAGAAAACACTTCATTCTTCTTTTGCTGTTGGGGTTTGTGGGCACGTACCTGATGGGCACACTTGCCTCTAATTTACATGAATGGTTTCCACTTCTTTTTAATTTGCCGAGCGCTTATCCTTTTGTCGATTCCTTTATTTTGGTGATGAGTGTGATAACTACGTTCTTAATGGTTCAAAAGAAAATTGAGTGTTGGATCATCTGGATTATCATCGATATCGTGGCCGCCTATTTATACTTTTTAAAGGAGGCAATGTTTTTTAGTGTGGAGTACCTTGTGTTTACGGGTATCGCCACGTTTGCGTTGTGGAATTGGAGTAAGGAGTATAAAGGGTACACAAAGTCGGTATGAAGCGCGGGTTGGCAATCGGGAAATTTATGCCGGTTCATGCCGGACACATTGCATTGATTCGATTTGCGGCCGCGCATTGCGATGAGCTTATTGTTTCGATGAGTTACACAGAGGCAGACCCAATACCACATACACTGCGATTTTCATGGCTCCAGGAAATTTTCAAGCACGAACCAAACATTAAACCAACAGCAGTAAAGGACGATTTTGATAACGAGTCGCTTGCGTGGCCTGAGCGAACAAAAGTCTGGGCAGATTTTTTAAAACGACAGTATGGGAAAATTGATGTAATGGTGAGTTCGGAAGAGTATGGAACATTTTTAGATGAGCACCTCGGGGTCGTTCATATTCCATTTGATCCGGCAAGAAAACAAATACCAGTATCAGCTACGCTTATTCGGGAGAGGCCCTTTACATACTGGGAATTTATTCCAGAGGTGGTGCGGCCTTACTTTGTTAAGAAAATTTGCTTCTATGGGCCTGAGAGTACCGGGAAATCGGTGATGGCAAAGCAGATGGCCGAATATTATAAGACTGAATTTGTGCCCGAGGTAGCCCGCGAGATTGTAAGTTCAAATGAGTTTACCCTTGATGACATTATCAGGATAGGCTATGCCCAAACCGAACGTATTAATGAAAAGCAAAAATCCGCTAACAAGATTTTATTTTGTGATACCGATTTGATCACCACCCAAATTTATTGCAGACACTACCTGGGTGTTGTGCCCGATGTGCTGTATGAATTGGAAAAGAAAACTATTTACGACCACTACTTTCTATTTAATATTGACGTGCCCTGGGTAGGGGATGGGATGCGGGATTTGGGCGGGCGGAGGAGGGAAATGTACGATGTCTTTGAAACAGAGTTAGTAAAAAGAGGGATGCAATTTTATAAAGTATCGGGAAATTGGGATATGCGCACCATGGCAATTCGGTTGGAAATTGATAAAATACTTACTTGAGATTCAGATATTTTATCAGATTCATTAGTTTGGTGTTTCTAATTTTTCAGAAATGCTGAAAGTCTTACTCACAATTCTTTTCATATATGTCCAATTACTTGGACATGCACAAGGTGACTACCGTTCTGGGTATATCATAAAACCCAACGGTGATTCTCTGGTGGGACTGGTCCAATATCCAACCACCAAAATAAGTAAGAAGTATTGCTTCTTTAAAGCAGATAAAAAAGGCAAAAGCCAGCGATATAATCCGGATGAATTGTCAGTATATGGATATATTAATGAGCGGAGATATGAAGCCAGGGTAATTTCGGAGGGTGAGCCTGGCAAGAGAGTAACCGCTTTTCTTGAAGTATTGGTTAAAGGAGAATTGAGCTTGTATAGAGGGGGTGATATTTTTTACTATGAAAAGGATACACTGCTTGAGCTCCCCTCAGTAAACAGGCAGTTGCAGAATTCCGGAACGGGTAGCTCTTACCGGTCTGAAAGGAAATATGTTGGAATTCTTAACCTGTTACTAAACGAATGTAATCTTAGGGCAGATGATACCAAGTATGAACAACGGGATTTGGTCAATCTCGTTCAGAATTACAACCGGTGTCTTGGAGCTGAGGGGATGGTTTACAAACAGAATGTTCCATGGACAAAATTTAATTATCAATTAATTGGTGGACTTACCTTGTCCAACATGCAAATGGAGAATTTTGGGAACATTACCTTTACTACCAGTACGGGATATTTTTTTGGGGCCAGTGTAGATATCTCCGCGCCAAGGGTGAATGAAAAGATTCAATTTTCATTGGAACCGAATTTTTATAAAACGATTTATCAGGGATATAAAGAAAGCTTTCAAGCCACCACACTTCGAAGCGATCTAATCATGGATATTTCACTCTTGAGAATCCCTATTGGACTTCGATATAATTTATTGAGTGAGACCCGAACACCTTACGTTAAAGTTGGATTTTTAACCTCGGTGGACCTTGAGTCTTCCTATAAATTAATAACGGAAGAAGAGAGCAGTGGCATGGTAGTGACTTCGGTGACTGATAAAAAATTGGCCAGTAAAGCCCAGCAGGGGTTCTGGATAGGTGCGGGTTATAGTGTGGCGGTGGTGCGCAATTATCGATTATTTATTGAAGTTCGATATGAAAAAACCGTTGGTGCTTTCTATGATGAACTGCAAACACCTTTTGAGTGCAGTAATATAAGTATGTTGATAGGACTTAGATTTTAAAGCTATGAGGAGCATTCTGGTTGGTATTGTTTTTATTTTGACTCTCTTCACTTGTACGCAGGAAGAGATTACTTCTCGCGCTTATCCTCGTGTAAGAACCAGTGAAGTTGTTAATATCGGTAATACTGGTTCGGTTTTCCGTGGTGAAATTACGTTTGCATCATCAGAAATAATTGACCACGGTTTTATTTGGTCTGCAAATCAAAGTCTTGATTTAAACAAAGTTGAGAAAATACGACTTGGGCCGAAATCAGGACCTGGCGTTTTTGAATCCGAAGTCGGTTTTGGGTTGGCGCAGGGTGTAAAGTATTATTTTAAGGCATTTGTGCAAAGCGATACACATATCGTTTATGGAGAAATATTAGAGTTTGTAAGTCTTGGATCATTAGCCCCAATTATTGATGACTTTAATCCCAAAGAAGCAAGTTGGAATGATACTCTTACATTAATTGGAAGAAATTTTTCTGGCGTAGTAAAATTTGGAGATACAGAGGCTGAAATAATGGAGCACAACGATAAAGTTATTAAAGTAAAGGTTCCTCTTGGGTATGTTCAACCCGAAGGATTTATTTCTATTCTTTTTTCAGGAAACACTTCTAGTTCAAAGGATAAATTCAAAATAAAGACGCCTGTTATTAATGAATTTACACCTAATCACGGAAAGTTTGGAGATCAGGTAACCATCATTGGAAATTATTTTCACCCATTACAGCTAGCAGTTAGTTTTAATGAGATTAGTGCTGAGATTCTCACGCGTACAGCTACACAAATTTTATGCAAAATTCCTTCTGGCCTATCAAGTGGAATGGTCAACTTGAAAGTATCCTCCGGACAACAGAGTGTCACTGCCTCAGAGACTTTTTATTATGAAGCTCCAGTGATTAGTGAGATCATTCCATCTGAAGGCACTTATGGGGATTTAATAACAATCAAAGGAAATCATTTTGGTTCTCTAGCTGGGGAAAGCATAGTAAAATTTGAAGGGGAAGTTGCGGAAATCATTACTGTCACTTCTTCAGAAATAAAAGTAAAGGTGCCAGAAACGGTTGGAGTTCCAGCACCAAAAATCACAATTAGCTATAACCAACAAATTTCGAATGAAAGAGAATTTAGTTTGCTACCACCCATTATCACCAGCTTTACTCCTGAGAGTGTAACAACCAATACTGAGGTAGTAATTACTGGAAGTAGATTTAGCCCGGTTTTGGAAAATAATAATGTTAATTTTGGTGGTGTTAGCGGTGAAATTGTTTCAGTCTCTTCAACAGAAATTAGAGTTTTGGTTCCAGATAGTATTGCTTCACATGAATTAGAACTTGAAGTTCTTTCTTCTGGAGTTTCCGCAACTACAAACGCCAAGATTAAATCTCCATGGAAGCTAATTTCAATTTTTCCTTATAGTGATGGTAACCAACCCTTAGTACGGAAACATTATATAGTTGCTAACAACAAATTGTTTGTTATAGCCACATCGAACCCAAATGCTGCAGCAGCCAACTTTTATGAATTTATTCCAACATCTAATTCATTCCAGAGAAAAAGTGATTTTCCTGCATATGGAACATCGTGGCATTGGTCATGCTTCGTAAATGATAAACTTTATGTAGGTTATTTCCCTTTCAGAGAAGTTTATGAGTATAGTTTAGTTTCAGATACGTGGCGTTTACATTCAGAGATTATATTTGGCACTGGTAATTTTAAATTTGGTTTAAGTTCTTTTAATGATGGATTTATGTTTAACTACGATATGGAGTATTGGAAGTATGATCTCTCCATTGATAGTTGGATCAAAAAGGATAATTTGCCTGAGTTATATCCAAATAACGGATTTGCCTTTAATGAGCAACTTTTTGTATTTGGAAATGCATCCTTGGATAATAGTTTTCAAATGTGGGAGTATAACGTAACAGCAGATACATGGTCATTTATTAATGGAGATTTGCCAAGTGAATCAGGAGTTGTATTTGGTTTGGATAATAGAGGTTTTTTTTCAACGATGAATGGAGATTTGTATGAGTATAAACCAAGTATTAATTCATGGGAACAGGGACTAAACTTCCCCTTTATTTTATATGAAGCCCCACTTATCAGTATACATCAATCGAGTAAGGCCTATTTTTTTAATAACAATGATGTATGGGAGTTTGATCCCAACTATTGATTATCTGGTTTGATCAAGAATAGCAATGTAATAGCACCCAGCAAGTATGAGTTTGTTAATTCTTAAAAGGATTCAACGAAGTCTTCAATAATCTCTTTCTTTTTAAAATTCTCCCACAACACCATTCTTCTTATATTATTCGGCCGATCAACCCATTGATTGTTTATGAAGATCGGTGCCGGAATCGAGCGGTGCTCAGCCCAGGCGGAGTTCTTTACAATAGCAACAGCAGCCATATCAAACAAGGCCCGTGCTGGTGGGTCGCCATGATAGTCGATGTGTTCGAAGAGATTTACTGAGTAATCTCCAAAGCAATAAAATTCTCCACCATGCCGCCCGGTTACAGGGGTAGGAATGCGCGGACCCAGACCGGGCATTAATTTATTTACATCCTGTTGGGTAATAACAACAGCAGACGTTCCACTCGGTTTTCCATACCGGACTGTAACCATTTCAAAGTCAATATCACTGTTAAGCAGATAGTTCATAGCCACCGTATCATTATTCTGGTTGTGTTCCCCGGGCTCCGGATAGTTGGAACCCAGCCACACTAATCGAATCTGTTTAGCAATTGAAGGATCTTTAGCAACCGCTAACGCTACCGTAGAAAGTTTTCCCACAGCCAGTATAAGTAATTTATCTTCTGATGGTTTGTGCGCATGCTCAATCATCAGGTCAACTGCTTCTTTTCCCTCGTAAGCTGAAGAATCAAGGGTAGGTAAAATATCTTGAAATGATCGATCGGCACCTTTTAATACCGGTAATGTATCAGCTGCGCACAATTGCAGCACCCGTTTTGCTTCTTCATACTGTTTATCGATGTTGCCACCACTGGAAGTCGCATTTATGGTAATTCCCTCAATTTTAAATTGATCTTGATTAAACAAAAGATAGGCTAAAGCATGCTGATCATCCAGTTCATTATTGGTATCGGTATCAAAAATTACCCGAATTTGTTTTTCACTTATGATTTCCTTTTTCTGACATCCGATTGTAGAGGTCAGTATGACAATAAGGAGTATTGGTAATTGCTTATTCATTTTACAAGGGTATAGTAAAAGTAGGCAAGAGCCTAATTAAATTTCTTTCCAGCCACCTCACTCTCAAATGCCTCTACACATTTCCTGTCTTGTAGGGTAACAAAGCAAGTTTTCCCTTCCAAACCTCCAAACGTGATGTTACTCGGTAGTTTTCCTTTCATCTGTACTTCCCGGATTAGTTTACCTTCCGGGGTTAAAATGGCTACGGTACCTTTTCCATGTCGCGTAACATACAAGTTGCCGAGTTTGTCGCACTTCATGCCATCCAGACTAAAATCATCAAACTGATAGAAAAGCTTCTGATTTGATATTTCTCCTTTTCTGTTCACATCAAACACCCAGATTTTTCGCTGAACACTTTCATTGACGTACAACTTCTTTTCGTTAGGACTCAACTCTATGCCGTTTGTTGTCCCTAAGTCGCCCCTCAGCAAAATGGCTTTTCCTGATCCATCGATACGCCAGATTTTGCCGGTGCCTTCTTTCCAGTCGGGATCGGACGCAAAGAGTTTCCCTTTTCTGCTAATACACAAATCATTAGGTTGGTTAAACAAGTCGCTATGTAGATAAACGCTCACGGCTCTGGTCTTTGCCTCGATCTTTAGCACATTATGACCTTTCCAGTCAGCGAGCAGCATGTTTTCTTTTTTGTCGAACATAATGGCGTTAGCTATGCTACCTTCGGGTAAAGTCACGTAAAGTTCAACCTCGCCATTGGGTTTAACTAATCCAATCGTGCCATCGTGCTGATAATTGACTACATATAAATTGCCAGCCTTGTCGACATTTGGGCCTTCAATATTTTCTGAAAAGATGTTGTCTTCAGTAAAATCACGGGCTTCATAAAACTGGGCATTACTTATAAAAGGGCCAGCCAATACAAGCGCTATGATTACTGAAGCCTTCATGCGGTTCTTCCAGCCCGATGACCTTTCATTGCAAAATACATGATAAACAAATAGCAGGGCACCATGATCCAGTAAGCCTGCTGACTATTCCAAACTTCTGAAAGTTGACCATACACAAGTGGCAGAATCGCTCCACCAGCAATAGCCATGATCAGTAAGGCGGAGCCAATTTTTGTAAACTTTCCTAACCCATCAATTGCCAAGGGAAAGATAGCTGGCCACATCAATGAGTTAGCTAATCCCAACAGGGCAATGAAGGCCACCGAAGTAAATCCGGATGTAGTCACCGCTCCGATTGTAAAAATCACGCCTAACCAGGCACAGATTTTTAAAGCAGTCTGCTGCGACATGTATTTCGGAATCGCGATAATGCCAACCACATAACCGATTAACATACAAGCCAGGGTCGCTTGCGTAAAATAGCGCGCTGTGGCGAGTTCGATACCTAACGATTTTCCGTAACTGATAATGGTATCTCCGGCTAATACTTCGACACCTACATAAAGGAACAGGGTAATAACACCTAATACCAAATGCGGATATTGAAACACACTTGTTTTTCCAACATGATCCGTTGCGTTATCATCACCATCACCGCTATCATCGATATCCGGCAACGTTGAAAATAGAATTGCAATGGCAAGGAATACAAGCACCCCTGCAATAATCATGTAGGGTACTACTACCCGACTTGCGAGCTCATCCAGTGTAGCATTTTTTGCGGCAGCATCCATAGTCTTTAAACTGGCTTCTAAAGCATCCGCATCGCTTAGAGCAATGTAGCCGAATATCAATCCAGCAAGAATACCCGCCACTTTATTGCAGATACCCATAATACTTATTCTCATCGCTGCGCTTTCAATGGGCCCAATGATAGTTGCGTAAGGATTGGAAGCGGTTTGTAGTAATGCAAGGCCGGTACCAATAATGAACAGACCAACCAGAAACAAATCAAAATTGCGCGCTTCGGCTGCTGGCACAAAAAGAACAGCGCCAATGGCCATGATAAAGAGCCCTAACGACATTCCTCTTTTATAACCTGTCTTCTTCAAAACATACGAGGAGGGTATGGCCATTACCGTATAGGCAATAAAGAATGCGGTTGCTACCAGGTAAGATTGAAAGTCCGTCTTTAATTCGCAGGCAATTTTTAGATAGGGAATTAGCGTACCGTTTATCCATGTGACAAAACCAAAAATGAAGAAAAGAATCCCGATAATGGTGATGGACATCAGGTAGCTGGAGGGTTTTTTTTGGGTCATGGTAGAGGTAGTTAGGCTTTCAGAAGTAAACTTCTATTTTTGCACAGTTTTAATTGGCAGGTAATTACCCACTTTTAATTTATTCAAGCAAGTTGAAAAAGGACCAAAAACTTTCTTTACTGGTAATGGCAGCCGGCATGGGCAGCCGGTATGGTGGTATTAAGCAAATTGATGGCTTTGGCCCCAATGGCGAAACCATTATGGACTACTCCCTCTATGATGCCCTGCGGGCTGGCTTTAGTCAGGTGGTGTTTATCGTGCGCGAAGAAATCAAGGAAACTGTCAAGGAGATTTTCCTTCCCAAGTTGCAAGGCAAAGCAGAAGTTCATTTTGTGGTGCAATCCCTGGAAAAATATGTGCCCGCTCAATTCCTGCCCATCGACCGAAAAAAACCTTGGGGAACAACGCATGCCATGCTTTGCGGAATGGAAGTTATTGATGGACCGTTTGCAGTTATTAATGCAGATGACTTTTATGGCAAGGAAGCCTTTGAATCGTTAGCTAACTTTTTTAAGAGCGCTCCAGCTAATCATCACGCCATGGTAGGGTATACATTACGAAATGTATTATCTGATCACGGAAGCGTATCGCGTGGGGTGGCCACACCGGATGCCGAAGGATTCTTGAAAAGCATGAAAGAGCATACTGTGATTGTACGTGATGGAGATAAAATTATTTCTCGGTTAAAGGAGGGAGATATGGAATTGAACAGTGAAGTGCAGGTTTCTATGAATTGCTGGGGCTTTCAACCCGAAGCCTTTGAGCTTACAGAAAAATTGTTTGCTGAGTTTGTAGAGAAGAATCATCAGAATCCAGCAGCTGAATTTTACATCGCCTTGATGGTGAGTGAACTGATTGAGCGTGGACTTGGCAAGGTGCATATTTTGCCCGGAGGAAAAACCTGGTTTGGTGTTACCTATAAGGAAGATAAAGAAGAAGTTTCGCAAAAGATTCGTGACCTTGTGCATCAGGGCGTTTATCCTTCAAAGCTTTGGTAGCACAAAATGAGATCTTTGATAATGTCTGAATCATCAATACCTGCTTTAGTTTTAGATGCGTTTGGGTTATCGCCACAAGCGAGTTGTAATCCTATTGGCTCCGGGCACATTCATCAGACCTTTTTGGTGGAAGACCAAAAAAAGTTTGTGCTACAACGGGTAAATAAAAATGTATTCACAAAGCCAGAAGTGATCGCTACCAACAATCGAATTGCCGCCAACTACCTCGCTAACCATTTTCCCGACTATCTGTTTCCAACCTCTTTACCTGATAAGAATGGATACGAATTGGTGTATGATTTTGAGGGGTTTCCCTGGCGTTTATATGCCTTAATTGAGAATACAATCACAATCGATTTTGTTACTTCCGAAAAAGAAGCCTGGGAGGCTGCTTCTGGTTTTGGCAGACTGACAAGAAATTTGAATGAGATTGATTGTTCGTTGTTTAATCCAACGTTAGATCGATTTCATGATTTGGGCTGGCGTTATCAGCAGTTTGAAGAAGAGCTGGCATTGGCTTCAGATCGTATTAAGAAACAAGTAGCAGAAGAAATTGACCTGACTAAATTCTTTCGCTATCTGGTGGATGAATACAATCAACTTATCCTTAGCGGATCGTTGAAGCAGCGCATCACCCACAACGACACCAAGATCAACAACATTCTTTTTGATAAAAATTCGCGCAAAGCGGTATGTGTTATTGATCTTGATACACTGATGCCTGGTTATTTTATTTATGACCTTGGCGATATGGTGCGTACTTGTGTAAGTCCGGTAAGTGAGGAAGAGCGAGATGTTTCAAAAATTACTTTCCGAAAGGAAATTTACGATGCCTTACTAACAGGCTACCTTTCTGAAATGAAGGAAAGCATGACCCAGGAAGAGATTAAAGCCATTCCTTTTGCAGGAAAAATGATGACATACATTATGGCACTTCGGTTTTTGGCTGATTTTTTAAGAGGGAACACATACTACCACATTACCTATCCCGATCAAAATAAAGTACGTGCTCGTAATCAACTCTACCTTCTAAAGCTTCTTGCCAATGCCGTTAAATAGATTCGAGTTAAAATTATTTTATATGTTGAGAATTGTAATTTTTATTAACGCTTCATTACTCACAGTTGTCGGATTTGGTCAAATTAACCCGGCAGCGGAAAAGTATGCCACGACAATAACTGAAGCCGATCTAAAAGAAAGCCTTACCATTTTAGCGTCCGATGCATTGGAAGGTCGGGAGACAGGCACCCGTGGGCAGAAAATGGCTGCTGCTTTTATAGCCAATTATTTTCGTGAATTGAGTCTGGTTGCTCCTGTGAATGGTTCTCACTATCAACCAGTGGATCTTTACTCAGCCACTCCGGGTACGATTTATATAAAATCTGGGGATGAGGTGTTTGCGAATTACAAGGATGTAATCTATTACGGTTCGGCCGATAGTAATGGAGAAGTATCGGTAGATGCTGTTTTTGTTGGCAAAGGTACCGAAGCAGATTATGTAGGACTTTCTGCAAAGGATAAGGCTGTTGTTTTGTATACTGAATCACTTTCATTTAGTGTGATGTCAGCGCTTCGCAAACTAATCGCATTAGCTCATGAAAAAGGAGCAATGATGGTTTTAGTAGTTTCTTCAACTAAGCCTGAAGATTTTGCGACTTTTGCCACTCAACTCCAGGGTTGGTTGTCGGAAGGAAGTTTAAGCTTAGATAAACCCGAGACAACTAGCGCTAACAAAGGAATCTTTCTGATTGATCAACGGGTAGCTGAAAAAATTCTCAACACTACTTTTGCGAGGCTTACCAAGGCAGCTACCGAATCGCCCAAGTCAAAGTCATTGCCGAAATTGAAACCAGGGAAACTTTCTTATCAGGTTTCTATGGATGTTAAAACTGTAAACTCAGAAAACATCTTAGGGTACCTCGAAGGATCTGACAAAAAGGACGAGCTTGTAATTATCACAGCCCACTATGATCACATCGGGATTAGTAGCCATGCTTCCGGGGATAAAATCAATAATGGCGCGGATGATGATGGATCGGGTACGGTGGCGGTACTTGAGATGGCTCAGGCATTTGCTCAAGCAAAGAAGGAAGGAAAAGGGCCGCGCAGAAGCATTCTGTTTATGACTGTTACCGGTGAAGAGCAAGGTCTTTTTGGTTCGCAATATTATGTGGAGCATCCTGTTTTCCCATTAGCCAATACAGTTGCCGATCTTAACATTGATATGATTGGCCGAAGAGATGGTGACCACGCAGGCAAACCTGATTATGTATATGTAATAGGATCGGATAAACTTTCTTCTGAATTACATGAGATCAGCGAACGCAATAACAACATCCACACCCAGCTAGCCTTTGATTATACGTATAATGATGAAAACCATCCTACTAATTTATATAAGCGATCAGATCATTGGAATTTTGCAAAGAATGGTATTCCTATCATCTTTTATTTTGATGGCATTCATGAAGATTACCACAAGGTAAGTGATGAAGTTGGTAAGATTGAATTTGATTTACTCGTAAAGCGCGCGCAGTCATTATTCTATACTGCCTGGGAGCTTGCCAATCGCGATACCAGAATAATGGTTGACAAGAAATAATTATGAGAATGCGTGAGGGCTGTTCAGCTTCTTAATTCTGACTTCGTTCTTTTTTTAGAAGGGCACATTCACATGACGCTCAGCATGATAACTGGAACGCACCAGGGGCCCGGACTCTACATATTTCAATCCGCGTTTTAACCCTTCTTCTTTATACATAGCGAAGGTATCGGGATGGATAAATTCAGCTACTTCTAAATGCATTTTTGTTGGCTGTAAATATTGACCGAGGGTAAGAATCATCAAGCCATTTTCAGCGAGGTCTTCCATCGCGTTAAAAACTTCTTCTTTGGTTTCTCCAACACCTAACATAATTCCGGACTTGGTTCGTTTGCCTGCTTCTCGAATGCGTTTGAGTTGTTCGAGGCTTCGCTCATACTTTGCCTGTGGTCTCACCATCCGATAAAGACGACCCACGGTTTCCATATTATGAGAAACCACTTCCTGTCCGCCTTCAATCATTCGGTAAAGAGCTTCCCAATTTCCTTTCGTATCGGGAATTAAAGTTTCAATGGTTGTCTCCGGACTTACGGCCTTGGTTTGTACTACTGTTTGATACCAAACCTCAGCACCCCGATCCTTCAGTTCATCGCGATTCACAGATGTGATTACGGCATGCTTTACGCCCATTAGTTTGATAGCTTCTGCCACGCGCGTAGGTTCTTCTGTGTCATATTCGGTAGGTCGTCCGGTGGCTACCGCACAAAAGGTGCAACTGCGGGTGCACACATTACCGAGAATCATAAATGTAGCAGTACCAGCACCCCAGCATTCGCCCATGTTAGGGCAATTCCCGCTTTCACAAATTGTGTGAAGTTTGTTATCATCTACCAACTTCCGCACTTTAGCGTACTCAGGTCCAATTGGCAACTTTACACGAAGCCAATCTGGTTTTTTTTTCCTTGTTTCCGGTGCGGATATAACGGGTAGTTCAATCATGGTTTGAGATTGTTATTCGAAAAGCGAACAACTAAAAACTAATAACCAATTATTTTCCAATAAGTTCCTTGTATTGTGCAGCCGATAATAGACCATCCGCTTCACCTGCATTGGTAATACTTACTTTTACCATCCAGCCTTCTCCATAAGGATCGCTGTTCACCTTTTCAGGAGCAGATTCCAATCCTTTATTAAACTCTATCACCTTACCACTTATCGGCATATATAAATCGGAAACTGTTTTTACAGCTTCTACCGTTCCGAACACAGCATGTTGATTGATTTGCTGGCCAACGGAAGAAATATCAACATATACGATATCACCTAATTCGCTCTGCGCGAAATCGGTAATACCGATGGTAGCTTGATTGCCTTCAATTTTAACCCATTCGTGGTCTTTGGTGTACTTGAGGTCTGCAGGAATGTTCATAGTATAGAGGGAATAATTTTCCCAAAAATAGTGAAAAGAACATCAGCCATCGATTCCCTGAATGCAGTTATTTTGATTGAAATAACAACTTAAAGCCTGATTTTACTGGGCCAGATTGAACAGAACCTTAACGCCAACGCGGGTGGTAGATCTTTTGTATGAGTTGGTGACCAGCGGCTCATTTACACTGCGTTCCACATAGGCCTGAACGCGCAGTTTTTGATTGACTAAATAACTCACATTAGGTCTCAGCTGGAAGTTGATATTTCCATTTGTTACAGTGTTGACTTCATCAATTTTTCGTTGAATCGTGCGATTGTTTGTTACACTCATATTTAACTGAAATGTAATATCATTTTTAAGTGTAATTACCCGGCCCTGACTCTTGAAAGGTAGCTTCATGTTGTTTTTGGTGTATCCTAAATCCACCGACCAGTCTTTGCTGGTTAATTCTGTGATTTGTGAGTTTGAGATATTAAGGGCCAGGTCTCGTTTGGTTTTATATTCAAACCGGAAATTAAGCTTGCTCTTGGTTCTTAAATTGACTCCCACCAACGGAGCGAACTGTTCGCTGATCATCACCTGGCTGATAACATAAACGGGTATCAGTTCGCCTTTGGCGTTTGTCTGAGAAGCAAACATGCCATTGTTATAATCTTCAATAGGATTGTTGATGGCAACATCCTGATACTCCAATGAGTTTGAATAATTTACTACCGAATATGAAGAAGTGTAAGCATGATTGATCGTGATTGATTGGAAGATATCTTTTAGACCTTCGAGTTTACCAAGTCCTGTATAATCCAATCGCCAGTTGGGAATTGGAATAGACGGAAAAGGAGATAGATTAACTGACTCGGCCGATTTGCCAGTATAGGCAGCAATAAATGCCGGGATCAATACGTCCTGCGATTGAGTTTCATATGAATTACCGGTGATGCGTGTAAAACGATCCTGAACCAGGCCAATGTTCTCTTCAAACTGTTTAAATACAGTTGAGTTAATGCTCTCATTATTTTTGAATGCTGTGTTTATTGTAAGGATGGAAGTTTTATATGAGCCAAGCCGACTTTGACCAATTGATTCATACGCCAGGCCGGTGGAATCCATGCGATAAATTTCCTGGTAGGAGGTAAGTGAATTCTTTTTTACATCCAATTGAATTTTGAAATCAGGCGTGGGTTCTATCGAGGCTCGCAAACCTAAATCCCGCATCTGATTTTGAGAGAAGGGTGTGGTGAGTTTTTGATTCGTTGTTAACCATCCTTTTTCTCCGGCTTTTATCTGAAAGTTTGGATCTTGTTGACCCAAAACAAAACCCCAACCCGGAGCGCCCCAGCCTTGCTCCAAACCAAAGAGGGAGGGAACCGGTGTGAAGCCCGGAAGTATAGTTCCCTGGTTTACAGTATAAGTCCCCGTAATATTTCGCAAGGACATGATGAGTCGTAACAACCCCTTAACCAGTTTCAGGTCAGGGGGTCGTCTTACCGTATCGGGTTGTGTAGTTTTAGTTTGGGGTGTTGGAGTAGTGGGTCGCTTGGGTGTATTTATATTTTTCAGAAACCCAATTTTATTATAAAGTTTTACCATATCAACACGTCCACTCAGGGCTTGCTCCTGCGAGTTCTGAACGATATTACCTAATCGCAAACTATCAGTTGTTTCGAGCGGACCTGCCTTCCAGTTGTAGCCAACGTTGTAGCGATATTCGGCCCCAAGCCAATTTGTGAGCGGAAACTTATCCAGGGGTACTGTGTAATTGGCAGTTATGTTCTGATCGTAGGTTTTTGTACGACCAAATTTTTTGAGGTTATCGATCACAATTTTCATTGAATCGGAATTATCAAGATCTCCATCGGGTTCATCGATAATTGCGTTGACCCGCGCAGAGTAATCGAGCGACAAGGATTTTGCCAAGGCCCATCGCACGTTATAGGTACGATTGAAAACAAAAAACTTTTGAAAGTTCGGGACGGAGCTGAGCGCATCGGTGTTTGCATTGCGATACGTCATTTTACTGAAAGACCTGTCTAGCTCATAACGGACCGAAATGTTTGATGGCAGCGGATTAAAATTGAAGTCTTTGATTAGCTGCAGAAAAGGGGAAGACAAGAATTTCATATCCTTAAAGGGATCGAAACCCTTAAACTTGGGCGAGTACTGCCACGCTATCGCTCCCTTGTAGTTGCGTCTGGTGTTTTCCTGAAGGTTAAAATTGGTTTGGGTGGCTTCGCTTTGCGCATAGGTAAAAGCAAAATTTTCAATATCATAAATATGAGCTTTCGCGTCTTTGTTTGTTTTTACTTTGCGCACGTTTGTAAAATTCAAACTTCGCCTTATTGACTTGTCTCTTATTAAATCTATGTAAGCATCTTTTTCTGCCTGGGTATCAAAAGAATTTAGCGCGGCCTCCAGCCGCAAGTCCGGATTGGCAGGATCATATTTGGGGTCAATGGTTGTGTTTTCGTAACTGATAAACATCGGGATTTTTAATCCGGTCCATTGCGGGAGCAACTTGTCTACACTAATGTTAGCGGAAATATCATACGAGTTTGTTTCGCTTCGGGCGCGTTCTGAAATTTTTGATTGGACACCTCCATAACCGAAACCTATATGGCGCACGGAGCCGGTAACTGTTCCAAGGTCAGCCAGCTTGGCGCTGAGCACGGCATTGGCGGCCCACCCTGCCGTTCGATCAAAATCGGTTAAGCGAAGTTCGTTGGCCCAAATGCAGACATCAAAGGCTTTCGTATCAGCGCTGCGCGGATTACGTACGCCAATCATCATCATGCGTACCTGGCTAATGTCGGGCCGTCCTAGTATTCGGATGCCATGTTTACCAGCCTGTGCGGGTCCATCTTGAGGATACAATAGCCCCAGGTTATACCCCTCCCGGTCACGCTTAACTTTTAGCGCATACAATTCATTCAGATCAAGATCGATTTGATTCTGTTCCGGCCAGATAAATTCAACTACTCTGGGAGCATTTGCCGGAGTGATGGTGAGTGGTAGTTCTATCTCATAATAGTTTTCATCGAAGTCAGTACCGAGGCGAACAAACGCCACTAATTCATTATCATTAATTGGATTAGCAAGATTTTTATTATAGGCGCTTATAAACATCTGAATGCGACCATAATTGAAAAAGTCCATCGAAACGTTTTTGAAAATAGACCTTGCATCGCCATCAGGTAATTCATTTACGCACAATTGAACGGCCTGTTCATTAAGTCTGCGCTGTACAGTTGAGGTATTGTCGCGATCCCGTTTTAAGGGTTCTATGTAAGCAGGTTTAATTTCATTGCCGGCACCATTCTCTTCAACATTCACCACTGATACTGCGAAATTGTCCAGGTTGGGTTCAATAGGTTCGCCAAAACTTGATTCCTGCAAGTTTCCTGTATAGCGTCTCCACCTATTGCCTACCGTACGGAACTTAGCCATCCGCAGTACAACGGGTTGCGTAAACCCAGTCAAATTGAGACGCCCGTACCGAATTGATTTAAAACCCTCGATGTTGCCAACCTTCTCATCGAACTGTCTTATAGGAATCCGAAACAGATACCAGGTAACTAAGTCACCATTTACAGTATTCGAAATCTTGTCTACAATAAATTCCTTGCCCACTTCCAGTTGATTTGGCTTTAAATCAATACTGTAAGAATAATATTCATCAAGATCACTGAGCGTATTATCCAGGTTAAGATCTTCGTTATCGGGGATAGTGGTGCTGGACTGAGGGACATCGTTAGCATCTGTAAACACCGGAGTATTATTTTCCTGGCCATTGAAATCTTTGTAACGTTCAAGAATTTTTGCATCACTATCATCGTATGATTGATCCAGAAAATACTTGAAGTCATCAGCTGATGGATCCTGGCTTATTAAATTTTTTAATGCAGGATTTGAAAAAGAATTCAAAAAGCCTGAAAACTTATTTCTTTCGTAATCATTATTGGCACCATCCAGACCCACGTCCTGAAAGGGCCTGCCTTCCGGATTGTTGTCAAAAGCATTGTTCAGATATTGCTTGGTGGTTACATAACCCCATGGGTTTGAAGTTACATTCACAGAAGTTGTATCTCCGTCAGCAGGCAATCCATTTTCGAACGCATGCTTGCCGTCACGCATTAAATCTTCGGAGATACTTCCCAAATGGAAAACCAGTTTACCACCCGTTGTATTGGATTGTGAAATTTTTCCATCATTGATTTGACCATTCTCCGAATTGATAAACGGATCCATCAGCCAGAATTCAAGGTATTCGATATTCGCTTTGTCGAAGTCAACTTCTGCACGAACTGCGGTGGTAATACCGGCCCAATTTTGTGCTGGATTTTTTAACGTTCCATCAGCATTTAAATCAGGATTATAATTGTATAGCCCTCGTTCTGCCGGATAATAAGCGATATCAAAGATTGGCTCAAAGAAATTTCCAACATAGGGATCGTAAAAAGGAAATATCTCTTCCGGATTAATTGCTCTGACATAATGATTCTGCAAATCCTTTTCACCGATGTTACTAGGCTTATATTGTCCACCCGTGCGGTAGAATACGTTGTCGACCTGGTACCAGGCAATCTTCGCGCGCTTGTACCCAGAGCGCGTATCGTTGGGCGCACCTAATGTTTCATCAAACTCTTTAGGTGTTGTTGCGAGTTTCCACGCCTGTGGATTTATAAGGCTGTAAGGTGTAGCCGTGTTTTCAAAATCGTCAATGAATGAAGTTCCCTCGCCATCTACAATATTAGAAGTGCCCGGTAGCAATTGCGCGAATTCGGCATTCAGAGTAACCGATGATTGTTCCTTTGTTTGCAGGAAGGGCAGGAAATCCACGATCTTCGTTAACATCCGCGAATTTTTTCTCAGGTTAAGATCTAATCCATACTGAAGATTGCGTGACGGTTCAGATCCAATCAGGTTACGACTGATAAGAGGTCGCTCATTATAATACAACAACGTAGATCCAAGGTTGATATCATCATTGAGTTTATAATCGAGGCGTGTACCCAGCAGCGACCGTGTTTGAAATGCAAACGGATCCTGTTGCTCGTAGGAAATTTCAATGTCCTTACCGGAACTCAAAATGCCTTCGTTAAGAATAGTAACTTTTCCGAATGTATAGTCCACCGTGTAGTCTGTTCCCTCACGCAAGGGGCTACCACCCGCGTAAACTTTTACCGAACCTTGTGAAATATTGAAACCCTGAATGATGATGTCTTTGCCAGACCCGGCTTTGAATGAGCCTACCAGGTAAAACTTATTTTTTGTTGCAATCAGTTCTGCCTCTGCTTTGGTGGTGCGGTAAAGAGTATCGTACACATATTTATTGATCAGTTGATCGCGGATGGCAGGGTTAGGTTCTTTGGCAAAAAGATTTCTTAGGGCTTTATCCAAAGGTTCGAGGTAAGGAAAAATGATAGCTCCTGTTTCGGGGTTCACAGTAATCCTTTCTACAAAATCGAAATTACCATCAGGTTGTGGATCGTTGTAGGGATTCAACCGGTCAAGCCCAAACACCTGAATTAATTGTTGAGTGCGCGAAAAATCACCATCCTGCAATTGCGGGTTATCGATACCCGTACGGTCATCGCGATAGATTACCCGAAGCTGGAACCCATCACGTGTAAGCTGGTTTACGTTTAGGTTATAAATGTTTTTCATCATCAAATTCCATGTGGGTAATATTTTACCTTGCGAATCCTTGATGCTGATCTTGCGTGGTCTTAATAATTTAAGGTAGACTACTTCATCTTCTGGCTTATTTGCGTAGTCTTCGCTTAGTTCACCTACTTTATATACCCGCCCATTGTACGTGTATTCAAAAGCTACCGCCAAAGCTTCGTCATTTTGCAATTTGCGCTGTAGCGTCAGGTAGCCTAGTTCCTTGTTAAATGTATATTCGCTGGGAGCTAACTTTCTTGAGCTGGTAATTTTTTCAAAATCAGTTCCATTTGTAAAACCCAATCCTTCGAGCGCCTGGTTAATGCCATCTGAATTAGCCGAAATAGTACCTAGTTGACTAAACAAATCATTGGCATTGTTGCCTGTAGGCGAGCGGGGCGCTACCGCTGAGGTGAGAAGATCTTTTCGGTAAATTTTATCCGATTCGCCCATGTCCATAAAGCCCACAACATTGCGAAGCGTTTGGGTATCATTTTGGCGATTGAGCAGATACACCTCCACCCGGGTAATATTAACTCCTGAAGTTATCTGGGGCAGTGTTCCCAACCAGCCTTCAAAATTATCGCGGAAGAACTGACCTATAAAGAAATGTCGGTTTTCGTCATAGTTAGATCCCACAATTTCAAAAGGCCTTCCTTGTGCAGCTCCATTTGTACTGCCCGCAACTTTTATGGATGACTGTTTACCTCGTTGAGTAGTAGCCAGTGCTGTAACAAACAACTTCCCAAATTGCATTTGGGTTTTTACACCAAATAAGTTTTGTGAACCAGTGATTAAACTATTGTTAAGGGGAAGACTAACGTTACCAATTTCAAGTTTCTTGATGATGTCTTCCTTAAATCCAGTGTACTCTACTTTCATGTTGTTTTGAAAGTCGAAAGAATTGTTGTTATCGAAGTTGGTCGTCACTGAAAGTTTTTCGCCCACTTTGCCAACTACACTTAGGTTTATTTGTTGATCGAACTCAAAGCCTCCGTTTTTTTGCTGACGAATAGGGATGGATGGATTTTCAATTCGTTGCCACTGCCCGCCAAAGTCAAGGTTTACAAAACCGCGGGGTATCAACTCCACATAACTGCCTCCAAAAATCCGATCAAGTACCGGGCTTACATAAATTTTTGGAATAAGGTTGCGACTACTTACCGCGCTCTCGCCATCCAATGCCTTGCTGCGGGTTTGCCAATAACTGCGCTTAAGAATCTGGTCCTGCTGCCGGCTGAATTCCTCAAAGGACATGGATGAGGGTGTGCGGAAGTTTACCGTACCCATCTTTTCAAAGATGTTGTAGTTTCGTCCGGTATCAATAACTAAGTCTGTACTCAGACTTTTGGGATCTTTTAGATACAGGGGTGAGTAGGTGGTATAATTAGAGAAGGGATCACCATAACGATCCTTAAGCCTGAATGAAGGCCGGTATGGGTTAGTTATGGTACTTCGAAGTGTATCCGTGCGTGTAGTATCCCGCTGTTGGCCGTAAGCCAGGGGAGCGGACAAGCCTGTTAAGAGGCAAATGGCTAATCCGAGGATCTGAATCTTCCGGGTTGCTACAATCAATCGTGGTTCAGGCGTTTTTGAGTGCTTGCTTTACGAGCTCTTCTAAACTAATGGTATTTCCTGACTTCTTCAGGACAGTATCAACGCTTTTTTCGGCAGCCCCTCGGGTAATGCCTAGCGTCATTAAGGCAGTTAACGCCTCGTGGCGCATGGTATTGTGTGCCAAACCTGGTTTTCCAGGGCTATCTTCTATCGGCTCTTTTCTTAGTTTATCTTTCAATTCAAGGATCAGTCGCTGAGCAGTTTTACCCCCAATACCCTTTACTGCCTGCAGGGCTCCGGCATCTTCCCGTACAATGGCAGCGCGCAACTCGTTAGGAGGCAGGTAGGAGAGTACAACCAATGCAGTATTTGGCCCTACACCGTTTACCGAAATCAGGTATTGAAACATTTGCTTTTCCGCCTCGCTGGCAAAACCATACAAGATGTGGGCGTCCTCGCGCACATGCAGGTAGGTTGACAGTTTCAGGTCTTCCTGGTCTTTGATTTCAGAAAAAGTATTAAGTGAAATACTCACCTGGTAACCGATCCCATTTACCTCCAGCAAGACAAATGTAGGTTCCTTATGGACAAGCTTTCCTTTTAAGTATGCAATCATGAAAAGGTTAAAAAATAGAACGCATTTTACGAGGATTTGAGCAGCTAAACAAGGGCATGTAAGAATCCAACCGGAGGTGGTTTTTTTACTTCGTCTCAAGGCACTTACTTTGGCAAGTATCCAATTATCTTTGCTAAATGTTTCATCTATCATCTACTAAAAATCTGGCTATTGACCTTGGTAATAACAATACGTTATTAACCGATCAGTCATCTATTCTGCTTTCACAACCATCTTTTATGGTGATTAATGAACTCAACAATAAAGTGGAAGCCGTAGGTGATCAGGCCTATGATATGCTGGAAAAGACGCATTCAAACTTAAAGTCGATAAAGCCATTAAAGGGTGGAGTGATTTCTGATGGTGAATCAGCAAAAAGAATGTTGAAAGAACTGTTAGCAAAAGTTCAAAAGCCATCTTTCTTTTCACCGGGTTTTAACTACTTGTTGTCAGGAGTGCCCTATGATACAACTCCCGTTGAGAA
>JBEBJH010000290.1:0-5276 GCA_040079965.1 Cyclobacteriaceae bacterium
ACGAACCACCGAGAAGGGTATGAATTTTTGCTATGCCCAAATGCTGTCTCAGTAAATCAAAGCTTTTAACAATGTCGCGATTGGTAATTGAGGGGAAAGTGTGGTAATACGGTTTCCCCGTTTGCGGATTAATTGACAAAGGGCCCGTAGATCCGTAACAACCACCTAATGTATTTGCACAGATAATAAAATAATCCCGCGGGTCATAGGGAGTTCCTTCGGTAAAAAGATCTTTCCACCAATCTGTAAAATCTGAACTGCCGGTAAGTGCATGGCATATCCATATCACATTGCTGCGCTCTTTGTTAAGTTGGCCAAGGGAAGTGTATTTAAGTTGGAAGACCGGGAGAATTCCCCCGGACTCCAACTCAAACTCACTGGCAAAGTGAAAAATCTGATCGGTTTTTAACACAATTAAAAGCTTCAGGCTTTGAGCTTTAGGCTACAAGCTTGTGGCTTGCAACCTGCCGCTTGCAGCAATTTATGCGACTAATTCCTTTTGAAAAACTTTCTCAAACGCCTGCTGGAAATCTGCTTTGATATCGTCTATATGCTCGATACCCACAGACACCCGCAGCAACGTAGGCAACACGCCTGACGAAATTTGTTCTTCTTCCGACAATTGTTGGTGCGTGGTGGCTGAAGGTTGGATAATAAGTGTTTTGGCATCTCCCACATTTGCCAGGTGGCTCACCAACTTTAAATTATCTATAACCTGCGTAGTATGCTCTTTGGTTCCCTTTACAGTGAAAGAGAGCACACCACCAAAACCATTGCGCAAGTATTTCTTTGCAAGCCGGTGATAGGTACTGGATGTAAGTCCCGGATAATTTACACTTTCAACATTAGGATGTTGTTCTAACCATTGAGCCAGTGCAAGGGCATTATCAATTGAACGCTGAACACGTAGCGATAATGTTTCAAGACCTTGCAGGAACAAGAATGAATTGAATGGGCTTAATGCTGATCCGAAATCGCGGAGACCTTCTACTCGGGCACGGATAATGAAGGCAATGTTTGGAAGCCCAAGGGGATTGTTAATGCCAAACACATCACCAAATTTTAATCCATGGTAGCCTTCGGAAGGTTCGCTGAACTGAGGGAACTTGCTGGTATTCCAGTTATAATTTCCACCATCAACAATTACTCCTCCAATGGAGGTGCCATGTCCGCCAATCCACTTTGTTGCAGATGCAACTACTACATGGGCACCATGCTCTAACGGACGGAAGAGATAGCCCGCTGCTCCGAAGGTATTATCAACGATCAAAGGAAGGTCATGCTTTTTTGCCAAGGCAGCAATGGCTTCGAAATCAGGAATGTTGAAACCTGGGTTACCGATGGTCTCCAGGTATAAAGCCTTGGTTTTTTTATCGATATGTTTTTCAAATGCTTCGGGCTTATCACCTTCGGCAAAGCGAACATCAACACCCAATCTTTTGAAAGCGACTTTAAATTGATTGTAAGTGCCACCATAAAGGAAAGAAGTAGAGACAAAATTGTCGCCAGCCTGAAGAATATTGTTCAGAGCAATGAACTGTGATGCCTGACCCGATCCTACCGCCAAAGCCGCAACGCCACCCTCTAACGCAGCAATACGTTTTTCAAATACATCGGTAGTGGGGTTCATTATACGAGTGTAGATATTGCCGAACTCCTTTAAAGCAAAGAGGTTGGCCCCGTGTTCGGCATTTTTGAACACGAATGAAGTAGTTTGATAAATAGGCACAGCGCGTGAACCAGTTGTAGGATCTGCTTCCTGGCCGGCATGAAGTTGAAGAGTTTCGAAACGTAAGTTTGACATGACTTTAATAATTTATGTTTAGGAATTTATTGAGCCGATTGTTTAGTAATGATTGTGAACATAACCGTGACCACAACTGTCTGTCACCTGACAGGGTCTTAGGTTAGTCTATTGCGGGAAGCGCTACGCCTCTCAAAAGCAACAATCACCAACAACAACACATACAACACTGGAGAGCAGGTGTACAGCTTTGTTGAATCAGAGTGATAAATTGTTTGTAAGAGTTGTCGAGGGAGTTAATCAAATCGTGTAGACCTGATCGCCTTTTGAGAATGGAAAGTTTTGTTTTCATGTTACTTTACCGGTTTATAGTTCTCCTCGGCACCTTGCCGGGAGCAGGATTTAGCACCGTTTTCCCCATTTTTGGAGCTGGTTGCTAGCGCTTCAAAGAGCCTGTACTCTCAACGCTTCTTTATAAATCGGTTGAGCAATTGCCTCACCGACTATGATAATACAAACGTATAGCAGTTTAGTAGAGTTTCCAAATGGTGCTTTAAAAAATTGTTAAAAATTATTTTACTGACGGGTGTTAGTTAAAATACTCACAAAAAATGAAGCGTGAGATCGCTCCCACGCTTCAGATTAACCAACTAAACCAGATAGCTATTTTAGTTTAACTCTTGCGAACCAAAGTTCCTTTCCGCCTTTATCAGCACCGAAAAAGACAAGCGTTTCGCTTTTGTCTGTTTCCAGAAAGGGATATTTAGGGTCAAGGTAAAATCCTTCACCTTTACCAAAAGTCTTCAAGTCCGTAACGGTATTATTCTTCATGTTTACTTTTCCAATGCGAGGATAGGTTAAGAGTTTATCATTGCCCTGACCCTTAATTTCCTGTAACACCCAATACAGTTCGCCATCAGTCCCTTCCACGATGGTTTGGGGACAAGCATACACGCTGGTGATTTTTGTTACCGTGTAATATCCAACTCCTTGTAAGTAATTGTAATCAACTGCCACACCATTTTCTTTTGTATCTAATCCGTATTGTGCTTTTAGTTTTCCGTTTGTATCAAAGTGGAAGCCGAGTACATCTTCGAACTTGTTGATGTTGCCTTCTTTAGTTCTGTCATAATTCTGGCCCACTACAATCAAATCACCGTTAGACGCAAAATTGTAAGAGCGGATACCAAATTCACGACCGGTATAGTCAGGTGTTTTTCGCTGGCTTGGCGGGAATTGTTGCTTGGCTTTAAATTCTTCAAGGTTGGTCTCTGTGAGATACACCATTTTACCGCCAGACACTTTCATTAATTGAACTGCTTTGTATTTCACTTCGCCACCGCCAAAGCGTGATCCCGCACCTTCGTTGTAATATTTATCGCGCCCCGCCATGGCCGGTCCGTAGAAATATGTTTCGCTGCCAGCGGATATCATTTCATGAATATTCCAATAGCTTGCCGGGCTCTTAAAGTTGAAACGTTCAACAATATTGCACTGATCATCTACCCGGATGTAGGTGTAGTTATTATTGTCCGGATCAGAATATTTCTTTCCCATGGCATTGGATGGAGCGAAAATAAAAACCAGTCCTGCAACACCCGTACTTTCAGGGTCATCTGGATTTTCTCTTTCAATGCTTCTGACGAAGGCCAGGGTTTGTAAATAGGGAAATTCAAAATCTGTGCTCTTAACCATATTGAGGTCAGAGTCAAATTTAATCAGTCGAATAGAGCCCACTTCTGTACCAGCGTTTACTCCAATTTTTGCTTTTACAGAGGCAAGAACGTACAAGTCGCCATTCATATCATCTTCAGCGTGCGTGAGGCCTGTTAACTTATTACCATCTTCTGTTTTGGGTTTTACTTTCTCCAGGATATCAACTTTGCGGGTATATCCACCCAGTAGGAATTGATATTTATAGGTGATCTTCTTTTTCTTTAGCACCAGCGTTCCGGTGAGATTGTTATCTACGGTATTACCCATCACCGTGTATTCTTCACCTTTAAACTTGAACCACTTGAATTTCTTCTTCATCTTCTCAGCTTCCTCTGTAAACTCTCCTTCCTTCACTAAGTTGAAGTCGTTATCAAACACATATTGTTCATATTTAAATGTGTTCTTTTTTTGATCTGTGAAATAAGTGAGCGTGTAGGTCTTAGCTTCTTTGTCATAGTCAAGGCCTGCTAAAAAACCACGTTTTGAGGCACGAGAGATTTTGTAAGTCTTTTCAAGATCCAGTTGTTGTGCCAGCAACTGAGATCCTGTAGCAAGGAGCACTACCAGAAAGACCAGGAACTTCTTCTTCATGTGTTTTGAGATTAGGGTTTGGTGTATTGAATATTTAAATCGAAAGTTGTTAGCATCCCCAATCACATGCAATACCAGTTCAATGGTATAATTGTGTACGTACCAGTACGGATAAAAAAAGTCTGCCGGAGCGACAGACTTTGAGTAATAAAATAGGTGAGAAAATTTTAGGTCAGCATTCCACCATCCACCTGGATCACTTGTCCTGTGATGTACGAGGACATATCTGAGCCGAGGAAAACACAGGCATCCGCTACATCTTCAGGCTTACCGCCTCGCCTAAGTGGAATTGCATCTCGCCAGCTTTGGACGGTTTTCTCGTCAAGTTTGCCAGTCATCTCAGTTTCGATAAAACCCGGGGCGATTGCGTTAGAGCGAATTCCTCTTGAGCCAAGTTCAAGCGCAATTGATTTTGTAAACCCTATAATACCCGCTTTCGAAGCTGCATAATTTGCCTGGCCGGCATTGCCTTTCAATCCCACCACGGAAGTCATGTTGATGATTGAACCTCCTTTTTGTTTCATCATGGGTTTGGCCACCGCCTTCACCGTGTTGAAACAAGATTTTAGATTCACGTTCATAATCGTATCCCACATTTCTTCCGTCATACGAAGTAGCAGGTTGTCCATGGTGATCCCGGCATTGTTTACCAAAATATCGAGGGAGCCAAAATCGGCCACAACATCATTGATTAGTTTATCTGCTTGCGCAAAATCAGAAGCATCGGAGCGATACCCTTTTGCTTTTACCCCTTTTGCAGCAAGTTCGGCTTCGAGCGCTTGCCCCTGTTCAATACTTGATAAATAGGTAAATGCAACATTTGCACCTTGTTCTGCAAATCGCAATGCAATAGCACGGCCTATTCCTTTGGAAGCCCCAGTTACAAGAGCATTTTTACCTTGAAGTAGTTTCATTTTTCTTCTTAATTAACTTTGGTATAACATGGAATGATAATACAATCAGAGCCCAGACCACGCACAATTGGGCTACCGGGAATCTGATTTGATTGAGGAACATGCCAATTATTCCAGCAATCGAACTGGCAATTAGTAGAATAGAGTTCTTCAAATTCATCGAATGGGCAAACAATATTTAGTGCGAAACTAACCTTTTTTTGGCATCAATATTTTGGGTTAATTTGGCACTTTATTTAAGTAAGATAATAAGTAAGATAAACTCTAACAGAAGATAATTTATGGCAAACTATGATCTGATCGTCATTGGC
>JBEBJH010000423.1:0-1276 GCA_040079965.1 Cyclobacteriaceae bacterium
CCCCAAAGCACCTGTGTCTCCTTGTCGCGCCTGGTAGCCAGGGGCATAATGATGTGATTGTAGACCTGAGCTACCGCAGAACCGTGCCCGCCAAAATTGGAAATGCTATGCTTGTCTGCCTCCAGGATTGCTTCATAAGTTTCAGTAGCATAGAGCTCCATCCAGGAAAGCAATGTAGGTCCAAAATTGAAACTGATGCGCGAATAGTTGTTGACGATGTTCTTGATTACACCATCTTCATTTAAGATGCGAGAAGTTGCATTTGGCTCATAACACTCTGCCGTGATTCGCTCATTCCAATCATGATAGGGATGCGCAGAATCCTGAAGTTCAATAACTTCGAGCCAGGCGTTTTCGCGTGGGGGCTGATAAAAATGACCGTGAATACAAACGTATTTATTATTACTAACAGGCATTTATTAAATGGATAAAGTCAAACGTGCATAAAGATTTACTCGAGATCAAACTCAGCTTTCTCCTCTTTAAGCTTTAATACAGAAATCCCAAGCGGTGGCAAGGTTATTGAAACTGAATAATCTTTGCCATGGTATTTTACAGGAGTGGTGTATAACAGTCCTTGATTAAGCACTCCACTGCCGCTATACTTTACGTTATCTGAATTGAATATTTCATGCCATGTGCCGCGGAAGGGAACCCCGATGCGATACAAGGGTCTTGCTTCAGGCGTAAAATTACAAATGACGATCAGCGAATCTTCCTTATTCTCACTCTTTCTCATGAACACCATCACGCTGTTTTCCCGATCAGAATAATCCACCCACTCAAATCCACGATTATCAAACGAAAACTGATACAACGATGGTTCTGCTTTGTAAAGAGCATTTAGATCTTTTACTAAAGTAAGAACTCCCTTATGCGGACCATATTCCAATAAGTACCAATCCAGGGTGCGGTCATGATTCCATTCTGAAGATTGACCAAACTCCCCGCCCATGAACAATAATTTGGTTCCGGGATGAGTGAACATATAGGAATACATCAAGCGAAGGTTGGCAAAGCGTCTCCATTCATCCCCCGGCATGCGGCCTAACAGCGATCCCTTTCCATGAACCACTTCATCATGCGAAAGCGGGAGCATAAAATTCTCAGTAAAGGCGTAGATCACACTGAATGTAATCTCATCCTGATGGTACTTACGATGTACAGGATCTAATTTGAAGTAACTTAGCGTATCGTGCATCCAACCCATCATCCACTTTTGTCCAAAACCGAGTCCGCCAAGATACGTGGGCTTTGAAACACCCGGCCATGCGGT
>JBEBJH010000291.1:0-5140 GCA_040079965.1 Cyclobacteriaceae bacterium
GTCGAGCAGCGTTCCCATCAGTTAAGCACTAAACTCAAGCAAGGTCTTTTGGCGATTAATCACATTAAATTGATCACCCCTGAAGGCGAAGAGGTTTCGGCCGGCATTAACTGTTTTGAAGTAAATGGGGTGAAGCCGGAAGACGCGGTAAAAAAACTTTTGAGCAAAAACATCATTGCAAGCGCTTCACCTTATAAAACGAGTTATGTCCGTTTAACCCCTTCAATTATTAACACGGAGGAGGAGGTGGGCATTTGTTTAAGAGAACTCGCAAATTTAGCATAGCAAGTTCAAATCAAACGAAGATCTAGAGCTTGTTATAAATAATTTTACCATCAAATACAGTGAGGACCACTTTCGTTTCATGAGTCTTCATTGGATCGATTGTAAATAAATCTTGAGAGAAGACAATGATATCGGCCAATTGGCCGGCTTTGATTTGCCCTTTCAGATTTTCTTCGAAAGAAGAATAAGCGCCAGCCGAGGTGTAGGCTTTCAACGCCTGGGCAATGGAGATTTTTTGTTCAACGATCCATCCACCTTCCGGAAATCCATCAGGCGTTTTTCTATTCACAGCAACATGAATACCTCGTATCGGATTAATGTCAATACAGGCAGGCCAATCGCTGCTATAGACAAGGTATGCGTTGCTCTTCAACATTTCTGCCCACGCAAATGACCAGGGCAATCTTTTTTCACCTATTGCTTTTGCCCAAACAGAAATGGTACCAGGGTCAGCATGAATGGGCTCCATGGAGGCCATCACTCCGAGCTGTGCGAATCTTGGGATATCGTCAGGGGAGACAGTTTCAATGTGTTCTATACGATGACGGGCATCACGTTTTCCGTTTAGGTTGGCTGCGTTCTCATACGCATTCAATGATTCACGTACACCTTTATCGCCAATTGCGTGTGTGTAAATCCGGAACCCATTCTTATCTAAGTTAGAAACAAGCTCTTGATATTTTTTGATTGGTACGGCCAGTTGACCAAGTGCCAATGGATCATTTGAAGTCACATCCTCGTATGGCTCCACCATATAGCCGGTATGAGATTCAATCACACCATCAATCATAAACTTGATGGCATCAGCACGTATCATTGGATTGGAGAACCCAACGCTATCCTTAAGTTTGGTGAATAAGGCAATGTCAGCATCGGTTGTATTCTCATCGACTGAAAATGCAGCGGCATAACGGATACTTAATTCACCGTTGTTTAAAAGTTCTTTATATAATGAAAGTACTTCTTCATTTCCGTCTGCATTTTGAATACTGGTGATGCCCAATGAGGCGGCCAGCTTCATTCCTTTCCGTATGGCATCCAGTTTTTCTGCGCGGGTGAGTTTGGTAACATGCTGACCCACTAAATCCATAGCACTTTCTCTCAGCGTTCCGGTGGGCTCGCCTTTTTTATCTTTCACAATTTCCCCAAAGCCGTTGTATTTTGTGTTGCGATCGATGCCAGCAATAGACAACGCTTTCTTATTGGCCCAGGCACTGTGGCCATCATAGGCTTTTATAAAAACAGGTTTTTCATTGGAGATAGAACGTAACGTTTCATGATCGGGCAGACTGCTGGCAAAAGAAGTGTATTGCCAACCACGACCGGTAATCCATTCTTTGGTAGGATTTTCTTTGATGTACTGATTTACCCTTTCAACAATATCAGCGGGTGATGCCGTGCCAGTCATATCCACTTCCGCTAATCCCAGCGAGCCGCTTAAAAAATGAATGTGAGCATCATTGAATCCGGCTGTTACTAATTTTCCTTTCAGATCAATAATCTCCGTTTTAGAATTGGCCAGGTCCTTTATATAATCAGAATTTCCAACAGCCAGGATTTTATTGGCCTTGATGGCGACTGCTTCTTCAAATGTTGAGTCACTTGCCCCGGTCCAGATTTTTCCGTGGATAAGCACTAAGTCTGGGGCTTCTTTTGTAGAGCAGGAGAAAATAATTATTACTGAAAGGAGGACGAGTAGTTTTGTCATTCGAAGAAAGGAAGGCATTGGGTTTTGATTTTTGGGTAAATTAAGAAAGGATAGAGTTGAAAGAAAGGCAGGGGTTGGTAATAAAAGTTCAATGCGTACCTTCGTTATCTTAACGCCTTTTATGAATTACATAGATTTATTCGGATACCTCGGTAGCTTTTTAAGCTGCATCACCTTTATCCCGCAGGTATATAAGACCTGGCAAAGCAAAAGTGCCGGTGACCTAAGCCTGACCATGTTGTTTATCGTTCTGACAAGTACAGTGGTATGGCTCATCTATGCCTTTGCCCTGATGCTTTGGCCAGTAATAATCTGCAATGGGATCATGTTTGTGCTGGTTGCCATGCTGATCTACTTCAAGTTAACTTACAAGAAAGTAGCTTAAGGTCAGGCGAATTATAGCCCTCTGAAACATTCCATGGCCGCATGCGTAAGTGCAACCGGGATCATCACTTTTTTGGTGGCAATTCCTTAATATTGCGATTCAAAATTTGAAGTACAAGAGATTATGGCATTTGAAGCGACAACTGAGTTACAGAAAGAACACCAATTAAAGATCAAGCAGGTTTTTAGTGAAGTAGCCAAAGTGGTGGTGGGGCAGGAATACATGGTAAACCGATTGCTGGTAGGGCTTTTTACTAATGGCCACATCTTATTGGAAGGTGTGCCCGGGTTGGCCAAAACCTTAACCATAAGTACGGTAGCGCAGGTACTGCATCTTGATTTTGCCCGCATTCAGTTTACCCCCGATCTGCTGCCGTCTGACCTGGTGGGTACCATGATCTACAATCAGAAGGAGGGGAAATTTGAAGTAAAGAAAGGACCGATCTTCGCCAACATTATTCTGGCCGATGAGATTAACCGCTCGCCAGCCAAAGTACAATCAGCTTTGTTGGAAGCCATGCAGGAAAAGCAGGTAACGATTGGCGAAACCACCTTTACGTTGGACAAGCCTTTTTTGGTAATGGCCACCCAGAACCCGGTTGAGAATGAAGGAACCTATCCGTTGCCGGAAGCCCAGATTGACCGCTTTATGATGAAGGTGTTTGTGAACTATCCTACTAAAGAAGATGAGTTGGAGATTATGCGCAGAATATCCAACATGCAGTTTAAGTATGAAGTAAATCAGGTCCTTACCAAAGATGACATTTTCTCGATTCGTGGCGAGGTTAATAAGGTGAAGATTTCTGAATCTCTTGAGAAATACATCATTGAATTAGTGACCGCCACGCGCAAACCGAAAGAATATAAACTCGATAACGAGGCGCAATACATTCAGTTTGGAGCATCACCACGCGCAAGTATCAACATGAACCTCGCGGCCAAAGCAATGGCCTTCATGGATGCTCGTGATTATGTGTTGCCGGAAGACATTAAAGAGATCGCGTTGGATGTAATGAACCACCGCATCATTCTCAACTACGAAGCGGAAGCCGACAATGTGAAGACAGCGGATATTGTTAAAGCGCTGTTAACCAAAGTTCCGATTACGAAGTAGTTTGACGCAGGTTTTGTCATTTCTTAAAAGACTTTTGAGTTCATTGGCTAAATTATTCCATACCCAGGAATTTCAATTTATTTTTAGCGACCGTCAGCTCATGTTGTAGGTCTGCTATTTGATTCAACAGATTGGATATAACATCAATACCTTCTATGTTAATTCCTAACTCATAATGCAGACGAACAAGTTTCTCAATTTCTTTTAAATCCTCAGTGGACAAGTAGCTGGACTCTTCCACAATAACAAGGTTGATCAGTCCAGACTCCTTTAATGCATTGACAAAGGCTAATTCAACGTTGTACTGCGCGCAGAAATATTCGATGGTTATCAGGTTGTCAGTGTTCATGGCTTCTGATTTTTTTCAACTCGTGTAATAACTCTTTTTCTTTTTCAGAAAGATTCGTTGGCATTTTTACCTTGTAAGTGATATACAAATCACCAAAATGATTTTCCTTTTTATAAACCGGAAATCCCTTTCCCTTTAGTTTCACGAGGGTGCCAGACTGAGTTTCGGAAGCTACTTTTAATTTCACTTTCCCGTCAAACGTGTCAACCAACAGTTCGCCACCTAACAAAGCAGTATAAAGATCTACCTCAGCGGTAGCATGTAAATCAGACCCATCTCTTTTAAATTTAGTGGTGTTTTTAATTATAAAAGTGATGTACAAATCTCCAGCAGGGCCACCATTAACTCCGGGAGCACCGTGGCCGCTTACTTTAATGGTCTGTCCATTTTCAATGCCTGCCGGAAAGATTAAACGAATATTTTTACCATTCACATTCAACGTTTGTTGATGTGGTTTACAGACATCATTTAGCGTAAGCTGTAATTCCGCATTCAAATCCTGGCCTCTGAATTTTGTTTGGCGGCTTCTGCCCGCCTGCCCACCAAACATCGATTCAAAGAAATCCGAAAAATCACTTCCATATTCCCCCGAATACTGTTGACCGGATGCACGCTGCGATTGCCCTTGTTGCCTTTTCGCTTCTTCAAAAGCATCTGCATGTTTCCAGTCTTTGCCGTAAGCATCGTATTTCTTTCTCTTTTCAGGATCACTTAGCACCTCGTTGGCTTCATTGATTTCCTTGAATTTCTTTTCAGCCTCTTTGTTGTTCGGATTTACATCCGGATGATATTTCCGCGCTAATTTCCGGTACGCGCTTTTTATATCGGCTTCGCTCGCTGTTTTGGATAGCTCTAGTATTTTATAGTAGTCGATAAAGTCCATAATAAAGTAGTTAAGCTACCACTCCGAAGATTGCACCCACGCCTGCTGTCAACGCCATTGCCAGTGCACCCCAAAATGTAACACGCATGGTGGCTTTCATTACGGGAGCACCGCCAGTATATCCTGAAATAGCGCCTAAGAGGGCGAGAAAAAAAAGCGAGCCACCGGCTACAAACCAGAAATGGTTTGCAACCGGAATCAACAGCACAATCAGAAGCGGCAACACCGCTCCCACTACAAATGAACCGGCAGACGCAAATGCTGCCTGCACAGGCCGCGCAGCCATTACTTCCGAGATACCTAATTCATCACGCGCGTGCGTACCAATCGCATCATGGTGCATTAATTGGGTGGCCACATCTGCTGCAATCGCTTCCTTCAAACCGCGTTCAATATAAATTTTGGTGAGCTCCGCAT
>JBEBJH010000292.1:0-5119 GCA_040079965.1 Cyclobacteriaceae bacterium
GTTACGGTACGAGTTCAAGTAGTTACGGTACGAGTTCAAGTAGTTACGGTACGAGTTCGAGTCGTTACGGTCAAGGCAAAAAGATGCTTCCACCCACTTGTCCACCACCCCGCCTGCCTATGCCGAAGCGGCTACGCGCAGGCAGGCCTTTTTGCCGGGCCAACGCTCTTCAAGTTTCACTAGCTAGCGATGAACACCGACAACAAAGACAATACAATAAATTGAAAAGCAATCCTGATCCGCCAGCGGGCGGAGAAGGATCCCCTGATATTGAAGTGGGTATTAGATTCGGGGATCCTTCGCTCCGTGTTGGTGTTTACTTGAAGGCACTTCTCAGATTTAGTTTTAGAATGGCAAAACTGGACAGTGCTACAAAGCGCTCAGGATTGTTTGCTTATTTTTGATTGCTCACAACAAATCGGCTCCAATCCAGAGCGATACAACACCAACATGGGCGGATTATCACCTCTTGGCTAAAACCTAGCTTATCACCGACCCCGGTGCTACATCCCCGGAAGGGCTTAGTAATTTTAAGGTGCCATCCTTATCCGAAGCCATTAAAATCATTCCCTGCGACTCAACGCCCATGATCTTTCGGGGTGCCAGGTTTACTAACATGGTTACCTGCTTGCCAATAATTTCTTCAGGCGTAAAGTGTTCTGCTATCCCGCTCATTACCGTGCGCGTGTCAATGCCGGTGTCTACCTGCAGCTTCAGCAGTTTCTTTGATTTCTCCACCCGCTCCGCTTTCAGAATTTTACCAATGCGGATATCCAGCTTCGAAAAATCATCGAATGAAACTTCGGCTTTGGCGGGTTGCGCGGGTTGATTGGCTAATTCCATGGCACGTTTGGTGTCTATCAGTTTTTTTATTTGCGCTTCAATAACAACATCCTCAATTTTTTCAAACAACAATGGTGCATCGGTAAGAGGTGCGCCCGCCTTCACCAAATCGCTACCACCTGCCTGCTGCCAGGTCAACTCCCCTACGCCTAGCATATCCTTAAGTTTGCGCGATGTAAACGGAAGAAAGGGTTCGGCCACCACAGAAAGTGTAGCTGCGATTTGCAACGACAAATTCAGAATGGTGCCCACCCGTGCAAGATCTGTTTTAGCAAGCTTCCAGGGTTCGGTTTCGGCCAGGTACTTATTCCCCACCCGCGCCAGGTCCATGAAGTTAGCCGTAGCCTCGCGGAACCGGAACGTTTCAATCGAGGCAGCAATTTTTCCCGGTGCAGCTTTCAAGTCCTCCAACACTTTCTTATCAAGGTCGGTTAACGTGCCTTGTGCCGGAACTTTGTTCTCAAAATACTTTTGCGTAAGCACCACCGCGCGGTTCACAAAGTTGCCGAAGATGGCCACCAACTCATTGTTGTTCTTAGCCTGAAAATCTTTCCATGTAAACTCACTGTCTTTTGCTTCAGGCAGGTTTGTGAGCAAGGCATAGCGCAACACATCGGGTTTATCCGGAAAGTCCTGTAAAAACTCATGCATCTCAATCGACCAACCCCGGCTGGTCGACATCTTGTCGCCCTCAAGGTTCATGAACTCATTGGCCGGAACATTATCAGGCACAATGTATTCGCCTGTTGCATGCAGCATCACCGGAAAAATGATGCAGTGAAATACAATGTTGTCCTTTCCGATAAAGTGAATCAGTCGCGTATCCTCTGCCTGCCAGTATTTTTTCCAATCGTCTTTCTTTGCGCCTGTGAAATCCCTGCGGGGAGTAGCAAACTTCAGCTTGCCGGAATGAACTTCGTCAAACAAGGCGCGCGTAGCCGAGATGTATCCAATCGGAGCATCAAACCACACGTATAACACTTTTCCTTCTGCATCCGGCAACGGCACTTTAATACCCCAATCAAGATCGCGTGTCATGGCCCGCGGCTGCAGCCCGGCTTCGATCCATGACTTGCACTGCCCGTACACATTGGGTTTCCAATCTTCCTGGTGCGACTTCAAAATCCAATCGCGTAGCCAGGGTTCGTAATTCTCCAATGGCAGGTACCAATGTTTGGTTAGTCTAAGAATGGGAGTCTTACCACTGACCGTAGACCTTGGATTGATCAGTTCGCGCGGACTTAACGTGGAGCCGCACTTCTCGCACTGATCGCCATAGGCATTCGTATGCCCACACTTTGGGCACGTACCCACGATGTAGCGATCGGCCAAAAATAATTTAGCCTCCTCATCATAATACTGCTCCGAAGTTTCTTCCGTAAGCAAACCCTTGTTATAAATATTCAGGAAAATCTCCTGCGAAGTCTGGTGATGAATGGGTTCGCTGGTGCGATGATATATATCAAACGACATGCCCAACTTATCAAAGCAATCGCGAATTAATGCATCGTACTTATCAATAATGGCCCTCGAGGTAGTCTTTTCTTTTAAGGCCTGGTTGGGAATGGCGGTACCATGCTCATCGCTTCCGGATATGAAGATCACGTCCTTTCCAATCAAGCGCAGGTAGCGTACATACACATCCGAGGGAATGTAAGCACCAGCCAGATGGCCAATATGCTTGGGGCCATTGGCATAAGGCAACGCTGCAGTAACAGTAACACGATTAAAAGTCTTCTGGCTCATAGAATAACAACCTGTTCAAAAAACAGACTGCAAAGATGCTAAATGCGAAGCAATATCAGGAAGTGGTAACCTTGTTTTGTTTGGAGGAGATACTCATTTCCGATTCGGCTTCCTTTTCGCGCGAAGCTTGTATTTCCTTTTCACGCAAAGCCTTATCTTTTTTGCGTAACTCTTCTTCTTCTCTCCTCCTTTCGAGAATGGGCCTTAAGTCGGAAGGGACTAAAACCATGAAGGCGGTGCCCTTTTCAGAAGTATCAGCCAAAATTATTTCTCCCCCCAACCGGTGGGTAGATAGCTTGGATAAGTAAAGGCCAATGCCCCCTGTTTCAGAACGCTCGGAAGCGCGCACAAACAAATGGAAGATCTGATCTTTATCTCTGGGATTGATGCCTATTCCATTGTCCTCCACACGAATCCGGACTTTATCTGCATTGGCCCTATCCACTTTTATTTTTACGTAGGGTGAGATACGTTCGGAGGTATTATAAAACTTGATCGCATTATCAATCAGGTTCTCGAGTACAATTTTTACCAGTTGCCGGTCCGAAATCAATCTGACATTGGGATCCAGTTCATACTCAATCAATAACTTCGAAGGCAATCCGTTTTTCCGTTCTGTCACCAGGATGTCATCGATCATTTGCTTAAAGTCAATAGTCGAAGCATCCAGCTCTGAATGGTTAATCTGGTTAACGATTAACAGGCGGGTAAGAATGGAATTTAGTTTTTCCGCGGTTAAGTCAAGTCGTTTCAGATAATCCTGTGCGAGGGTATCCTTTACATCTAACAAGGCCACGTTGCAAACGCCTTTCAGGGTAACCAATGGACCGCGGATATCATGCGAAGTGCGATAAATAAAATTATCCAGTTCTTCATTCACCTGGCTCAGCGATTCATTAGTAAGGAACAGGTCGCGCGTTTTTTGTTGCACCCTGCGATCGAGTTCCTCATTGCTTTTGGTGAGCTCTTTATTCTGATCTTCAATTACCCGCTTGGCTTCACTGAGTGCTGCATTGTGGCGATGCTGCCGTCTGTTGGCCCAGATTAAAACGGTGGCGAGCAATACAATCAAGATTGTTACTAGCACGACAAATAAATACTGAATGCGCTGCCGCTGAATTTGTTCGTCTTTCAGTTTTATGTTTTCGTTGATGAGTCGGATAGTTTTAAGGTTCTCGCGATTGTCATAATTGGTTTGAATACGCGCAAGGTTCTTGATTAAATTCCCGCTATAAATACTATCCTTCAAGGTTATGTATCGTTCTTGAAAAATTGCAGCATTCTTAAAATCAGATATTAAATTATAAGTTAGAGATGATTCCCGATAAACCGTGATCAGTGACTCAGCGTATTCAGAACCATTAGCCAACTCATTTGCTTCGTTCAAATAGCCTAAACTTTTATCGTAATTTTTTAAAAAACGCTCAATTCTTCCAAGACCAATAAGGTTTTCTATAGAGTATCGTGTGTCATTTTGCTTCTTAGATAGCTCGAGGGATATAATATATTTTTCTTTTGAGAGATTGAAGTCTTCTCTCGTAAAATAGGCACTACCCAAACCAAAATTAGCTTCTTTCAATACATAATCTGAACAATTATTTTTACAAAGACTAAGCCCTTCGTTAAATGATTTAATTGCTTCTCCTGGTTGCCCCAATGCATTATAACACAAACCCACATTGATAAGAATTCTATCAAGATCAACATAATCATTCAACTCTCTTTTAATCGCCAATGACTGCAGGTAATACTCAAGGGATTTTTCATAGTTACTTAATTTAAAATATACCAACCCAATATTATTTCGGGCAGTACCAATAGATCTTTTATCACCCTCTGTCTCTCGAATTTCTAACGATCGGAAATGATAACTTAATGAAGAGTCATAATTGCCCCGATGCATATAGGCAATTGCAGCATTGTTAAGCAGAAACTTTAGTTTGACCTTAAGCTCCGGATATCTTTCCTGATTCCTGATTGCAATCCCAATTGCCTTATTAAGGATTTCGATTACTTCATCATTCCGGCCGAGATCATCCAATGAATAAGCGATCATTCTTCCGCCCTCCACAATTTTGGCGCTGTCACCAATGGCCTCTGCTTGATGGTAAGCCTGTTGAGCAAAATTTAAAGCTTGATTGAAATCAAACTGATTTGTCTGTCTAAAAAGTTCACTTAGAATTTTAAACCGGGTGGTGTCTCTTGACGACCCTAGCAAAGATTCAAGGGAATCAATCTTTTTTAAATTTTGCGAAAACGCAGGACATGTAACAATCATGACCACAACCATGACTGCGAAAGTTGATCGTTTTAAAAGATTATAGCACGTGAGCAAGTTCTGAAATATTAAAAGTTGAATTAGTTGCCAGAAGGATATCACATTTGTGTAACAAGTTAACAGTAAACAAAACAATTAAAAAATCAATAGCCACAATCGTATGAAAATTTTTCCCAGCTGTTAAACCTTAAACTGAAGGCACAGATACTTATCAAAGACAATTGAAAGAATAACCTAACCAAAACCATAACC
>JBEBJH010000293.1:0-5090 GCA_040079965.1 Cyclobacteriaceae bacterium
CGTTTCCATAAGCCTCTTCCTGTAAAATGCCAACCATGGTAAGAACCAACTCTTCGAATTCACCGAGGTATTCCTTCTTCATAAGTTATTACTATATGTTTTGTAAAACATATATACTCAACTATTCCTAATATGTTACACTTTTGTCAAAGAAATCTCAAGTTTTTTCTTGCTACTCGTATTTGAGTGTCTCAGCAGGGTGGGTCCAGGCGGTTTTAATGGCCTGATAACTAATGGTGACCAGCGCCACGATCAACGACAAGCCACCGGCCAGGGCAAAAACTTTCCAACTTACATCGATGCGATACTGGAAGGATTGCAACCAGGTGCTCATCATATACCAGGTTATGGGCACCGACAACAGTAACGAAATACCAATCAGCAGCACGTAGTCTTTGGAAAGCAATACCAGCAAAGACTGTTCAGTTGCTCCCATCACTTTACGGATTGAGATTTCTTTCGTACGATTTTGCATAGCCAATGAAGCAAGGGCATAAAGTCCTAAACTTCCAATCGCCATCGCCAACAAGGTGGCAATGCTAACTATTTTGCCAAGGTTCTGATCGCTTGCATAAACTGCATTCAACGTCTGATCAACAAAATTGAAAGCAAACTCCTCGCCCCCGGTTAACCGATCCCAGGTCGTTTTTATTTCATCAATGGTGGTCGTCATATTATCTGCCCGCAACCGAACAAGGAGCTTGGGTACGGGTGAATTATCTATACTGATATTTTCCACTCCACCCAAAATGATGGTTGGATCCTGAACAATCACGAGGGGCTGTACGGCAGTATAAAGCGAAGCATAATTAAAGTCTTTTACAATTCCGATCACCTCATGATCTGCAAAGTTTTTTCCAGGGATTCGTTTACCAACAGGATCGGTCCAACCATATTCTTTGGCAAAAGCTTCATTCACCAATACCGATCTCCTCGCATCCGAAGGATTTTCGTCTGAGAAATTGCGGCCCCACTTCATCTCCATCTTCAGTACGGGAATATAATCATCATCGACAATATTCAAATTGAAATTGCGATAAGTACCTTGATCATCCGTATAGCCAACACCGACCCAGGCTCCATTACCGAAATCATGTGAAGTAGCGCACATGGCAGCAATCCCCGAAATTTTACTCAGTTCAGTTTTAAATTGTTCGGCTTGCTCAAAGCCTTTCTTCACTCGTTCTGCCAGGCGTCCCGTGCGGGGAACATTGAGTTGAATAACAGCCAGTTGCTCTTTGTTGAATCCAAGGTTTTTATTCTGCAGAAATCTTAGCTGCTGTTGCATGATTAATGTACTTGAAACAAGAATGATGGAAAGCACCAGTTGCACCCCTACTAACACCTTGCGCATGGTTTGCTTTGTATTGCCAGCCTGAACCGAGCCCTTTAAAATTGAGATAGGTTTAAAAGCCGATAGTACAAATGCCGGATAACTGCCAGCCATAATTCCGATAATAGAAATCAGCGAAATAACCAACACGACAAAGAATCCATTCCACAAAAAGACCAATTGCTTCCCGGCAAGATCATTAAATACAGGAAGGCCAAGCACCGAAAGCAGAACTCCAATTGACAAAGCAATCAGTGTAACAATTACGGCCTCGCCAATAAATTGAAAGATCAATTGTTTTCGTTCTGCCCCAACCACTTTGCGAATTCCTACTTCCCGGGCCCGCTTCATCGATCGACCAATGGAAAGCGTAACAAAGTTTATGCAAGCCACAAAAAGAATCAGCAAGGCAATAGCAGCCAGAATATAACTGTACTTTGGATCGCTGACTGGCGCAATGCCTACCGGATAACTGTTGTCGAGATGGATGGATGTTAAAGGTTGTAAGCCAGGACCATATTTACTTGACTTATAATCTTCCTCCCCTACCAGCGTTTTAAACAACGTAGGAAACTTACTTTCAACATCCGATGCCTTTACACCTTCCCGAAGCATCACATACGTTTCTGGGTTAACGTTAAACCAGCCTGATGTTAAAACTTGTTCACTGTAAATCTTATTCAGGTTATGATCGGGCACTAATAGATAAAATTGAATGCTTGAATTGGTAGGGATTTTAGAAATACCAGTCACCGTAAAGTCCTCGAAGTTTTCTCCGATTTGAATTGATACTACTTTGTTGATTGGATCCGTATCTCCAAAATATTTCTTTGCCAGCCAATCACTGATCACCACATTATTCTTTTCACTCAATACTCGTTCGCGATCGCCCTGAATCAACTCAAAATCAAACATGGAAAAAAGATTCCTTTCGGCCATCGTAAGCGTTTCGCTGAATTGATTGTCGCCTACCTTCACCTGAGTTCCCATTTTTACAAGGCGCAGATAACTTTCAACATCCGGCAGGTTGTCGACCAATGCCGGCCCCATTGGCAAAGGTGTTACGGTATTAAAGAACTGCTGATTTTCGCCATAATCTTCACGCACATATACGCGGTAGATACGATCGGCCTTGCTGTGGAAGGTATCAAACGTCCACTCATCTTTTACGAATAGGGCAATGAGTATACAGCAAACGATACCCAGACTTAATCCCAACACATTAATAAGCGAGTGAGCCTTACTTCTCCACAAAGAGCGAAAGGCGATTTTAAGGTAATTGCGTAGCATATCAGTGGATTATAAATTAAAAGTGGTTAAAAGACCCTGACTATAAAAGTGTTCAGGCTTCAGCCGGAGATACGATGTACTGAATCGCAGAAAAGTTGTAGTGAGGCCTATTGGCATCATCAATTCATCCTGTTAAAGGTCCGTTTGCAATTTTTCCCGAAAGAAATCAGGAAAAAGCCTTAAATTCATATTTGAAATCAGAAACAGACTATGAAAAATCAGTTCGAAGCAGTTCCGCTCAAGAGTTTAGATGAATGGGAAGACGATCTCCTTCGCAGATATCCCGATCCTGATACTATTGCCACTTCAAAATCTACCGAAGAATACCGCAATTATAATGAACCTCAGCGCGACACCGTGCGCGAATTCTATCGACTTAATCACACGTATCAAACTTACGATTTTGTGATGCAGAAGGAGGCAGAGTTCCTTGCGTTCAACAAAAAAGAAATGCCCGTATGGAGTGCCTTTGATTTTCTGAATCAATTGGTGGATGACTCTGACCCCGATACGGACCTTGATCAATTTCAACATTTACTTCAAACCTCTGAAGCCATCCGCAGAGATGGGCACCCCGACTGGATGGTGATGGTAGGTCTGCTGCATGATATGGGTAAAGTACTTTGCCTTTTTGGTGAACCACAATGGGCTGTTGTTGGCGATACCTTCCCCGTTGGTTGTGCCTATGCTGATAAAATCGTGTATCCAGAGTTCTTTGCAAACAACCCGGATTTTACTAATCCAAAGTATAATACAAAATATGGAGTGTACTCACCTAACTGTGGTTTGCGAAATGTGCACATGTCGTGGGGCCACGATGAATATGTCTATAATATGGTTAAAGACCGACTGCCAGAGCAAGGTCTCTACATGCTTCGCTACCATTCCTTTTATTCACAGCATCGCGAAAACGCCTATGATCATTTGATGGATGATCATGATCGTGAAATGTTCAAATGGGTGAAGTTGTTTAATCCTTACGATCTCTACTCTAAAAACCCAACACCGCCCAACTGGACGGAACTAAAACCTTATTACGAAGACCTGGTGGCTAAATACCTTCCGCCCACATTAAAGTTTTAAATTCTCATATTCGATTAATGCACCACTGAACTATAGTCGGCCGAAATGAATACCCTTCACACAGCCGACTATATTGTTTTCTTTGGTTACTTCATCCTGATCTTTGCTTATGGATATTATGTTTACCATAAGAAGCGATCTGTATCCATTAGCGCACGCGAGTTCTTTCTTGCAGAAGGTTCCCTGACCTGGTGGGCCATCGGGGCATCCCTTATCGCCTCCAATATTTCTGCCGAGCATTTTATTGGCATGTCGGGTTCTGGTTTTGCCATTGGCCTTGCGATTTCTACCTATGAATGGATGGCTGCAGCTACGCTCATCATTGTAGCCATATTTTTTATTCCTCTGTACCTAAAGAATAAGATTTATACCATGCCTCAGTTTCTGGCAGAGCGTTATAACGATAAGGTGAGCACCGTGATGGCCATCTTCTGGTTGTTGGTCTATGTGTTCGTCAATCTTACGTCTATTATTTACCTCGGGGCAATCGCAATCAATTCGATTTCCAATTTACCGTTTGAACTGTGTATTTTCGGATTGTGTGTATTTGCGATCGTGGTAACCCTGGGGGGCATGAAGGTAATTGGCTATACGGATGTAATACAGGTAGCGGTATTGGTTATTGGTGGACTGATTACTTCTTATCTCGCGCTTACACTCCTATCTGAAAAATTTGGTTTTGGAAATAATGCGTGGAAGGGACTAGTGTTGTTAAAAGAAAATGCTGAAAGTCATTTTCATATGATCCTTAACAAAGACCACAATTACTATAAAGATCTACCGGGGCTTTCGGTGTTGATTGGCGGCATGTGGATCAACAACCTCAACTATTTTGCCTGTAACCAATACATTACCCAACGCGCGCTGGGTGCCGATTTAAAAACTGCAAGGCAAGGATTGTTGTTCGCGGCATTTTTAAAACTGATGATTCCTTTGATTGCCGTGCTTCCGGGTATTGCGATGTATGTGTTGTATCAGCAGGGTATGTTTCAGACCGAGATGGTGGATGAATTGGGAGTATTAAAACCGGATCATGCTTATCCCACCCTAATGAATTTGTTACCTGCCGGCTTAAAGGGCGTTGCCTTTGCTGCACTTACCGCGGCTGTAGTAGCATCGTTGGCGGGCAAAGCCAATAGTATCTCCACCATTTTTTCGCTGGATCTTTACAGAAAGTATTTTGATAAGGAGGCTGACGAAAAGAAACTGGTGCGCGTGGGCCGATGGGCTGTTATCATTTCAATAGGGATTGCAGGGTTTGTTGCCCCGGCATTGAAAACGTTGGATCAGGCCTATCAATTCATCCAGGAATATGTGGGGTTCATTTCACCAGGTGTGCTGGCTATTTTCCTGATGGGCTTTTTCTGGAAGCGAACTACGGCAG
>JBEBJH010000037.1:0-25374 GCA_040079965.1 Cyclobacteriaceae bacterium
GAATACACCGTGATGATTTTCTGTTTGAGTTCAATGAGCAAGAGTTGAAGCGGGTAGGCTCGCAAGGGCAACAAAAGTCATTTCTTATTGGATTGAAACTAACAGAGTTTCAGATTCTGGCTGAGCAAAAGAGGGTTAAGCCGATTCTTTTATTGGATGATATTTTTGACAAATTGGATGACTTAAGAATTCATCAACTTATGAAGTTGATAAGTCAAGGCACGTTCGGACAACTTTTTATAACCGATGCCCGGCAGGGTCGCAGCAAGCAAATTCTGAGTGAAGCCGGAATAGGTGCCCGACTATTTGTGTTGGAAAATGGTACCTTCAACCAGGAATGGCTAAAAATCTAGATAGCGACAGTAATTCGATGCATATTGGGCAGGCGATTCAGCAACTGCTCAACAGGTATCATATCAAATCAAAGTTTGATGAAGCTAATTTGATCAATTCCTGGGAAATCCTGGTAGGAAAACCTGTCGCAAAACGCACCAAAAAACTGTATATCCGAAACAAAGTTCTTTTTGTGGAATTAGAGAGCCCGGCACTTAAATACGATCTTTCTATTCATAAATCGAAGATTATTGACTTGCTCCAAAAGGAGTTTGGGACCGAAGTAGTCAAGGATTTGGTATTCATGTAGGCCAGCAGCCCCTTCCTTTTGTATTTCCTGCTATTAAATAGCCGATCGAGTTTGTCTAAACCGAAAAACCGTATAATTTTGCACTCCTATTTTTTTAGCGAAAGCTGAAATCATGGAAATAAAGGTTTAAACGCAGACCTAAAACACGTTCTTAATCATATTAAAAATCGTTGGGGGAGATACTCAAGCGGCCAACGAGGACAGACTGTAAATCTGTTGACTTATGTCTTCACAGGTTCGAATCCTGTTCTCCCCACGGAGAATTCAAAAATTCAATATTTAGAATTCAAAATTGTCGTAAACCTCAATTTTGAATCTTGAAATAAAATTTTGAATTGAATTAAAGCGGGAGTAGCTCATCCCGATAGTTATCGGGAGGTAGTCCGCCAGTTGGCGGATTCCAGCTATAGGACGCGAGTTCTTTGTAAGTGAGAGATTGTAAGCGGGAGTAGCTCAGTTGGTAGAGCGATAGCCTTCCAAGCTATAGGTCGCGAGTTCGAGCCTCGTTTCCCGCTCCAATATCTTGGGCCTTGGGCATCAGGCATTAGGTAAAATCCTAATCCCAATGCTTGAGTTCTGAGTTGCTGTTGTAGCTCAGGGGTAGAGCACTTCCTTGGTAAGGAAGAGGTCGAGGGTTCAATTCCCTTCAACAGCTCTTGAATGTTGATGATTTGAAGTAGATGACAGTATTTATTCCGATATCGATCGGAATGATTTGATGAACTTGAAAATTTGTAGTAATGAAAGCTTTGATCACTGGTAGCTAGCGACTATCACATAAGTGTCAAAGATTCACCGAATAACCCTTATTTCGAAAGGCTTAACATGTTTAGGGTGTATAGTGCTTCTTAACGAAGAAGCTTAGATTAGTAACTTACTTAAATTAATTATACACTTTAAACTTTAACCGGAATTTTCAAATATGGCAAAGGAAACATTTGACCGCTCAAAACCACACGTTAACATCGGTACTATTGGTCACGTTGACCATGGTAAAACTACGCTTACCGCTGCAATCACTCAGGTACTTTCCAAGAAAGGCCTTGCTGCAGTTCGCGACTTTTCTTCTATTGATAACGCTCCAGAAGAAAAAGAAAGAGGTATTACAATCAACACCTCACATGTAGAATATTCTACAGAAAAGAGACACTACGCACACGTAGACTGTCCTGGTCACGCTGACTATGTGAAGAACATGGTTACGGGTGCTGCCCAGATGGACGGTGCTATTCTTGTGGTTGCTGCTACTGATGGACCTATGCCACAAACCCGCGAGCACATTCTTTTAGCTCGTCAGGTAGGTGTGCCTGCACTGGTAGTTTTCATGAACAAAGTAGACTTGGTTGACGATGCAGAATTGCTTGACCTGGTTGAAATGGAGGTTCGTGAGTTGATGACTTATTATAATTTCCCTGGCGACACGATGCCAGTAATCAGAGGCTCCGCTCTCGGTGCCCTTAATGGCGAAGCAAAGTGGGTTGAGAAAGTTGATGAATTGATGAAGGCCGTGGATGATTTTATTCCAATCCCAGTTCGTTTGATCGATAAGGATTTCTTGATGCCGGTAGAAGATGTGTTCTCTATCACGGGTCGTGGAACTGTGGCTACTGGCCGTATCGAGCGTGGTATCATCAAAACTGGTGATCCAGTTCAAATCCTCGGAATGGGTGCCGAGAACTTGACTTCTACCATCACGGGTGTGGAAATGTTCCGCAAAATCCTTGATAGAGGTGAAGCTGGTGACAACGTAGGTTTGTTGTTACGTGGTATTGAAAAGGAGCAAATCTGCCGTGGTATGGTTATTTGCAAGCCTAACTCAGTAACTCCTCACGCTAAGTTCAAGGCTGAAGTATACGTACTTTCAAAGGAAGAAGGTGGTCGTCACACTCCATTCTTTAACAAATACCGTCCTCAGTTCTATTTCCGTACCACAGACGTTACAGGCGAGTGTAAACTTCCTGCCGGAGTAGAAATGGTTATGCCTGGTGACAACGTTTCTATCGAAGTTGAGTTGATCAACAAAATCGCAATGGAAAAAGGTCTTCGTTTCGCTATCCGCGAGGGTGGTCGTACCGTAGGATCAGGTCAGGTTACTGAAATTCTTGACTAAATTCACAATTACCCGTTTTACTTTAGGTTTTGATGGGTAATTAGCTGATAATCAAATAAAAAGCGTTTCTGAGAATTTTCTTAGAAACGCTTTTGTTTTCTTTGGCTCTTATTCTACCTTTGCAGTCCTTTTGAATTGAGGGTTTCACGGGTGCAATTTAAAGGGGAGCTGAACAGTAAACGGGTGTAGCTCAATTGGTAGAGTAGCGGTCTCCAAAACCGTTGGCTGGGAGTTCGAGTCTCTCCACCCGTGCAATAAGTAAAATGGATGGAAAAAGTTAAGAACTATATTTTAGAGTCCATTGACGAGATCCGGAACAAGGTTTCGTGGCCTAAATTCAACGAATTGCAGAGCAGTGCCATATTGGTTCTGGTCGCCTCATTGATATTCGCCATTTTAATCGGACTTGTTGATTTAGGTTTTAAGAATGCTTTGGCTTGGTTTTATAAAGAATTATAAAATATAAGATCCAGCATGGGCGAACTAAAGTGGTATGTATTACGCGTAATCAGCGGTCAGGAGAAGAAAGTAAAATCTTACCTGGAAACTGAGATCGAACGGTCTAAACTAGTCGAGTTTATTCCACAGGTACTGATCCCATCTGAGAAGGTGTACGAGATGAGAAATGGAAAGAAGCGTGTGAGAGAGAGAAATTTCTTTCCAGGCTACGTTCTGGTTTCAGCGGATCTCTCAAACGGTGAGGCTTACCATACAGTGAATAACATCCCAGGAGTAATTGGGTTTTTAGGCACGAATGGCTCAAGTGCAACCTCTAAAGATCCGGTTGCTTTAAGACAATCTGAAGTGAATCGGATTTTGGGTAAGGTAGATGAGATCGATCAGTTTGAAGAGAAGTTGGAAACTCCGTTCATCAAAGGAGAATCGGTAAAGGTAATGGATGGTCCATTCAGTGGCTTTACAGGTTCGGTTGAAGAAATATTTGAAGACAAGAAAAAGCTTAATGTGATGGTGAAAATTTTCGGAAGAAATACACCCGTTGAGCTTAGTTATATGCAGGTAGAAAAGTTAGACTAGTAATACAATGGCTAAGGTAGTAACAGGTTACTTGAAATTGCAGGTTAAAGGGGGTCAGGCAAATCCGGCACCTCCTATTGGTCCTGCCCTCGGTTCAAAAGGTTTGAATATCATGGATTTTTGCAAGCAGTTCAATGCAAGAAGCCAGGACAAGCAAGGGCAAGTATTGCCAGTGCTTATTACAATTTATAACGACAAGTCTTTTGACTTTGTAATAAAGACACCTCCAGCTGCTATTCTAATCATGGAGGCAATAAAAATCCAAAAGGGATCAAAGGAACCTAACCGTGCAAAAGTAGGATCAATCACTTGGGATCAAATCAAAAAAATTGCTGAGCTTAAAATGCCTGACTTGAATGCATTTAAGGTTGAATCAGCCATGAAAATGGTTGCTGGAACCGCACGCAGCATGGGTGTAACAGTTAGTGGAAATGCCCCTTGGGATAAATAATTAGGATCATGGCAAAGTTGACAAAAAACAGAAAGGCGGTAATCGCCAAGTACAACCCAGAGAAAGTGTATTCTTTGGAAGATGCAGCCAAGGTGTTGAAGGATATTTCGTTCACCAAATTTGATTCTTCTGTGGATGTAGATATCCGTCTGGGTGTTGATCCGAAAAAATCAGATCAGATGGTACGTGGAGTTGTTTCACTGCCACATGGCTTGGGAAAAGTTGTTCGCGTATTGGTTCTTTGTTCACCTGACAAAGCTCAGGAAGCTAAAGATGCCGGTGCTGAGCACGTTGGTTTGGATGACTATATCAAAAAAATTGAGGCTGGCTGGACTGATGTAGACGTAATTATCACGATGCCTACAGTTATGGCCAAAGTAGGTAAATTAGGTAAGGTGTTAGGACCCCGCGGTTTGATGCCTAACCCGAAGTCAGGAACGGTTACCCTGGAAGTTGGAAAAGCGGTGAAGGACGTGAAAGCAGGTAAAGTTGACTTCAAAATTGATAAACAAGGAATTATTCACGCTAGCATAGGTAAGGCTTCCTTCAGCGCAGACAAGATTAAAGACAATGCTGCTGAACTTATCAACATGGTAGTTAAGTTAAAGCCGGCTTCTTCGAAGGGAACATACTTACAAAGTATTACCCTGTCTTCCACGATGAGCCCGGGTATAATGGTGGATAGTGGCTCAATTTGATGTAGGTCTATAAAATTAGCAAGATGACCAAGGAAGAAAAAGGACAGATTATTGAAGAATTGGCTGAGAAGTTTTCTCAGAACAATCACTTTTATATTACTGATGCATCAGGCTTAACGGTAGCGCAGATCAACGCCTTCCGTAGACTGTGTTTCAATGCTGGTGTGGAATATCGCGTTTATAAGAACACGCTTATCCGTAAGGCATTGGAAAAGCAAGAAGGTAATTATGAAGAATTATTTAAGACACTCCATGGCTTTTCCGGAGTTATCTTTTCGAAAGAAGTAGGTAACGCCCCCGCAAAAGTAATTACGGAGTATAGAAGAAAGTTGGAAGGTAGACCTGGGTTCAAAGGAGCTTCCATCGAATCCACTCTCTTTATTGGAGAGGATCAATTAAGTACGCTGGTTGGGTTGAGATCTAAAAACGAACTCATTGGCGAAATCATTTCCTTGTTGCAATCACCTGCCAAAAATGTATTGTCTGCCCTGTTAAGTGGCAAGCAAACCGTAGCAGGTCTGGTGAAGGCCTTGGAAGAAAGAAAACAGTAATTAACAACAGAAAATTAAACACTTACAAATCATGGCTGACGTAAAATCTCTTGGCGATCAACTGGTAGAACTTACCGTTAAAGAAGTAAATGAATTAGCTTCTTACTTAAAAGAAACATATGGCATTGAGCCTGCTGCTGCTGCAGTAGTAGCAGGTCCTGCTGCCGGTGCTGCCGCTGGTGGAGCTGCTGCCGCTGAAAAGACCAACTTCGATGTAGTGTTGAAGGCTGCTGGTCCTAACAAACTTCAGATCGTGAAGCTTGTAAAAGAGTTAACGGGTCTTGGCTTGAAAGAAGCTAAGGATGTAGTTGACGGAGCTCCTAAGACAATCAAAGAAGGCTTACCTAAAGACGAAGCTGAAAACCTCAAGAAGCAACTTGTAGAGGCTGGTGCCGAAATCGAGTTGAAGTAATCTTCTTGAAAGACGCAGGGTACCGTCTGAATAGAAATGTCAGGCCCCATTCCCATTGATTTGGGACTGGGGTCTTTCCCTATTTATGCCAGTAATGGCTTCCGTATCCAACAGTAGTTTAATAAGTCTAGTCCCAGGAAATTTAAACCTAAAGTACCTTGGCAAAGAAGACAGTAAATAACAGGATTGACTTCTCATCGATCGAGAAGGTTCTTGAGTATCCGGATTTTCTGGATATCCAACTTCAATCATTCAAAGATTTCTTGCAGATTGAAACACCTGCAGAGAAACGTCAAAATGAAGGACTCTTCAAAGTTTTTGCAGAGAATTTCCCGATCTCCGATTCACGCGAAAACTTCGTATTGGAGTTTGTGGATTATACTATAGACCCACCAAAATATAATGTGGACGAATGTATTGATCGTGGACTCACGTTCTCCGTGCCGTTGAAAGCTAAGTTGCGACTCACCTGTAATGATGAGGATAACGAAGATTTTCAAACGATCGAACAGGAAGTGTTCCTTGGGAATATCCCGTACATGACTGAGAAAGGATCCTTCGTGATCAATGGAGCTGAGCGCGTAATTGTATCGCAGTTGCACCGCTCGCCAGGTGTGTTTTTCGCCATGAGTAAACACACGAATGGAACAAAGCTCTATTCAGCCAGAATTATTCCTTTCAAGGGATCCTGGATTGAGTTTGCTACCGATGTAAATGCAGTGATGTATGCATACATCGATCGTAAGAAAAAATTCCCTGTAACCACATTGCTTCGTGCAATTGGTTATGGTACCGATAAAGATATCCTTGATCTCTTCGGATTGTCTGAAGAAATAGAGGCTAATAAGAATACCCTCAAGAAAACCGTAGGTCGCAAACTTGCAGCCCGCGTTTTGAAAACGTGGACTGAGGATTTCGTGGACGAGGATACAGGTGAGGTTGTATCCATCGATCGTAATGAAGTGTTGTTAGAGCGTGATCACGTGATCACGGCTGAGGATGTTGATACGATCCTGGATTCCGGTGTTAAGTCCATTATCCTGCATAGAGAAGATGTGAACGTGGCGGATTACCACATTATCTTCAATACGCTGGCTAAGGATAACTCGAACTCAGAAAAAGAAGCGGTAGAACAAATCTATCGTCAGTTGAGAAATACAGAAGCGCCTGATGAGCAAACTGCCCGTGATATTATTCAGAGCTTGTTCTTTAGCGAAAAGCGTTATGATCTGGGTGAAGTTGGTCGTTATAGAATCAACAAGAAGTTAGGTCTTGACTTAAGCTTCGATCAGCGCGTATTAACTACTGAGGATATTATTCTCATCGTTAAGTATCTGATTGGTCTTATTAACTCAAAGGCCGTTGTCGATGATATTGATCACTTGAGCAACAGACGTGTAAGAACGGTTGGTGAACAATTATATTCTCAGTTTGGTGTAGGTCTTGCCCGTATGGCAAGAACCATCAAAGAGCGTATGAACGTTCGCGATAATGAAGATTTCAAACCGGTTGATTTGATCAACGCGCGTACGTTGTCTTCAGTTATTAACTCGTTCTTCGGAACCAATCAGCTTTCCCAGTTCATGGATCAAACCAATCCATTGGCTGAGATTACTCACAAGCGCAAAATGTCGGCACTCGGGCCAGGCGGTCTCTCAAGAGAGCGTGCAGGGTTTGAGGTACGTGACGTTCACTATACTCACTATGGTCGCTTGTGTACCATCGAAACCCCGGAAGGTCCGAACATCGGTTTGATCTCGTCACTCTGCGTTCATGCAAAAGTGAACAAGATGGGCTTTATCGAAACTCCTTACCGCAAGGTTGAGAATGGTAAAGTGAAAGGAAAGGATGTGATTTTCCTTACTGCCGAAGAAGAAGATACTCACAACATCGCGCAAGCGAATGTCAAGATTAAATCTGGCGGTGAACTGAATGATGAAAAGGTAAAAGCTCGCTTTGAAGGTGACTTCCCGGTAGTGGATCCAAAGGATATCCGTTATATGGATGTTGCTCCTAACCAGATTGTATCGATTGCAGCTTCCATGATTCCATTCCTCGAGCATGATGATGCAAATCGCGCGTTGATGGGTTCAAACATGCAACGCCAGGCAGTTCCTTTAATGAGACCAGAGGCTCCTATCGTGGGCACCGGTCTTGAAGGCAGAATTGCTCTTGACTCGCGTACGCTGATTTTGGCTGAGGCCAGTGGTGTCGTTGAATTCGTAGACGCAAAGAAAATTGTTGTTCGTTATGAAGTTTCGGAAGAGCAGGCTTTGGTTCGCTTCGATGACGAAGTAAAATCGTACAGCCTGATCAAATTCAGAAGAACTAACCAGGATACGTGTATCAACCTTACTCCGCTTGTGAAGAAAGGTGAGAAAGTGTCTAAAGGTCAGCCTCTCTGCCAAGGGTACGGAACAGCGAATGGCGAATTGGCGCTTGGACGCAATTTGTTAGTGGCTTACATGCCATGGCAAGGATATAACTTCGAGGATGCTATTGTAATCTCTGAACGCGTTGTTCGCGATGATGTTTACACATCCATCCACGTAGAAGAGTTTGAACTTGAGGTGCGTGATACTAAACGTGGAGAGGAAGAATTAACTTCTGAAATTCCAAACGTAAGCGAGGAGGCCGTTAAGCATCTTGACGAAAACGGTATCATCAGAATTGGCGCAGAAGTAAAAGAAGGTGATATTCTGATTGGTAAGATCACTCCAAAAGGAGAGACTGATCCTACTCCGGAAGAAAAACTTTTGAGAGCCATCTTTGGTGACAAGGCTGGTGACGTGAAGGATGCTTCTATGAAAGCACCTCCATCGTTGAAAGGTGTTGTTATTGATACCAAATTATTCTCAAGACCTAAGCGCGACAAAGATGTACGTTCCAAGTCTAAGAAAGAGTTGGATACATTGAAGAACCGCTACAGTAAGGAACTTACTGAGTTGCGTAATGACATGATCAAAAAACTTACTTCGTTGCTTACTGGCAAAACCAGTCAGGGAGTGAAGCATAAGTTTGGTGATGAATTGATAAGCAAGGGTGTGAAGTTCTCAGGTAAAGTGATTGAAAACAACCTCTTCCCCGATAAGAATATTTATCGTGATGAGAGCAATTACAATGTGCCTGAAGAAGTGAACTTGATTGTTGATATCAGTCTTGAGGCCTGGACCACGGATGATCATACCAATGATTTAGTATCAGAACTCGTTAAGAACTATCTCAATAAGAGAAACGTAATTGCTGGTGAATTCAAACGCGAACGTTTTACATTGGAAGTTGGCGATGAATTGCCTGCTGGCATTGTACAGTTGGCTAAGGTTTACATAGCCAAGAAACGCAAGCTGAAAGTAGGGGATAAGATGGCGGGTCGTCACGGAAACAAGGGCGTGGTAGCACGTATTGTTCGTGAAGAGGATATGCCCTTCCTCCTTGATGGAACTCCGGTAGATATTTGTTTGAACCCGCTGGGCGTACCATCGCGCATGAACCTGGGTCAGATTTATGAAACAGTATTGGCATGGGCCGGTAAGAAGTTGGGTAGGAAATATGCTACACCAATTTTTGACGGAGCTTCATTGGATCAAGTATCAGCTGAATTGACAGAGGCAGGTCTTCCTGAATTTGGTAGAACATACTTGTACGATGGATTGACCGGTGAGAAGTTCGATCAACCTGTAACGGTAGGTATTGCATACATGCTTAAACTCGGCCACTTGGTTGATGATAAGATGCACGCACGCTCTATCGGACCGTACTCTCTCATCACGCAACAACCATTGGGCGGTAAAGCTCAGTTTGGTGGTCAGCGTTTTGGTGAAATGGAGGTTTGGGCAATTGAAGCATTCGGTGCATCACACATTCTTCAGGAAATCCTTACCATTAAGTCTGACGATGTGATTGGTAGAGCGAAAGCGTACGAATCAATTGTTAAAGGCGAAAATATGAGGAAGCCAAACATCCCTGAATCGTTCAATGTATTAGTACATGAACTCAGAGGCTTGGCGCTGGAGATAACAATGGATTAAAATGGACATCAGGCATTAGGCATAGGGAGTTACTCCAGTGCCTAATGCCCAATGCCTACTGGTAAAATGAATTAGTTAACTGAAAACTCTACAATAGCATGTCTTTCAGAAAAAATAAAAAGATCAACAACGACTTCTCTAAAATCACCATCAGTTTAGCTTCTCCCGAATCTATTTTGGAAAGCTCGCACGGTGAAGTTACGCAACCAGAAACGATCAACTACCGGACCTATAAGCCGGAGATGGGTGGTCTTTTTTGCGAACGGATTTTTGGCCCTGTTAAGGATTGGGAATGTCATTGTGGAAAGTATAAGCGCATTCGCTACAAAGGTATTATTTGCGACCGTTGCGGGGTAGAGGTTACTGAAAAGAAGGTAAGACGCGAGCGCATGGGCCATATCGAATTGGTAGTGCCGGTAGCTCATATCTGGTATTTCCGATCATTGCCAAATAAGATTGGTTATCTGCTCGGACTCCCAACCAAGAAGCTTGATCAGATTATCTATTATGAAAGATATGTAGTTATTCAGCCTGGTGTTAAGGAAGAAGAAGGAATCAACCGCCTTGATTTCCTTACGGAAGAAGAGTATCTGGATATCGTGGATAAACTTCCACGGGAGAACCAGATGCTGGATGACAACGATCCGAAGAAATTCATTGCAAAAATGGGAGCTGATGCACTCGAGATGTTATTATCTCGCGTGAAGCTTGATGAACTCTCCTATGAGTTACGTCACCAGGCAGCTACTGATACTTCTCAACAACGCAAGGCAGAAGCCTTGAAACGTTTGAAAGTGGTTGAGGCTTTCCGCGAAGCAAATACTCGCGTAGAGAATCGCCCACAGTGGATGACTATTAAAATGGTTCCTGTTATTCCTCCGGAATTACGGCCACTTGTGCCCCTCGATGGCGGTCGTTTTGCGACCTCCGATTTGAATGACCTTTACAGGCGCGTAATTATCCGTAACAACCGTCTTAAGAGATTGATTGATATTAAAGCCCCTGAAGTAATTCTCCGTAACGAGAAGCGTATGCTCCAGGAAGCAGTTGACTCCTTGTTCGATAACTCAAGAAAAGTAAATGCGGTGCGTTCCGATGGAAACCGTGCATTGAAATCATTGAGCGATATGTTAAAGGGTAAGCAAGGACGTTTCCGTCAGAACTTACTTGGTAAACGTGTTGACTACTCGGGCCGTTCAGTAATTGTGGTAGGACCTGAATTGAAATTGCATGAGTGCGGTTTGCCTAAGGATATGGCGGCTGAATTATTCAAGCCATTTATTATCCGCAAGCTGATCGAAAGAGGTATTGTTAAAACTGTGAAGTCGGCAAAGAAAATTGTTGATCGCAAGGATCCTGTAGTTTGGGATATTTTGGAAAACGTTTTGAAAGGACATCCGGTTCTTTTGAACCGCGCTCCAACGCTACACAGATTGGGTATCCAGGCATTCCAGCCTAAGCTGATTGAAGGAAAAGCTATTCAGTTGCACCCTCTTGTTTGTACTGCGTTTAACGCTGACTTTGACGGTGACCAGATGGCCGTTCACGTGCCACTCGGTCAGGAGGCAATTTTGGAAGCTTCGTTATTGATGCTTTCATCACACAACATCTTGAACCCTGCTAACGGTGCTCCCATCACAGTACCTTCACAGGACATGGTGTTAGGTCTTTACTACCTGACGAAGGGAAGAAAGGGTGAAAAGGGAGAAGGTAAAAAGTTTTACTCTTCAGAGGAAGTTATAATCGCTTACAACGAAGGAAAGCTTTCCAAGCATGCTCTTGTAAAAGTTCGTGTAAACATTCGCGACAAGAAAACCGGAATAATCGAAAGAAAAATGACAGAGACCGTAACGGGTCGTGTGATTTTCAATCAGGTTATGCCGGAAGAAGTTGGGTTTGTAGATGAACTCTTAACAAAGAAGAAACTGCAGACGATCATTGCCGATGTGTATAAATTGGCAGGTCAAGCCAAGACAGCTAAGTTCCTTGATGATATTAAGGAGCTTGGATTCCAGATGGCTTATAAGGGTGGCTTGTCGATGGGCTTGGGCGATGTGAAAGTACCTGCCGAAAAGAAAAAATTGGTGGAGGATGCTCAGAAAGAAGTTGATTCTGTATGGAACAACTACATGATGGGTTTAATTACGGATAACGAACGTTATAACCAAGTAATTGATATTTGGACGCGTACCAACACGATGCTTACCAACACGCTGATGAAGCAGTTGGAAGAGGATCAGCAAGGATTTAACTCGATCTATATGATGATGCACTCCGGTGCTCGTGGTTCGAGAGAGCAGATCCGTCAGTTGGGTGGTATGCGTGGTTTGATGGCGAAGCCGCAGAAGAACCTGGCAGGTTCCGTAGGATCCATTATCGAAAACCCAATCCTTTCCAACTTTAAAGAAGGATTGGATGTGTTGGAGTACTTTATCTCCACACACGGTGCTCGTAAAGGTCTTGCTGATACCGCCTTGAAGACTGCTGATGCCGGATACTTGACCAGAAGATTGGTTGACGTTGCACAGGATTTAGTAATCACAGAAGAAGATTGCGGAACACTCCGTGGTTTGAAGGTGACTGCCCTTAAGGATAATGAAGACATTGTTGAACCATTGTCAGAACGTATTCTTGGTCGTGTAACAGTTCATGATATTTATGATCCGATCACCGATGAGTTGATTTGTGCTGCGAACGAAGAGATTACAGACGAAGTAGCTAAGCGTGTTGAGGAAACAAGCATAGAGGAAGTTGAGATTCGCTCGGTATTGACTTGCGAAACTAAAGTTGGTGGCTGCGCGAAATGTTATGGTCGCAACCTGGCTACCGGTAAGATGGTTCAAGCTGGAGAGGCTGTAGGTGTTATTGCAGCTCAATCGATCGGTGAGCCTGGAACTCAGTTGACACTCCGTACCTTCCACGTAGGTGGTACAGCTTCTAACATTGCTGTAGATGCTAACATCAAAGCTAAATTCACTGGAACCGTTGAGTTCGAAGGTATTCGTACTGTTGATACAACGGATCGTGATGAAAACAAGGTGAAAGTTGTGATGGGTCGTACAGGTGAGATCAGAATTTTAGATGAAGAAAAGCGTGTATTGATAAGCAATAACGTTCCTTACGGTACCTTCCTTAAAGTGAAGGACGGACAGAAAGTTGAGAAAGGGGAGGAGCTTTGCTATTGGGATCCATACAATGCTGTAATTCTATCGGAGTATGATGGAGATATTGAATTTGAGTCTATCATTGAAGGTATTACTTTCAAAGAGGAATCCGATGAGCAGACGGGTCACCGTGAGAAAGTAATTACCGATACCCGCGATAAGACGAAGAACCCTTCTATTATTGTGAAAGGAAAGAATGAAACTAAAGGATATAACATTCCGGTAGGTGCTCACTTGGCAGTAGAAGAGGGTGAGAAGATTAAGGCTGGCCAGGTGTTAGCGAAAATCCCTCGCACCATGGGTAAGTCGCGCGATATTACGGGTGGTTTGCCTCGTGTAACGGAATTGTTCGAAGCACGTAATCCATCTAACCCAGCTGTAGTAAGTGAGATTGATGGAGTTGTAACGTACGGTGGCATCAAGCGTGGTAATCGTGAAATCTTTATCGAGTCGAAAGACGGAGTGCAGAAGCGTTACTTAGTGCCATTGTCTAAACACATTCTTGTTCAGGACAATGACTTTGTGAAAGCGGGTCAGCCTCTTTCTGATGGAGCCATAACACCATCTGATATTTTATCAATCAAAGGACCTACTGCTGTGCAGGAGTACCTGGTAAATGAAATTCAGGAAGTGTATCGCTTACAGGGTGTGAAAATCAATGACAAGCACATCGAATGTATCGTTAGCCAGATGATGCAAAAAGTGGAAATCATCGACTCAGGGGACACTACTTTCTTGCCTGGAGAATACGTAGATAAGTTCGAATTCCGTGAGGAGAACGACCGTGTACTTGATAAAAAGATTGTGATGGATTCAGGTGATTCTCAGCGATTCAAAGTAGGCCAAATCATCAGCCCTCGTGAATTGCGCGATGAGAACTCCTCGTTGAAGAGAAAGGATCAGAAAATTGCTGAAGTGCGCGATGCATTGTCTGCAGTTTCCAGACCTACTCTGCAGGGTATTACCCAGGCTTCATTAAAGACGGAAAGCTGGCTATCGGCTGCGTCATTCCAGGAGACCACCAAAGTATTAAGCGAGGCGGCTATTCGTGGTAAGGCAGATCAACTGGTAGGCTTGAAAGAGAACGTTATCGTTGGTCACTTGATTCCGGCTGGAACGGGTCAAAGAAGGTTCAATGATATGATCGTAAATTCCGAAGAAGAATACCAGCGCCTGGTTGACGCTCCGGATCGGAAGTCGAAAGAGAGAGAATTACAGGACTGATCAATTTGAAAATTTGATAATGATATAATTTGAGAATTGCGAATAGGGAACTGTTCGCAATTCTTGTTTTAAGGATGACTTGATTTCAAATCTTCAAATCGACTAATTTTCAAATTATTATGGCAGAGACAAAAAGCAACCCGCCCCAAAATCAAATAAATATTGAGCTTTCTGAAGAAATCGCAGAAGGCATCTACTCTAACCTCGCAATGATTGCCCATTCAAACAGTGAGTTTGTTATTGATTTCATCAGGCTAATGCCTGGGGTGCCTAAAGCAAGGGTAAAAGCAAGGATTATCATTACACCAGAGCATGCCAAAAGACTTTTGGCAGCTCTGAAAGATAATATTAGTAAATATGAGGCCACCTTTGGCCCCATCAAACAAACCAATGAAGCTCCTCAATTTCCAATGAATTTTGGGGGTACTATTGGGGAGGCTTAGGCCAATAATGCCCATCCAAGGTCAAATAGGGTACAAAATTCTTCAGACAAGGTTTTGTATCCTATTTTACTTTAAATACCTTTGCAGTCCTTATTTTTGAAGGGTTTAAAAACAAAATATAAATGCCTACCATTCAACAACTTGTAAGAAAAGGCAGAACGAAATTGACTTTTAAGTCAAAGTCTCCTGCCCTTGATTCGTGCCCCCAGCGCAGGGGTGTTTGTACACGTGTGTACACCACAACCCCTAAAAAGCCTAATTCAGCTATGCGTAAAGTGGCTCGTGTGCGTCTTACCAATCATAAAGAGGTTAACGCCTATATCCCGGGTGAAGGTCACAATCTGCAGGAGCACTCGATCGTGCTGATCCGCGGTGGTAGGGTAAAAGATCTTCCTGGTGTTCGTTACCACATCGTTCGTGGTGCGTTGGATACTTCAGGAGTAAACGGACGTCTACAGAGTCGTTCTAAATATGGTGCTAAAAGACCGAAGGCCGGTGCCGCAGCTGCCGCAGCAAAAGGTGCGCCCGCTAAAGGTGCTCCCGCAAAAGGTAAAAAATAAGATTGAGCTATGAGAAAGTCAAAACCTAAGAAAAGATATTTGCTTCCTGATCCAAAATTTGGCGACACATTGGTGACCAAATTTGTGAACTACATGATGGAGCAAGGAAAGAAAAGCGTTGCGTACAACATTTTCTATGATGCGATTGCCCAGGTTGAAAAGAAAGCTGGTGGTGAACCAGGTCTTGAAGTTTGGAAGCGCGCCATGAATAACGTAATGCCAGGTGTGGAAGTAAAAAGCCGCAGAGTAGGTGGAGCAACTTTCCAGGTTCCTGTGGAAATCAGACCTGAGCGTAAAATAAACCTTAGCATTAAGTGGCTTATCGATTATGCCCGTGCCCGTGGTGAAAAAACCATGATGGATAAATTAGCAGCCGAAATAATTGCCGCATCAAAAGGAGAAGGTGCTGCAATCAAGAAGAAAGATGATACTCACCGCATGGCTGAGGCGAACAAGGCATTTTCACATTTCAGATTCTAATCCTACATGGCAAGAGATTTAAAATACACCAGAAACATTGGCATAGCTGCGCACATTGATGCCGGTAAGACCACAACCACGGAGCGTATCCTTTACTACTCTGGTGTAAGTCATAAAATCGGAGAAGTGCACGAAGGTGCCGCTACCATGGACTGGATGGCACAAGAACAGGAGCGTGGTATCACGATCACTTCTGCGGCCACTACAGTACATTGGAAATACCGCAAAAACGATTATCACGTTAACATCATCGATACACCGGGTCACGTGGATTTTACTGTAGAAGTAAATCGCTCGCTTCGTGTTTTGGATGGTTTAGTATTTTTATTTAGTTCTGTTGATGGTGTTGAGCCGCAATCAGAAACTAACTGGCGCCTGGCTGACAATTACAAAGTAGCCCGAATTGGTTTTGTAAATAAAATGGACCGTTCTGGTGCTGACTTTCTTGGAGTTTGCAATCAAGTAAGAGAGAAACTGGGCAGTAAGGCAGTTGCCTTGCAATTACCAATTGGTTCAGAAGAAAATTTCAGAGGTGTTGTTGATTTGATTAACAACCGAGGTGTTATCTGGAACGAGAACGACAAAGGGATGACCTTTCAGGAAGTTCCTATCCCGGATGATATGGTGGAAGAAGTTAGGGAGTATCGTGAGAAACTTCTTGAGGCGGTGGCTGAATATGACGAGACCTTGATTGAGAAGTTTTTTGATGACCCTAGTTCGATTTCAGAGACCGAAATATTGACGGCTCTTCGCAAGGCAACAATCGACATGAAGATTGTGCCTATGGTGTGCGGATCTTCTTTTAAGAATAAAGGCGTTCAAACTTTGCTGGATTATGTGATGGAACTTCTTCCTTCACCGCTTGATAAGGATGTGATCATTGGAACCGACCCTGATACGGATGCCGAAGTAGAAATTCGCCCGGATATTAAGGAACCATTTGTGGGTTTGGCATTTAAAATTGCTACTGACCCATTTGTTGGACGTCTATGTTTTGTGCGTGCCTACTCAGGAGTACTGGAATCAGGTTCTTACATTCAGAATACCCGTTCTGGACAGAAAGAAAGAATTTCACGTGTGTTCCAAATGCACGCGAATAAGCAAAATCAGATTGAGAGATTGCCAGCAGGTGATATTGGTGCAATTGTAGGGTTCAAAGACATAAAGACTGGAGATACACTATGCGATGAGAAGCGCCTGGTTGTGTTAGAGTCAATGGTATTCCCCGAACCTGTTATTGGTTATGCTATTGAGCCTAAGAAGCAGGTAGATGCTGATAAGTTGGGTATGGCGATATCCAAACTGGTTGAAGAGGATCCAACATTGCGTGTAAATACAGATCAGGAGACAGGTCAGACCATCCTTCGTGGGATGGGTGAATTGCACCTTGAAATTATAATTGACCGCCTTAAGCGTGAATTCAAAGTAGAGATCAACCAGGGTGCACCTCAGGTTGCTTACAAAGAAGCGCTTACCAAATCGGTTGAACATAAGGAGGTTTATAAGAAGCAGACTGGTGGTCGTGGTAAGTTTGCCGATATCGTATTCGAAATCGGACCACGTGAACTGGGTCCTGAAGATAAGCCAGGTCTGGAGTTCGAAAATGATATCGTGGGCGGTGTAATTCCTCGCGAATTTATACCAGCAATCCAGAAAGGTTTTGAGCAAGCCATGGTGAATGGTCCTTTGGCAGGATACCCGATCGATTCGATGAAGGTAAGATTGTTCCATGGTTCATTCCACGATGTAGACTCTGATTCACTTTCGTTTGAATTGGCTGCTCGCATTGGTTTTAAAGAAGCTGCCCGCAAGTGCGGACCACAGTTGCTTGAACCTATCATGGGGGTTGAAGTTATCTCCCCGGATGAGTACACAGGTTCTGTTACCGGTGACTTAAACCGCAGAAGAGGGATTATGAAGGGAATGGATACTCGGGGTGGTGCTCAGGTTATTAAGGCTGATGTTCCATTGTCTGAACTCTTCGGTTATGTAACCGATTTAAGAACGATCACTTCAGGTCGTGCATCGGCTACGCTTACGTTTGCACATTATGCACCGGTTCCTAAGAACCTTGCCGAAAAAGTAATTGATGAAGTAAAGGGCGCTGTTGCCACAAAATAATATCTAAAAGACGTTTAGATTATGAATCAGAAAATCAGAATTAAACTCAAGTCTTACGACCACAATCTGGTTGATAAGTCATCTGAAAAAATTGTGCGCGCAGTGAAAGCTACAGGCGCAGTGGTAAGTGGACCAATTCCTCTTCCTACTGAAAAGGAAAAATTTACCGTGTTACGTTCACCCCACGTAAATAAAAAATCACGTGAGCAATTTCAACTTTGCACCTACAAGCGTTTGGTAGACATCTATTCAAACAGTGCGAAAACAGTAGATGCATTGATGAAGCTTGAGTTACCAAGTGGAGTTGATGTTGAAATCAAGGTATAGCAATTAGTTAACGTTTTTGTTTTTCCAAGAAGCACCTGATTCAGGTGCTTTTTTGTTTCTAATTGGTTTGTATTTCGGAAGAAAGGTATACATTTGCATTAGTCTACTAAAACTATAGACAATATAAACTATATCTGAATTTTACACGAAAACACCTTTGCAATGCGTAAAATAGCTCAAATATCTGTGCTGATTGTCCTGATAGGCAATGTGGCGTTTGCCCAATCTGTAGTGACTGGGATAATAAAGGATTCCGATGGTGCACCTGTGGAGGCAGCAACGGTAGTAATTAAGGGAACCAATACCTATTCGGTTACTGATGCCAATGGACAATTCAGTCTTACTGCGAATGAGAAGGTGCCATTTATCATTCGGATTAGTTCCATTGGATTTAAACCTCAGGATTTCCAGATCATTGAATTGTCTGGCAAGCCTTTGGTGATAACGCTTATCAATGATAATGAATTAGAGGAGGTTGTGGTGACAGCCAGAAGGCGTAGTGAAACAGCACAACAGGTTCCAATTCCGATTACTGTAGTGGATGGGGCTCTCATTGAACAGGCCGGTGCCTTTAACGTTAACCGTGTAAAGGAACTGATTCCATCAGTTCAACTTTATACATCCAATCCTCGAAATACGGGTATCAATATTCGTGGGATAGGTTCACCCTTTGGACTCACTAATGATGGCCTTGACCCTGGTGTAGGTTTCTATGTGGATGGTGTGTATTACGCCAGACCGGCTGCAGCAACATTTGATTTTATTGACATTGATCAGATTGAAGTATTGCGTGGGCCGCAAGGAACATTGTTTGGTAAAAATACTACAGCGGGAGCCTTCAACATAACCACGCGCAAAGCTAGTTTTTTACCAGGGGCTGACTTTGAACTTAGTTATGGAAACTATGGATACATTCAAGCCAAGACTTCCCTAACTGGTCCATTGAGTAAGAAACTTGCCGGGCGTTTATCGTTCTCGGGCTCTCAACGTGACGGAGTAGTAGAGAATGTAGTAACCGGAAGATTTATAAATGATATAAACAATCTTGGCTTTCGTGGTCAGTTGTTGTATCTGCCTTCCGACAATACTACTATAACGCTTGCAGCGGATGCTTCAAGCCAACGTCCAGATGGATATGCGCAAGTAGTAGCTGGAGTTGTACAGACACAGCGTGCCGCCTACCGACAATTCAATTCTATTATTTCTGACTTGAATTACACACTTCCAAGTGAGAATGCATTCGACCGGATCATTGATCATGATACGCCTTGGAAGTCAGGCAACGAACTGGGTGGTGCATTTCTTAACATCGATTCAAAAATAGGACCGGGCACCCTTACCTCCACCACAGCATGGCGCTACTGGAACTGGGATCCTTCCAATGACAGGGACTTCACTGGTTTGCAAGCTCTCGCAAAATCTCAAAACCCTGCCGAGCACCGGAATTGGTCCCAGGAGGTACGCTACGCAGGTGAATTCTCTTCTAGCTTGAGTGGTGTAATTGGGCTATTTTATATAGATCAGGAAGTTAAAATTAATGGTACAGAGGAATCGGGCAATGCTCAGTGGCGCTTTTCACAGAGTACTACGAATCCCTTATGGCAAACACCCGGACTTTTTGAAGGGTATGGAATAAACACGAAGGCCTCTATCAAATCTACTAGCGCAGCAGTATTCGCCAATGTTGATTGGAAAATTGTAGGTGGACTGCACATATTGCCCGGCATACGGTATAACTACGACAAGAAAGATGTTAACTATGATAGAAAAACATATGGAGGGCTGGATACCGCCACGTATGCCGGCACAAAAGCTCAGAAGATATTGCTGCAGGGTTATAAAAACTCAGTGTACACCAACCAATCTTATCTGGCCGATGCCGATGAGAATAACCTGACGTATAATATTACTCTTGCTTACAAAGCAAATAATCGTATTAATACGTACGCTACCTACTCAACAAGTTTTAAACCTGTTGGCGTGAACGTGGCCGGTCTTCCAACAATAAACGGTCAGCCGGCAACTGATCTTGCGGTTATAAATCCTGAATATGTAACGCATATTGAATTTGGTGTAAAAACATCACCTACGAGTAAAAGCGCAGCCAACCTGACTTTTTACAATACCGACATCAAAGACTACCAGACAAATGTTCAATCTCCCGAGTTGGGCGTAAACCGTGGCTATATTGCTAATGCCGAGAAGGTGAACGTACGTGGTGCCGAGCTTGATGCAAACATCAAGGCCAGTAATCATTTTACTATCTATGGAGCCTTGGCCTATACCGAGGGTAAGTACGTTACCTTTACTAATGCCCCACTGCCTCTTGAAGAAACAGGACAGGTTATAGATGGTGTGCAAATTGCTTTCAAGGATATTTCAGGTGAAAGACTTCCAGGCATCTCCAAATGGGCTGGCTCGCTAGGTGCAGAGTTCACAACTTCAGCTAATTTCCTTCGCCAGGCTGGTAAGTTCTTTATTGCATTTGATACCTATTATCGTTCTGGGTTTTCTTCGAGCCCTTCGCCATCCGCTTATTTAAATATTGATGGATATGCATTGCTTAATGCAAGGACTGGCTTCCGGGTGTCAAGCGGAACATCTCTAACCTTGTGGGGTCGTAACTTGCTGAACAAGGATTATTACGAGCAGTTATTACCGGCAGGTGGTAATGCAGGCCATTATGCAGGCGTACTGGGTGATCCTGGAACGTATGGGATAACCTTACGCTATTCCTACTAAAAGATTAGAGACATGAACATCCGCCAACCCTATTTTATTTTTCTTCTCGTAGTTTGGTTCCTTCAATTTTTGATATCTAAAGTTTCAGCACAAGAAAAAGAAATTGAATATCGTGAACAAACCTGGCTGGGATACTTTAATCAAACCCGGTTTACTAATAAGTCGGGAGTATGGGTTGACCTGCATTGGCGACTGACTGATCAATTTGTTGGCCGAACGGGTGTGACTATTGCTCGTGTAGCCTACATTTATTATTTGAGTGACATGGTGAGACTTACAGCCGGATATGCTCATGCCACACAATATGGAGTTGGCACCAATCCAAATGTCCCCGAAAATCGCCTATGGCAACAAATACAATGGTACGAAAGAAAGAATGGGTTTAACATGATGCAATGGTTTCGCGTAGAGGAACGTTTTCGCAGAAAAGTAACGGCCGGTGAGTTAACAGACGATTATAACTTTAACTGGCGTTTCCGATATAACATCTCATTTACCATCCCTTTAAAAGGAAAAGAGGTAGCCCCCAAGACTCCCTTTATCTTTTTGAATAACGAAGTTCACATTAATGCTGGAAAAAATATAGGAATCAACTACTTTGACCAAAATCGATTATTCCTGGGGTTAGGTTATCAATTTACGGCTCATTTAAATGCTCATCTGGGGTATATGTATGTTTTTCAACAATTGCCAGAAGAGCATCAGTATGTTCATACGGATGCTATCCGTTTCTTTGTATTTCATAATTTGGATTTCCGAAACCAGGAATAATGAGGCCTGAATTAGTTGAAGAAGAAGAGAAACTAATCTATGAAGAGACTCCGGAACCAGTTGGAGTTCGAAGCCGGCCTGCTCACATCTGGATTTTATTGGGTGTCATTGTTTCCATCACTGTTATCCTTACGGTTTTTTATGGGGCCGATACGATAAAGGCTTATGATTGGAGTTCGCTGATTGGCCCTGAATTTCTTCTGTTTGTACTGGGTGGGTTTATTGCGCAGATGATTGATGGGTCACTCGGAATGGCTTACGGGGTAAGTGCTTCCTCCTTTCTTTTATCGTTTGGTATTAGTCCGGCCGCCTCCAGTGCCAGCGTACACACAGCTGAAATTTTTACCAGTGGCGTGTCGGGGCTTACCCATCTTAAGTTTCAAAATGTAAATAAGAAGCTGTTCAAGAGTTTATTAATACCCGGTATGTTAGGGGCGATAGCTGGTGCTTACATCTTGTATTCACTCGAAGAGTACAACTATATCATCCGGCCACTTGTTGCTGTTTACACGTTAGCATTGGGTCTTGCGATTATTCGAAAGGCGATATTGCAAACTCCCAAGCGCAGAAAAACCAAAAATGTTCCGGCTTTGGCGTCTTTCGGAGGTTTTATGGATTCGATAGGAGGAGGAGGCTGGGGTCCGATAGTTACAACTACATTGATTGCCAGGGGAAGACACCCTCGATATACGGTGGGTTCTGTTAATCTTGCAGAGTTCTTTGTTTCATTAGCCAGCTCTCTTACTTTTTTTGCAACCATTGGACTAAGCCATATTCAAATAATCGTGGGATTAATCATTGGTGGTATAATAGCTGCTCCTATTGCCGCTCATCTTACTCGTAAGTTACCAATCAAACGAATGATGATTCTGGTGGGCATTGTTGTGATTCTTGTGAGCATCCGTTTGTTGGTTAAATCCATTGCTGCCATTTAGCCGCACTCTTTTACTACAGTTAATTTCAGTTATCTTCGCGCCCAAATTATGGCACTACTCGAAAAGAAAATGATCATCAAAAAATCCTTGTTGCCAGGAGCGGGCAAGGGATTATTCACGAAAGTATTTATCCCAAAAGGAATCCGCATTGTTGAATACAAAGGCATGGTTGTTACCTGGAAAGAAGTCGAAAAGATGGCTGATGATCGCAATGGCTATGTCTTCTTCTTTAATAATCAATATTGCATAGATGCCTGGAAGACAAAAAAAGGGATAGCACATTATGCGAACGATGCCCGTGGCATTGTCAGGGTTGAGGGTGTAAAGAACAATTCTGAATATGTAACTGAGAAGAAACGTTGTTATATCGAGGCTACTCGCGATATTCCAGCTGGTTCAGAAATATTAGTTGGTTATGGAGCCGAATACTGGCAAGTGATTCGTTACAACATTCGCCTTGAACAAAGGAACAAAGAGAAAGCAGGTAAGAAATCGAAGGGTGAATTACCTCATCAGCATGCAGCCAAAAGGCAAAAAAAATCCCGGAAGTAACCGGGTTTTTCTTTTAGTTCTTGGTTGCTTCTTCCCTTGCTTTTTCAAGGGTCTCCATTGTAAGGGTTTTCACTTTGCGAATCCGCTCCATCTCGGACTCAAGGTACTCGCGGGCTTTTTCCTGATCTACCGAATCGGGCAGGGGATTAAACTCATGCATCCAGCTCATCATGGCGTTACTAGCTGAGTCCAGGTTGGCAATCACTTTTTCCAATTGTTCCTTCCGCTCAATCACCATATCGGGTGAGTTTGCAATTTTATCCTGAAGCTCACGCTTCAATTTCATGATGTCGGCCATCTTGGGCATCACTTCATCGTGCACATCCATCACCTGATCGTAAAGGGCCTGGTTAGGGCTCTCATCAGTATCGGAGTCGCTGTTTGAATGTTCATGTTCCCCACCCTTACCGCAGGCGGCCAATACAAGCAGGCCCACTATAAATAAACTCTTTAAGTTCTTCATTCGAGTAGCATTTAAATTCAGTCAAAGTTACGGGATTCATATGGGGCACTCAAGCTAATCATCGGCTAACAAGGGTTAGTTAACTGGTTTTTTTACAAAATATTCTCAACAGTTCTTTGCAGAAGCGAGAATTTTGGTTTTTCTTGGAACCACATTTGAGAGACATGATCATCAACCGATTTTATTTCTTTTACTTTTTTTATCAATCCCGCGCGGGACTTGACAGAGAATCGGTTTGTTAATAAAATAAAGACAAAGAAACTCAGAAAAGTCCCGGTAAAGCCGGGACTTTTTATTTGAATCAGTTTTGAAAGTTATGAGTAAGAAGAGATTAAAAATTGCGATCCAGGGTATAGCAACCAGTTTTCACGAAGTGGCAGCGCTTACCCATTTTCAGGAACCCATTCAAACAATTGAGTGCCTCTCCTTCCATGCACTTTGTGAATCATTGAAAAAAGGTGATGCTGACTATGCCGTGATGGCTATTGAAAACTCAATCGCGGGAAGCATTTTACCAAACTACTTTCTGTTGCAGGAATATCACTTCTCCATCGTTGGAGAAGTTTATCTTCCCATCCATATGCATTTGCTTGCTTTGCCCGGTGTGAAATTAAGTGAGATCACTAATATCGAATCGCACCCCATGGCTATTCGTCAATGCTCTGATTATTTATACAAATTAAAAGGCATACAAATTTCAGAAAGTGATGACACAGCTGTGTCGGCTCGCAATGTGAGGGAACAGAAATTAAAGAATACAGCTGCCATTGCCAATGAGTATGCCGCCAAGAAATTTGGCTTGCAGATTTTAGAGAAGAGCATCGAAACACATAAAAAGAATTTCACTCGGTTTTTAATCTTAACGCGAAAGACCAAAGCTGTTGTGGAATGCAATAAGGCCTCTCTTTGCTTTGAGGTGGCCAATGAAGTTGGCAGTTTGGCCGATGCATTAATGACCTTCAAGAACAATAGCATCAACCTTTCTAAAATTCAGTCGATACCTATTATTGGTAAACCGAGTGAATACTCTATTCACATCGATGTAGAGTGGAAGAAAAGAAAGAGTTATGATCATGCTATCAATGAAGTATTGAGGCAGGTGAAGAATCTGAATATTTTGGGTGAATACAAGAAGGCGAAAATTGAATATAAGTAATTGGGTATGATTAAAACGGCAAATCGAATAGCGAATGTGGAGGAGTACTACTTCAGCAAAAAGCTAGCTGAAGTAAGGGGATTGGATACACAGGAGTTTCCCGTAATCAATTTAGGAATTGGGAGCCCGGACCTTGCGCCCTCGACTGAAACTATTCAGGCATTAACTGCTACCGCTGAGAAGCAAAGTAGTCATGGTTACCAGAACTATAAAGGCATTCCTGCTTTGCGGTCGGCTATACAAAATTTTTACAAAACGACATATCAGGTTGTTCTGAATACAGAAACGGAAATTCTTCCTTTAATGGGATCGAAGGAGGGGATAATGCATATCTCCATGGCTTTTGTAAATGAAGGCGAGGAAGTACTCATTCCGGATCCAGGATATCCAACGTATGCTTCAGTAGCTAAGCTGGTAGGAGCAAAGGTAACTACCTATGAGATGAAGGAGTCGTTGGATTGGGGGATTGATATTACATCGTTAAAGAAACGAGATCTATCGAAAGTAA
>JBEBJH010000294.1:0-5035 GCA_040079965.1 Cyclobacteriaceae bacterium
CTGATGTACAGCTTAATAAAAGAGCTGCAAACACCACGAATAGAATGAATCTCATAGTTAAATATTGATGGTTTACAAAAATAAGAATTACGGCTTCTTAACCAAAAGCATAAAAGCCCCTATTTCTTTAACGATAGACTGAAATTACTGAAAAGGTTAACAAATTTCCTTAACCATTCAAAATAGAGAGTTATATAGAACAGAAATGTCATTGACCAAATTACCATCAGGTTAAAAGTAAATGTGCCTACAGTAGTACCCAAAAGGTTTTTTTCAGGGATAAAGAAAGGTCCGCGGTAATCCGCGAGATGTTTCGGTTTGGGCGATTGAAAGACCGGGTTGATGATTTGAATCAAAGACCCTTTGTATTCCATGATACGTTCCTTGGTGGTTGTGTTTCGTACCAAATCGGAGAGACTTTCATTAAAGTATTGATTTTTTTCTTGTTGAATATTAAATCCTTTGCTTTCATAGAATGTCATTTTCTTTTCAACCAGATCCGCGTTGGTATTGTACTTTTTTTGATAGTGTTTTTTATAGCCATCAAAATAGGAGTCAAGCACTTCACTGGTTTCTTTTGTGTATCCGTTTTTCAAGAACACTTCCTTTAAATCAAGAGCACTCAAACCATCTTTAAATGTTTCGTTTCTTAATTCAGTGTACAGCATTCCCTTGTTTAGCTTCACAAGTTCTTGAATGGAATCGTTCGAATTGTTCAAATGATCCAGTAGAAATTGATTTCTCTTTTTCAGTTCGTCAGCGAGGTATGCCGTTTTAAAATCAGCTTCAGACTCAGCCCGTTCATATTCGAAATAAGGTTTTTGAAATTCATTATTCCTGAACTGATAGACAGCCATGGCTTCATAAGCCCATCGGGAAGTCATGAGGTCGGCAACTAAAGGCACCTTTCCTTTGGTGCTAAGGAGTTCATTGAGTTTATCAAAGTCAAATAAAAGTCCGCTTAATATCATTTGAGGAATTAATAATAAGGGTATCATGACGTACACGGTTACGGCAGAATTAAAAGCAGAAGAAATATTGAGACCGATTACGTTTGCAAAACAGGATGTGGTAAATAAAACCAACCAAAAAGCCCACGTCATCCCATGAATTTCTAAAATCAGATTTCCGATAACAATAAATGTGAGCGTTTGAACGGCTGATAAAAGGAAGAGAATGGTCAGCTTGGAAAGTAAATAACTATTCCAGCTAAGATTTAAGAATGATTCGCGCTTTAGAATTCTGCGGTCACGAATAATTTCTTCAGCGCTTATTGTAAGCCCCATGAACAAGGCCACAATAATGGCCATTAGCATGAAGGCTGGAAAATTTTCGTTATACCGAAAAATATACTCTTTACCGTCAGGGGCACTTTTGTATTTAATAATGAAGGCGAGGAGCAGAGCCAGTACCGGGGCCTCCAGCATATTGATGATCAAATATTGTTTGTTGCTAAGCTTTGCCAAAAAATCACGGGTTGTGAAAATAATGGTCTGCTTAAGTCGCGAGGGGATATGCAAGCTACGAGGTGGTACATCCTTCACGTCTTCGATCCTGCTGGACTTGAAATTTCCCTTAAACATTTCATGCCATTGCATCGGAGTCACCTTTCGCTTGTTCGTAGGCTGCCCGTATTCATCCACCACCTTAGCTTCAATGATATTGAAAATCTGCTCCGGATTTACATTTCCGCACACCTCGCACTGGCCCCGGTTACTATCCACCTGATTAGTTGCTTTTTTAAAGTAGGTGACAGCCTCAACAGGATTACCATAGAAAGTTGGGAAACCACCCGTATCCATAATTATCATTTTATCAAACATCTTGTAGATGTCTGAGGATGGTTGGTGAATAACAACAAAAATTAATTTGCCCTTCAGTGAAAGCTCTTTCAATAAGTCAATTACATTTTCAGAGTCTCGCGATGATAAACCCGAGGTTGGCTCATCCAGAAACAGTATAGCGGGCTGTCGAATAAGTTCCAATGCGATGTTTAGTCGTTTACGCTGGCCCCCACTAATCTGTTTGTCCAGCACACTTCCAACTTTCAGGTCTTTGCGATGATCGAGACCGAGATCTTCAAGCACTTTCATTACCCGCAAATTAATTTCAGCCTCGTTCAAATTGTCAAAACACAGTTTCGCGTTATAATAGAGGTTTTGGTATACAGTAAGTTCTTCAATCAGGAGGTCGTCTTGTGATACATAACCAATCACACCCTCAACCTTCTTTTTATCCTGATGAATGTCAAAGCCATTGATCTTGATTTTCCCAGTACCAGGTTTTTCAAGGCCTGCCAGTATTGTTAGGAGTGTGGTTTTTCCAGCTCCGCTAGCGCCCATAATTCCAATGAGTTTTCCCGGACCCTCTGCAACTTTTACATCGCGAATGCCAACTGCCCCATTCTTGAACTTATACTCATCAATTTGTGCAATGAAAGAGAGCTTGGTGGTTTGAATTTCATCGTTAAAATCGGCTATAAGATCACTGTAGTATAAAGCACTTCCATCGGGTGTTTTGATGGTGCTTCCATGGGAGAATAGATACACCTGATTGGGCTTCATTATGAAGCCGTTCAGGTTGTTAGCGTCTTCACCCAGGTATTTGGCAAAGTACATTCCCACGCTGCTAACCCGCATAAACACCAAATGGCCATTTACATGAGTATGAATATGCTTTTGCATAGGTGTAGCCTTCTGAGTTCCTTCATCGGCAACCAATATGTCAGGAAAATTGAGTGCCTGAATTTGATCAGAAATAACAAAGCTCTCTATCAGTTTGTATTCATCCTGAACAATATTGAAAACGGTAGATACGGTATTCACAATCTCCATTCGTTGAGGTGTGAAGTTTTTATCGGACCCTACCAGTTCCAGAATTTTTATTAACACAACTACCTTCTGCTTTTGTGTAAGAGTTTTATTTATCTTTTTGCAGATGGCAAGTGTTTTGATAGAATCCTTTACGGAGGTGAGTTTACTATTTTGATCGTCTTCGTGTTTACCTTGTTGTGTATTATACCCTGAAATCGAATCGTATAATTGGAGATACCCATCTATAGTGGACTTCTCGAGTTCCTGCTGGAAGAAATTGATTACAAATTGACGCTCGTTATCGGTAACACCTCCATCTTGCTTGGTAATGATGGCTAGAAGTTGAGTTAGCGCTTTGAGTATTTCTTCACTCATAGGTAGTCAGGTTAACCAGCAAGCACGGAAAGTCTTGCACGATCACGTTAATTTAATAAGGTTGAAATTCAAAGGGAACAGAGACCAGTTCAGCAAGTTCTTGTCCCGATTCCTCCATGTCTTCATCGTCTTCCAGAAATTGCCATACGATTTTTGATCCGGGGATTGTTTCCAGAATCTTAAAGAGATCAAGAAGCTCCCGGGACGTGGCCGTATTGAAATACTCAAATTTAATGGTCATCACTGTTGAGGTACTCGGACTCTTACTATACTCAAGGAGCCATTCCTTTGCAGGTTTAAAGGTTGGAGCAGGGTTATCTGTTAAAGATCGTTCTCCAATTTTAAAAATTCCCTTTTCTTTATTGAAATGAAAGGAAGGTGTTAGTTCGGTAGCAGGCAGATCAAGTATTTGCACAGTAAAAAGATTAGTTTCAAGCAATTTTAATTTAGCGGGAAGGCATTATAAACTCGCAAATTGAATCCAGATTTGATTCTATTCATCAAGGCTTTCTTTGGTAAAAACAAAAGGAAGCAGTGAACTGGCTGAAGCGCATTTAATCCACTGATTGTCGGTGTGATGCATGACAACTTCAAAAGGTTTGCGTTGTCTTTCTTCAAACTCTGCCATTACCTGACGACAGGCACCGCATGAAGCAGCGGCAGATAACTCTTTGTGATTTTTCTTATGAGCTACAATGGCCATTTTAACAATTCTCTTGCCACTATATTGCGAAGCAGCTGCATACAAAGCCACCCGTTCCGCACACATGCACAAAGGATAAGAGGCATTTTCCTGATTAGACCCCGTTACAATGGTTCCGTCTTCCAAAATCAGGGCTGCACCAACATGAAATTTTGAATAAGGCGCATAGGCATGGTGAGCTGCCTCCTTGGCTTTATGAATCAGATACTTTGACTCATTGTCAAGTTCTTCTATAGACTGAAATGTTTCAAATCCCTTCATACGGATGGATGGTTTCTCGAATTAGAAAGATAATAAACCGGTTGATGGTTCGGAAATATTACCTCTTAATTCCTTTATTTTATAGCTTCTTAGCGTGAATTATGGAACATAAGTATATTCTCTTACTTGGAGCGGGACGATCCTCATCCACATTGATCAACTATTTACTGCAACAGGCTGATTATAACAATTGGACAGTTACAGTTGGAGACATTTCTGAGCAATTGGCACGAGACCGTAGCTCAGGGTTTGCTGCAGGACACGCCATTGAATTTAATATTGAAGATAAGGAACGTAGCCGGAAGGCCATTCAGGCGGCCGATTTGGTTGTTTCATTATTGCCTGCGCACTTACATCCATTAGCGGCAGCTATTTGCCTGGAGGAGAAAAAGCATTTTTTTACAGCAAGCTATGTGTCGGATGAGATGCGATCATTTGATTCGGAAGCCAACGCAAAAGGCCTGCTTTTTCTAAATGAATGCGGCTTAGATCCGGGTATCGATCACATGAGCGGCATGCAGGTTATTGATAAGATTAAAGCAGCGGGTGGAGAGCTTACTTCGTTCGAATCATTTACCGGAGGATTGATAGCTCCGGAAACAGACCCGGAAAATCCATGGCGCTATAAGTTTACCTGGAACTCCCGTAATGTGGTTATGGCGGGGCAGGGTACTGCAAAATTTTTGCAAGAGGGGCAGTATAAATTCATTCCCTATCAGCAGCTTTTTATGAGAACAACTCCAGTAACGGTTCCGGGATTTGGCGAATATGAAGGCTATGCTAACCGCGATTCATTGAAATATTTAGAAACTTATGGCTTGCACGGTATCAAAACAATGGTGCGCGGAACCTTGCGAAATAAGGGCTATTGCAGTGCCTGGAA
>JBEBJH010000038.1:0-25207 GCA_040079965.1 Cyclobacteriaceae bacterium
CCCAGGGTAGCTGCTGCCGCACCAATGGCCAATACCGGCAATACTTTAACCACCAGTGGTACCTTTGGCTTTATCTGGAATTCCGATGAGAATAAAACATCATCCGAGTTTTTTGTGTCTGTGAATTTCAACCGGTAATCATTTCCCTTTTTTGAATGGGAGGGAAAGTAGAAAGTGTGACCGCCATTGTTTGGAACACCCATGGCACCATCAATTCGCTGGCCCCCTTTATATAATTCTATATTAATCGGATTCGTATTACCAGGTTTCCAGTTGATGCTGTAACTCTTGCCCCGCTTGTATGATTTTGCAGCATCAAAATTCTGAAGTTTCACAAAAGGGATATACACTTTGCCACGAATCTCAAGCGCGATCTTGCCCTTAAAGCCACCCAGTTCTTCGCGAATGTTCCATTCAACCTTGCGGCCTGTTCCCGGCTTTATTTCGGGTCCGATATCTCCTTTTACTTTCGCTAGTGGCGCAACAAAATTGTCGGCTGACGAATACAAATCCAGTTTGTATTCATTGTTGGGATTGCTGTCGTCAAGGTCGTAATGGACGATGATTTTTTCCCCAGCCAATTCCACCTTTTTAATGGTAATGGTTTGGGCGGACACGGCAAGAAATGAAAAGCAGCCCAGCGCAAGTAGAAATCCTCTCATAATTAGGGTTTTAGGAAGATAAAGTTATACAAAAAATACCTCTTCCTTACATGGCCGCAAGCTCCAATTTGTAACCTCCGGCATAAAATCCCCGAAAAAAGGGAGACTAGCTTATCCGACTCCAGTTAACAACGGACTTCTTAATTGAATCCACTTGCAGGCGGATCGCTCTGTTTTCAGGCTTTTCAAGTTGCGGATCTTGTTCAAGTATTTGTTGCGCCTGTTCTCGCGCTTGCTTCAGAATTTCGCCATCCTTCCCTAAATCAGCAATGAGAAGATCCAACGCCCCGCTTTGTTGCGTACCCATCAAATCACCGGGGCCGCGCAATTTCAAGTCCGTTTCGGCAATTTCAAATCCATTGTTTGTTTTCACCATGGTTTCAATGCGGGTTTTCGATTCAGTACCAAGTTTGTAGTCCGTCATCAAAATGCAATAAGACTGATCGGCTCCGCGACCAACCCGACCTCGCAACTGGTGCAATTGCGAAAGTCCAAAACGCTGGGCGCTTTCAATCATCATTACGCTGGCGTTAGGCACATCCACGCCTACTTCTATCACCGTAGTGGCCACCATAATTTTAGTTTCACCCTTTACAAAGCGCGCCATTTCAAAATCTTTTGCTTCCGGTTTCATCTGGCCATGCACAATACTTATGGCTACATCAGGAAAAGCACGACTGATACTTTCGTAGCCATCCATCAGATGTTTGAGATCGAGTTTTTCTGATTCTTCGATGAGCGGGTAGACCACATACACTTGCCGGCCGGCATCAACCTGAGCACGCAAAAATCCATTTACCTGCAACCGGTGCGAATCATAGCGGTGCGTTGTCTTAATAGGCTTTCTGCCTTTTGGCAATTCGTCAATCACGGAAATTTCCAAATCACCATACAAGGTCATCGCCAACGTGCGTGGTATGGGTGTGGCCGTCATCACCAACACATGGGGATACACGTTGACATTCTTTTGCCACAACTTCGAGCGTTGAGCTACTCCAAACCGATGCTGTTCATCAATGATGGCCAAGCCTAACTTGCTGAACTGCACACCCTCTTCCAGCAACGCATGGGTGCCCACGAGTATTTTTAATGAACTATCTTCTAATCCTGCGTGAATAGGCTTGCGCAGACTTTTCTTTACTGATCCGGTTAACAAAGCGATGGAAATACCCATCAGGTCAGCATACTTCTTCAGATTATTATAATGTTGCTGGGCTAAAATTTCCGTGGGCGCCATTAATGCGGCCTGGGCACCACTGCCCACCACCAACAACATGCAGATAAAACCAACAATAGTTTTTCCGCTTCCCACATCGCCTTGCAACAAGCGGTTCATCTGCTTCCCGCTTTTCATGTCGGCATAGATTTCGCGAATCACTCTCTTTTGGGCATCTGTAAGCGCGAATGGAAGATGCTCTTTGTAGTACCTAGTGAGAATGGCCGTATCATTAAAAACCAGGCCTTTAAATTTTTCCTGCCGCACCAATTTCATTTTGATAAGGCGCAACTGAATGTAAAAGAGTTCTTCAAACTTCAGCCGGCTTTGAGCTGCCGCGAGTTGCTCATGACTTTGCGGAAAGTGGATGGCTACTAAGGCTGCCTTTCTTTCAATTAATTTTTGCTTTTGTAAAATCGTTGGAGGTAGCGTTTCGCGAATATGACTTTGCGCTCCTTTCAAAACCTCTTTAACCAACTTTCCTAAAAACTTACTGTCAACGTAACGCGCCTTAAGTTTTTCACTGACATTATAAACCGGTTGTAAAAATCCATCTTTCTCGTTACCAGGAGCTAGTAGTTCTATTTCAGGATGTGCAATGGAAAGTTTGTTTCCGAAACGATTGGGCTTACCAAACACTACATACTCCGTGTTGGGTTTTATTTTTTGTATTACCCAATTAATGCCCTGAAACCACACCAATTCCAGGCCGCCACTGTCATCTTCAAAATAGCCAACCAGTCTTTTCTTAAATCCGCCACCGATAATTTCAAAGTCTGTAATTTTTCCTTTGAGCTGCACGTGGGGCATCAGATCATTTACTTCAATGACCTTATAAAATCGTATGCGGTCTTCATGACGAAACGGAAAGTATTGAATGAGATCTCCAAACGTAAAAAGCTTCAGCTCCTTTTGCAGCAGGGCCGCGCGTTGTGGGCCAACGCCTTTAAGAAATTCGAGGGAGGAGTCGAAGAAATTAGCCAATGGATTAATTTGAAGATGCGCAAATTAGCTAATTCGGTAATATGGCTCAGTTCAAAGATAATTCAACTTCAAATTTTCAATTTAACTTGGCCTAATTATTCTTCCACTGCACAGTATTGATAAAATGCAGGGTTTCCTTTTTCATAAACTCAATGGCTGGAGCCAAAGAATCGTTTTGCACGGCTGTGTTGAAGTAAAGCGCACCTCGCAAAAAATTTCTGGATGAGTCCGTCATAGTAAACTGTAGCTGTGTTGGCACCTCTCCGGCAATCTCTGCAATCACGGCCGTCTTACCGCTGGGGGTTACTGTTATCAATTCGTCAATAGCCGAGGCTTTGATCTGTTGCTTGGACGTAAGGTTATAGGAATCATTAAGCAAGGCCTTCAAAAACTCATCTTTATTATTTAACCTTTTATAAGTAATGTGAATGTTTGCTTTCAATGTGGGATAATAAATCTCGATCCAATATTTTTCGCTGATCAACGAAGAGTCGCGCAACAAACGTGCTGAGGTTGAATACTCAAACTGATAGGGAAGCGAATCCGGCGAGAGTCTGTATTCCACAGCGGGCAGTACTAGTCGGTTATACCCTTTAGGTTTGGGCTGATAATCCTTGGTGCAGGCCGAAATCAAAATAGTGATCAGGAAAAAAAGTGTGCCCCACGAAAGACATCGGTTGCTAGTCATTGGGCACGAGTCTTTCAATTTATTTTTAATCATCAGAACGGAAGGTCGTCTGTTGAACTATCCGGAGCTCCCTTGTCCTCGCCTCCGCTTTGTGAATATTGTGGAGAAGTAGAACGTTCACCACCAGCACCAGGACGCGATCCCAACAAGGTCATGTTATCACCAACAATTTCTGTTGTGTAGCGGGTTACACCTTCCTTCTCCCAACTGCGGGTGCGCAATTTACCTTCAATATAAACCTGATCGCCTTTGTGCAGATACTTGGCAGCAATGTCGGCCAGGCCACGCCATAGCACAACGTTGTGCCATTCGGTTATTACTTTTTTCTCCCCGGTTGTTTTGTCTTTGTATGTTTCCGAGGTAGCCATAGTAATGTTTGCAACGGTAGCTCCATTCTCCAGATTTCTTACTTCGGGGTCTTTACCCAGGTTGCCCACTAAGATTACTTTGTTTACGCCTGACATATATTAAGTTGTTTGATTGCTAAAGGTTACTATTTATAAAACTAAACTGAATGTCAGTTTGATCCCGATAGCTATCGGGACGAAAACTGATAGACTAATTAAACAGCCTTCCCTGCCTGCACTCCCTTTTCGGCAGACAGGGAGACCTCAGGCCGACATATTTCAATGCTGTGGCTTAAGTTCAATTACAAAATTATCAAAATTTCTGCGCTACTCTAAAAAGCCAGATTCCTTCAAAAATCTGTTAATCAGGATCGGTTTGGGAAGATGTTCAATTTGGTTTTTCGTATAAAACTTCAATTCTTCTTTTTTCATCAAGGCCTTGATGGCTTCTGCCGAAGCAATGTTTATTTCTATAAATCGGGTAATTAACTGCTGATGAGAAAGAATGTGTTTATAGATTCCACTGGCTTTTGTGATTGATATATCTTTCAAAATCCTATTTTCTTTCCAAAGCGTCTCAGCCTTTACAGGTCTTTTGGTTTCAATCAGCATAAAATCATAGAGCCCATTCCAGATATCTCCGGGGTTGCGCTTTCGCATCAACAACTTGCCGCGATAGTTGATTACTATATAGTAAAAATATCGCTTCCTTACTTTTTGTTTAGGAGTCTTCACGGGCAACATCGACTGCATCTCATGTAAACGAGCCACACAACTTTTCGCAAACGTACAGGTGTCGCACGCAGGGTTTTGTGGTGTGCAATGCAGTGCACCAAACTCCATTACCGCCTGATTAAAAACATCCGGTCGATCAGCAGGTATTAACGAATTGGCTTTGGAAAAGAAAAATGCTTTGCCTGAGCTGCTGGCGAGGTCTTTATCTATGCCAAACACACGCGCCAATACCCGAAACACATTTCCATCAACCACAGCCACCGGTTCGCGAAAAGCAATAGAAGCAATAGCTGCCGCTGTATAGTCTCCAATGCCCGGAAGTTTTTTTAGTTCCTGAAAGGAAGTTGGAAATTGTCCACCTAACTCCGTTTCAATTTGCCTGGCACACGCATGGAGATTTCTGGCTCGTGAGTAATAGCCTAATCCCTGCCATAAGCGAAGGACTTTGTCTTGCGGTGCTTGAGCCAATGATTTTACGTCCGGAAAATTCTCAACAAACTTTAAATAATAAGGTAAGCCTTGAGCAATGCGGGTTTGTTGCAGAATAATTTCCGAAAGCCAGATTTTATAGGGATCGCGGCTTTCGCGCCAGGGAAGGGCTCGTTTGTTTTCTTCGTACCACGAAATTATTTTTTTTGAAAAAAGTTTTTTATCCATTTTTGAGCAACTCCCGCGCGAATGTCTTAAAAAACGCCTCAATCTATTGGTGTGTTTTGATTTTTAGTCGTAACTATGATCGCATCTGTATGATAATCAGTAAATTCATTTTGTGTTTGAGCAAACTGCGTTTAAATTTGCAGCCCTGAATTTTTAGTACTTATAAACTTATACTACCGTGACCAAAGCAGACGTAATCAACCAAATCGCAGAAAAAACCGGGATCGACAAGGCCGATGTCTCAGCATCCGTAGAGGCTTTTTTCAACATCGTAAAATCAAACATGGCCAGCGGTCATAACATTTACGTGCGCGGATTTGGCAGCTTTATCAATAAGAAGAGAAAGAAAAAAATCGCCCGCAACATCTCCCGCAACACAGCCATCATTATTGATGAGCATTTCATTCCCAGCTTTAAACCGGCTAAGATTTTCATCAACAAGATAAAGAACAGCGATAAGGTAAAGCAGTTAGCTGAAAAGTAATTTGGTTGATCGTTGTTAGCGGTTGATTGTTCGATGCTTTTTACGAACAACTAATGCGAACAACAACCATTCGTTCATGTTAAAAACCCGGATCATTTTAGTACTTGTTGCAGCCGCTTTAATATGGCTCATCTTTCTACTGCCAAAATCGGTGGTAGAAAATGAAAGTCAGTTGAAGGAAGATGCTGCCACCACCAATACCCCAGGGGGTCATACTGAGGTTCCGGCCACGCTTTCAGCGGCCATCCGGTCGGTAAAGGCCGGGTACGAAGAGGGCACCGCGAATCAAAAAAATGCTATCTTTGCCGACTCTTTAAGAACCCTGTACACTCAGGCAGGTAAGTTTGATAGTGCAGCATGGTTCGCAGAGAAAGCAGCAACGTTCTTTAACACAACAGAGAGTTATTTAAAAGCTGGTAACAGTTTCTACGAGGCCTACTCCTTTTCTATGGAGCCAGCCAAACAGGAACAACTTGCCGAAAAGACACGCGAATGGCTGGGTAAGGTTCTTGAGGCCAATCCCAAAAACCTGGAGGTGAAAACCAAAATGGCCATGACCTATCTGAGTTCAAAGGCTCCGATGCAGGGCATCACCATGATGCGCGAAGTGTTGGCCGAAGATCCGAAAAACGAATTTGCCTTATATAATATGGGCATGCTTTCGATTCAATCAGGACAATATGATCGGGCGGTAGAGCATCTCGAAAAATTGAAAGCCATTAACCCTAACCATACCCAAGGCCAGTTATTGTTAGGGGTTGCCTACATGAATAAAGGGAACAAGGAGAAGGCGCGCCAGCAATTTGAGTTAGTAAAAAAGTTGGATAAGGACCCGGCCGTCCAAGCAACGGCAGATTCGTATCTGAAAGATTTAGAATAGATTTTTTGTTAAACCCTCTCTCGCCTTAGGCGAGGGACAAAACCAAAGCATTATGCCAAGTGGTAAGAAAAGAAAAAAGCATAAGATGGCTACTCACAAACGCAAGAAGCGTTTGAGAAAGAATAGACATAAGAAGAAGTAATTTAACATCAACTCATTTTCTCCCTCTCTTGTGGAGAGGGCTGAGGTGAGGTAAATTTTAAAGTTTTGAGTAACGAACTTATTATTAGTGCTACTCAGGACGGATGTCGCATAGCGCTTCTTAGAGACAAACAACTTGTCGAATTCCATGAAGATTTGGGAGGCGGCAAGTTTGCAGTAGGTGATATTTACCTGGGTACCGTTAAAAAGGTAGTACAGGGGCTGAACGCAGCTTTTATAGACATCGGGTACGAAAAGGATGCTTTCCTTCATTACCTGGATCTCGGCCCGCAGTTCGGTTCATTACAAAAATTCGCCAAGCTTGTTCGCTCCAAGAAGATCACCGGAGGCAAACTGGATAAATTCCAACTCGAGAAAGAGATTGACAAGCATGGGAAAATAGCCCAGCAACTTTCGCGAAACCAGTTATTACCGGTGCAGGTGGTAAAAGAACCCATTTCCACCAAAGGCCCGCGACTTTCGTGCGAGTTATCCATAGCTGGACGCTACCTGGTATTAGTACCATTTGGTTCTGGCGTGAATGTTTCCAAGCGCATTTCCAGCAGTGATGAACGCAAGCGACTTCAGCGTTTAATTCAGTCTATTAAGCCTGAAAATTTTGGGGTTATTATCCGCACAGTAGCGGAAGGCAAAGAAGTAGCTGAGCTTGATAAAGACTTACGCAGCCTCGTAAAAACCTGGGAAGACGGCATTGCCCGGATGGTGGAAGGCAACCCACGCGATAAAATTATCGGAGAACTAAGCAAAACCTCTTCCGTATTGCGGGATGTTCTCAACGAATCGTTTGATAACGTTCACGTTGATGACAAAAAGATTTTTGATGAAGTCAGAAGCTATATCAGCAATATCGCGCCAGAGAAGGAGAAAATCGCTAAACTGTACAGCGGTAAAGCCAAGATCTTTGAACACTACGGCATTGAGAAGCAAATCAAGTCTGCTTTTGGCCAAACCGTAAGCTTGCGCGGAGGTGGTTATCTGATCATAGAACACACCGAGGCCCTGCATGTAATCGATGTAAATAGCGGCAATAAATCCAACCGGGAGGAGAATCAGGAAACGACCGCCATGTCGGTAAATATAGAAGCTGCCAAAGAAGTAGCACGTCAGCTTCGCTTGCGCGATATGGGAGGCATAATTGTGGTCGACTTCATTGACATGCGCAGTGCCGAAAACAAGAAGGTCATCTTCAACACCATGAAGGAAGAGATGGAACTGGATCGTGCAAAACACACGGTGCTTCCGCTTTCGAAGTTTGGTCTGATGCAGATTACGCGTGAGCGTGTTCGGCCCCAGATGAACATTACAACCAAAGAACTTTGCCCTACGTGTAATGGTACTGGAAAAATTACTGCTTCTATTTTAATAACAGACCAGATCGAACAACACATTGAACATCTTTTTGTAAAACAAAACGAACGCGATATGGTGCTGGCTCTTCACCCATTTTTGTTTGCCTACTATACGAAGGGCATTATCTCCAAGCGGGTTAAGTTTTTCTTCAAATACAAAAAGTGGATTACGATGGTTAAAGATTCTTCATTGGCCATTACCGAGTTTAAGTTTTTAAATAAGGATGGTGAAGAAATCGAAACTGCCCAGCAGAGTACATCAGCCTTGGCGGGGGATTAACTCTTCCCCACGGGCGTAATTCAAACCAATATCCTGTTTTGCTCTGTCATCCTGTCACCTTGGCGGGATTGGCTCATCATTTGAAGCCTAACGGGCATCTGAAAATATTTTTTAAATCTGACAAAAATTATGGCGACTGTAGCTGAAAAAGGATCAATATCCATCCATACCGAGAACATCTTCCCTATCATTAAAAAATTCCTGTACTCCGATCACGAAATCTTTTTGCGCGAACTGGTAAGCAATGCAGTAGACGCTACTCAGAAATTGAAAAAGCTGGCCTCCATGGGTGAGTTTGGCGGTGAACTGGGAGACCTGAAAATTGAGGTGAGTTTTGACAAAAGTAAAAAGACAATCACCGTAAGTGATAAAGGCCTGGGCATGACAGCCGAGGAGATCAAAAAGTATATCAACCAGATTGCTTTTTCAGGTGCTACGGAATTTGTAGAAAAATTTAAAGACAAGGCTGACGCTAAAGACATCATTGGAAAATTTGGTCTTGGCTTCTACTCTGCCTTTATGGTGGCCGACAAAGTAGAGGTGATTTCAAAATCTTATAAAGAAGGAACAGATGCTGCCCACTGGGAATGCGATGGCTCCACTGAGTTTGAATTAACTGATGCTGATAAAGAAACCCGCGGCACCTATGTAATCCTTCATATCAATGCCGACTCAGAAGAGTTTTTAGATGAGTTTCGTTTAAAGGGAATTCTGGAGAAGTACTGCAAGTTTCTACCAGTAGAAATCAAGTTCGGTACGAAAGAGGATAGCGAAGAAGATGGTGTAGATAAAGACAATAAGCCAAAATATAAAACGGTAACCTCTGATCGGATCATCAACAATACGTCTCCAATCTGGACCAAAGCTCCACTGGAATTAAAAGACGAAGATTATCTATCATTCTATAAAGAACTGTATCCCTTCACCGAAGATCCTCTTTTCTGGATTCATCTGAATGTTGATTACCCATTCAACCTTACGGGAGTTCTGTACTTCCCCAAGATTAAAAATGACTTTGAGATGCAGCGGAATAAAATTCAGTTGTACTCACGCCAGGTGTTTATTACGGATGAGGTGAAAGATGTAGTGCCAGACTTCCTGATGCTGCTTCATGGCGTGTTGGATTCACCAGATATTCCACTCAACGTTTCACGTAGCTATTTGCAGAGCGATGCCAGTGTAAAGAAAATCAGCGCCCACATTACCAAAAAGGTGGCCGACAAACTGGTGGATATGTTCATTAAAGACCGTACGGAGTTTGAGAAAAAGTGGGACGACATAAGTGTATTTGTTAAATATGGCATCATCAGTGATGAAAAGTTTTCAGAAAAAGCGAAGGAGTTTGCACTGTTGAAAAATACTGAAGGCAAGTACTTTACTTTAAAAGAGTATGAAGAAAAGGTTAAGCCAAACCAAACCGATAAGGATAAGAACGTGGTCTACCTTTATACCAGCGATGCCGGCAAGCAACATTCGTTTGTTGAAATTGCCAGGAACCGGGCCTATGATGTGCTGGTGCTGGATGGCGTTCTCGATAGTCACTTCATCAATCATTTAGAACAAAAGCTTGAGAAGACCCAGTTAAGACGTGTGGATAGTGACACAATTGATAAACTGATCGCGAAAGATGAAAAAGCAGCCAGCATTCTGAGTAAAGAAGAGGAAGAATCTGTAAAGCAGATTTTTGAAAGTGCCATCAACAACAAAAGCATGACGGTTGCAATCGAATCTCTTTCTCCGGATGATCTGCCCGTAACCATTACCATGAGTGAATGGATGCGCAGAATGAAAGACATGGCGCGCACAGGCGGTGGTGGTGGGTTTGGCTTTATGGGTGCGATGCCCGACAGTTATAATGTAGCCATCAATGGCAATCATGCGTTAGTACAAAAAATATTAAAGGCAGAAACAGAAGAACAAAAAAACAAACTTGCCAAGCAAGTGTACGACCTGGCCTTGCTTTCACAGAATATGCTTACAGGTGCAGATTTAACAGCGTTTGTTAAAAGGAGTGTTGAGTTGGTAGGGTAAATTATAAGTAGGCAGTAGCAGGTGGCAGAAGGCAGTTAAATAGCTGTCAACCTTTAAAATAAAATTTCCTTAACTTCGTTTTATCATTCCGATGAAACGAAGTTTTTTATTTATAGCCTTACTTATTTGCAGCACAGCCTGGGCGCAGCAAAAAGCCAACGTGCAGGAAGGACAGTTTACCTTTGATACAGATAAGCCCTTTACTCTTCTTGAGTTAGATCAGAATGACGAACCAATCGTCACCAAAAAGAAAAAGCCCAAGAAAAAAGTTTACTACGGAATTAAAACAAAGAAAGCCTTTACCCGCAAAGGGTACGGTGATAAAACGACCATTGAATTATTCTACGTTCTGAAAAAGCCCGATAAACCTAGTGGCTTTGCGCGCGATGTCTATTGGTATGATTTTACACGCAAAGAATTACGCAAAACCAGTCTTGGCGCTTTTGATGTTAAGAAAGGTGTATTGGCCCATGGCCCCTATAAAAGAATGGTGGGAGATGCCCTGATTGAAGAAGGAATCTTTTATAAAGGTTCTCGCCACGGTCGTTGGATGCGTTACGACCGACAAAATCTGGTGGAGGACAAAGAGAAATACTATAAGGGCTGGCCTAAGGAATCGCTGGTGACTTATTACGATCCAAACGAACGCAAAAAGCTCAAAGAAATCACTCCTATAGAATATGGTGAGAAGGAAGGCTACTACTATTACTTTCATGAAAACGGACAGATTGCTGTGCAGGGTGAGTACCATTGGGGTGAACGCGTAAACGACTGGGTCGAAAATTACTCCAACGGAAAACGGAAGAAAATTATCACCTACCCTAAGGAGCCTTTCGAAAAAGATGTTCGCCCATATGTGCGCAAAGAGTGGGACGAAAAGGGGAAAGAGATTTATTCCAAATAAAATTGGATACTTGTCTCTTGATGCTAGTATCTAGACACCAGGATCAAGTATCTAGCTTCAATAAAACGCATCCTCAAAGTGCCTGATGTCTGGCAGTCCGCTTTGCATGCTGATGGCAACAACATCATAACGCACGTTTCCATTGTAGTCATTTTCAAATGTGTATTGCTCAGCGCCATAAACGATATTCTTTGCCTTTTTATAATCCACAAACTCTTCGGGATACCCAAACGCATTGGAAGACCTCATCTTTACTTCCACAAAAATTAACCAGTTGTCTTTCCTGACAATCAAGTCAATCTCTGACCGCCTGTATCGGTAATTGCGCTCTACAATCTGATATCCTTGTTGCACTAAAAAATTTGCAGCCATGTCTTCCGCCTCCTTCCCCTTTTTGATTTTATCGCTCATAAGAATGTTCTACCTTTGAACGAATTTATCACACCCGGAATGAAGAAACTAATTGAAGACTTTACTTTGCAATTGGCCAGCGCCTTGAAAATCGGGCAATCGGTAGATTTGGTACGGCCCGGTAGCGATATCCGTAATATTCTAATAACCGGTATGGGTGGATCTGGCATTGGTGCCAACCTGGTGGAGTCTTTAACCTTTGGCCGTGTGCCCATTCCCATTACGGTTTGCAAAGGATATAATATTCCCCAGTTTGTTAGTCCGCATACACTTTTTGTAGCCTGTTCATATAGTGGCGATACTGAAGAGACTCTTGCTGCTATCAATAAAGCTATGTTGAAGCGAGCACACATTATCTGTATTACTTCAGGCGGCAAAATGCTAGAACTAGCAAAAGAGTATAATCTGTTCTGGATTCAAATTCCGGGTGGTTCGAAAAGCCCACGCGGCAATCTGGGGTACATGATGGTATCCTTGCTTTACGCGCTGTATCATACTAATCTTATTGGCGCTGCATTCATTAAAGAAACTGAAAACGCAATTGAATACCTGAACCGGGGCGAAAAAGCCATTCAATCAGAGGCTGAACTGATTGCTAAAAAACTAAAAGGCAAACTCCCCATCATTTATTGCGATGAGCGCCTGAAGGCAATGGCCACACGTTTTCAGAATCAGATAAATGAGAACGCCAAGCAACTGGCCCACATCAACACTTTCCCGGAAATGAATCACAACGAAATTGTTGGCTGGCAATTTCCGGAAGGTGTTTTGCAACATGCCCAGGTAATTTATCTCTACTCCGATCATGACCATGAGCGTGTAGAAAAGCGTATGGAAATCTGCCGGCCAATTTTTGAAAAGCGTTCAAATCCGATTATTGACATTGTGGCTGAAGGAGCCTCGTTGCTTGAACAATATTATTATCTGATTCATCTCACCGATTGGATTTCCTATTTCCTTGCCAAAGAAAATGGCGTAGAAGCTGCACCTGTAGAGGCCATTGATCTTCTTAAGGAAGAGTTATCCAGACTTAAGTGAACACGCACTTAAATAAAAAAACCAAATTTCTTGATCTTGGCCTGATGGATTATCAGCAAGCCTGGGATTATCAAACAAATTTATTTCAGTCTATACTGGACGTAAAGACTCAAAACCGCGCTCTCGCTCCCAACGAACAACTATCAACGAATAACTATTTACTTTTTTGCGAACATCCTCACGTATTCACACTCGGTAAAAGTGGTGACGAAAAAAATCTGCTGGTAAAGAAAGAAGAACTTCTTACTATTGAAGCTACCTACTATCATATCAATCGCGGTGGCGATATCACCTATCATGGACCAGGACAGATAGTCATGTATCCCATTATTGATATGGAGAATTTTTTTACAGACATCCATAAGTACATGCGACTCTTGGAGGAGTCTGTTATTCAAACCCTCGCGGAGTTCAGCATAAATGCCGGTCGTATCAAGGGCCTTACGGGAGTATGGATTGAGTTTGAGGATGTGAAGAGGTCCCGAAAAATTTGTGCGCTGGGGGTTAAAACCAGTCGGTGGGTAACATTGCATGGATTAGCCTTTAATGTAAATACTGACCTGAATTATTTCAACTACATTGTTCCCTGCGGCATTGATGACAAAGCAGTAACCTCCCTGGAAAAAGAATTGGGCAAACAACAAGATATGGAACAGGTGAAATCGATTCTTAAAAATAAATTGTCCGGTCTTTTTGAAATGGAAATCATAAATTAGTCTCTGAATTGAGATTGATGATCTTTCACAGAATCACATACTATTGCATTTCCATTGTTGTTGGGTTCATTCTTCAGTCATGCCAGCCAGCAGAATCTCAACCCATACCGGGTTCGATAAAACATAAAGGTGTTTGTTGGGTAGGCGGACGCGAAGTTGTGACCGAAAAAGAAATTGATGCGCTTATAAAGAATCATGTAAACTGGATTTCTCAAACCCCATTTGGCTGGCAGCGCCATGCTACCACCTCAACAATCAATACCAGCTTTACTTCAGACAGAATCTGGTGGGGCGAGTCGGATGAAGGCATTTCAAAAACAACACAACTTGCCCTTAAGGCAGGTATTAAAACACTACTTAAGCCTCATCTTTGGGTAAGAAATGGCTGGCCCGGAGATATTGTAATGAAAAGCGATACGGCCTGGCAGCATTGGTTTGGTAACTATGAGAAGTTCATCATTCATTATGCCGAGTTGGCAGAGAAAAATAAGATTGAAATTTTCTGCATCGGCACTGAGCTACAAAAAACAACTACCCGGGAAAAGGAATGGCGTTCTCTAATTTCAAAAATCCGCTCAGTATATTCAGGCCAATTGATTTATGGAGCCAACTTTCATGAAGAGTATGAACATATAAAATTTTGGGATGCCCTGGATTACATTGGCGTGCAAGCCTATTTCTCGCTGGCCAACAAAAAGGATGCAACCCTCGGGGAATTAATTCAGAATTGGAAAGAGCCGATGGCTTCCATCGAAAAGGTTCACAAAAAATACAATAAGCCCGTAATGTTTACCGAGATCGGCTATCGGAATGATGCTCATGCCGCCATTGAACCGTGGAGCTGGCCGCGGAATATGAAAGATGTTCCGGTTTCCGAGGAAGCACAGGCACTTTGTTATCAGGCATTTTTTCAGTCTGCATGGAATAAAAACTGGCTGACGGGTGTTTATTTTTGGAAATGGTATCCACATGGCCCGAGGCGAGCAGGTGAAGCAGATTTTACACCTCAGGGTAAGCCGGCCGAAAAAGTAATGAGAGAAAATTTTGCGAAGTAAGATGAAGAAAGACATTGAAATCCCGGAAGTAAAGAACGTAACGATTGCCGTAGTAAGAGAAAAAAATCTTCTGAATCAGGAGGATTGGCGAGTGCATTTAATCAACAATAATCCATTCCCACTTGAAAATACATTGGTTGCAAGCAAGGGGTATGGAGAAAAGGAAGGTGAACAACAACGCACCTCTACCTTACGTCATTTTTTAGAGACTGTGCCACCGAACAGCACGGCACTGGTGGAGCCAATCGATTCAAATTTATTTCACCTCAACAATGAGTACTGGGTGAGCTACTATATTGGAAACAAGATTTATGATCGCAAGTATGTTTTCGTGCCTGATACTATTTGCGAAGCAAATCTGACCTTTATTAAAGAGTTGGAAATGGAAGGAGTCCTCCATTCATAGTTCATTCAGATATCCAAGTTGCAATAATTGCTCTTCTGACTTGATCTTATAGGAAGTTCCGTTAGTCAGCACATAAAGTTCATCTGCGATCTCACGAATATGTCGGTGCAGGTGATCAGTGATTATAATTCCTTTGTTTTGTTGCTTGAGGATAAAAAGTTCTTTCAATTTCTCAATGTGTATAGGCATCAATCCTGAAAAAGGTTCATCCAAAATACAAAATGGATGATTCGCATTTAAAACGATCAAAACTTCAAACAATCTTCGCTGCCCACCTGAAACTTCTGCTCCTGTTCGCTTTAAGCAATCAGCGATTTCCGGAAAGGGAGTCAAAATTTTCCCTTCATCAATATCATAAAGCTTCAATGCTTCCTTAAAGGTAACAAAGGTGGGTAGTAAATCAGATTGTGGTAAATAGGCAATGATTTTCTTCGATAGATAACTCCCCGTTAGCGGAGTGCCATTGTAACGGATCGATTTACTTTCTACTATCATGGTGCCAAATACAGTTTGCATTAGACATGACTTACCGGAGCCATTTCTACCAAGCAATCCAACGATCTGCCCGGTTGTGCACTTCATATGAATGCTGGATAGAATGCGTTGCATTCCGAATTCAAGATATAGACTATCAAACTCTAGAGTGTTCATATAAGTAATACCAGTGAAAATGATGCTACAGAAATCAAGAAGTCCGGAATTATTAAATTCAAATAAATTGATCCTCTTGTTTGCCCCAGATTGTTAAAAAAATAAAAGTGATTTGAACGGAAAAAATGCACAAACACCAAAAGCAATCCTGTTGTAATTACTTTTGTCCAGATGGCTTGCACAAGGTAAAGAGGAGTACCAGCTTGATAAAGAAACCCCGAAGTTACTAATGTAATGACCACGGATGGAAGGGAGATTAGACGGTAGCAAGTAAACATAATTAACATCCATCTCATTCTCGCAACTAAACAATTATTATACCGCTTTTTGCTTTTCGATCTAATGTGTATTTTTATAAAGGCCAATCATTTTCTCTTATGAATGCAGACCTCAAAGACATCCTCTTTCTGGATATAGAGACCGTTAGTTGTGTGGATCATTATGGAAAGTTGAGCGAACGCCTCAAAACCCAATGGGCCCGTAAAGCGAACTTCTTCAAACGCGAGGAAAATCAGACGGATGAGGATTTATTTCATGAAAGGGCGGGCATCTATGCGGAGTTTGGAAAAGTTATCGTGATTGCTATTGGCAAATACACCGAAGAGAATGGAGTGCTCGGATTGCGAACCAAATATTTTGCTGATCACGATGAAAAAAGACTACTCAATGATTTCAGAACTGCTCTCGAAAAAATGGGTCCGGGTGTCAGGTTATGTGCACACAATGGAAAGGAATTTGATTTTCCATACCTGTGCAGAAGATCGTTGGTGAATGGAATTCCAGTACCTTCTGTTTTAAATGTGGCAGGTAAGAAGCCGTGGGAAGTTGGACATCTGGATACCATGGAAATGTGGAAGTTTGGAGATTATAAACATTACACTTCGTTGGATCTGCTTGCAGCTATTTTTAACATTCCTACAAGTAAAGGGGTCATGGATGGTTCCATGGTTAGTAAGGTGTACTATCAGGAAGGCGACCTGAAGAAAATCGCTGAATACTGCGTGGGCGATGTGATCGCAATTGCACAATTGTATTTGAAGATGAAGGGGATGGATTTGATTACGGAAACATCCATAACCAATACATAATACGCTTATCAATATTTAGTACTAAATTTGCAGTATGAACGTGAAGGAAAAGTATAGGATCGTAGAAAAAATTATTCAAACAAACGATGATTCTATTCTTGAAGAAGTAAAGGATCTATTGGGAATATACGATGATTCATCTGATTTCTGGGCTACACTACCTGACTCGGTCAAACAAACAATTGAGGAGTCCTTAAAACAAATCAAAGAAGGCAAGGTACATGCGAATGAAGAGGTGATGGCCGATATTAAAAGGAGGTTTTTAAAGGATCAGTAATGCCCTATCAAATTCTTTGGACGGTCGCTGCAAGAGAATCATACAATCAAATAATTGAATACTTAATACAGAACTGGAGCCAAAAGGAAATTAGACAGTTCATCCAAAGATCAGAAGAAGTCCTTCTTCTGATTTCCACAAATCCAAAAATTTACTCTATGGTAGCTCCACAAATCTACCGTTGCGTGTTATCAAAGCACAATAGCTTGTTTTACAGAATAGACAACACCATAATAACAATACTGGCTTGTTGGGATAACAGAAAAGATCCTAAAAAGCGGAAAATTTAGAATGCTTATGAGCAAAGAGAAATTCAAAGAAAAAAAAGAGAAGCGCAATAAAAAAGAGCAAGGCGGAATGTACTCTACGCTCATGTTGCTGCTGGAAGAAATGGCTGGTAAATCCTACAGCCCACAACAACTGGTAAAGAAACTGGGATTGAAGAAAAAATCTCTGATTGAGGACTTATATAAATTGCTAGAAGCTCTCGAAGAAGAAGGCAAAGTAGAACAACTCAGCTCAGGCCAGTATAAAAGTACTCGTTCCTCCAAAGTGGTAACTGGCATTGTTGATCATGTCAACCCTCGCTTTGCTTACATCGTTACCGGTGAAGAGGGTAAGAAAGACATCTATGTCCGCTCGCAAGACCTGGGCTCTGCCATACATGGCGATACCGTTGAAGTCGCGATGACGAATAGAAAAACAGGTGAGAACCCGGAAGGGAAAGTTACCGCTGTTGTCAAACGTGGAAGAAACCGATTTGTAGGTAGAATAGAACTCTCCCGGAATTTTGGGTTTGTGGTGCCCGACTTTAAAAAAATCTACCAGGATTTTTTCATCTATCCCGAAAACCTGGGAGGCGCAACCGCTAATGATAAAGTACTCTTCGAAGTAACCAAGTGGGCCGACCGCGATAAGAGTCCGGAAGGAAAAGTAATTGAGATTTTAGGAAAAACCGGGGAGAACGAAGCTGAAATTCACTCTATCATGGCTGAGTTTGATCTGCCTTTCCGCTTCCCGGAAGAGGTACTCAAAGAATCCGAAAAAATAAGTGAGGACATAACGAAGGATGAAATAAAAAAACGCTGGAACTTTAGAGATGTACTCACCTTTACGATTGATCCGGAAGACGCTAAAGATTTTGATGATGCCATCTCCTACAGAAAACTTGAAAATGGACATTATGAAATTGGAGTTCATATTGCCGATGTAACCCACTATGTAACGCCAGGCAATGTGCTTGATGGAGATGCCTTTGATCGGGCTACTTCCGTTTATCTTGTTGACCGAACGGTGCCCATGTTACCAGAACGCTTGTCCAATGCGCTATGCTCCCTTCGTCCCAATGAAGACAAGCTCACATTTGCGGCAGTTTTCGAAATGGATGATAAAGCGAAAGTGTATAAAGAATGGTTTGGCCGAACGGTCATTCACTCTGATCATCGCTTTACGTATGAGCAGGCGCAGGAAGTAATTGAAAGTGGAGAAGGGAAGTTTGCGGCAGAAATAAAAATTCTCAACGAACTTCATCATGTACTCCGCAAAGAGCGTTTTAAAAAAGGGGCTGTTAATTTTGAATCTACAGAAGTAAAATTCAAGCTTGACGAAAAAGGGAAACCGTTGGCCGTGATTCCCAAAGTGCGAAAGGATGCTCATAAACTTATTGAGGAGTTTATGCTCTTGGCTAACAGGGCCGTGGCCACATTTATCTTCAAAATGAAAAAAGGTGAAGACAAGAATACCTTTGTCTACCGCACCCATGATTTACCCAACCAGGAAAAAGTGGAAGACTTTGCCCGCTTCGCGAAACAGTTTGGTCATAACCTGCAGATTGAGTCTTCCTCCATCTCGCGATCGTTAAATAACCTGATGGAAGAGATTGAAGGCAAGCCTGAGCAAAACGTGTTACAGTCACTGGCCGTGCGCGCAATGGCGAAAGCCAAATATACCACCGATGCCAAAGGACATTTTGGATTGGCGTTTGATCATTATACACACTTTACATCACCCATTCGCAGATATCCTGACATGATGGTGCACCGACTTTTGCAACACTACCTGGATGGTGGAAAGTCGGTAAGCAAAAAAGAATTTGAAGACAAATGCGTGCACTCTTCTGAACGTGAAAAACGAGCAGCTGATGCCGAACGTGCCTCCATCAAGTACAAGCAGGTAGAGTTCATGAGCCTTGCCGAAAACAAAGTATATGACGGCATTATTACCGGTGTTACTGATTTTGGAATCTTTGTTGAAATCGTGGAAACAAAATGTGAGGGAATGTCGCGCATGGCTGACATGAAAGACGATTTTTACGAGTTTGATGAAAAAAATTATCGGGTTATTGGTCGTAGAAGAAAAAAGATCTACCGGCTAGGGGACAAAGTAAAAGTCCGGATCAAGAAAACCGATATCGATAGGAGATTGATAGATTTGACCTTTGAATAACTGGTGACCCAGATGAGTTTTCCGATCCCCGCTCTACTTAAGCTGATTGAGCAAGAAATTAAAAAACAAGCCTTTGGTTCCCAACCGAAATCCCTTTACGAGCCCATTCGCTACATCATGTCGTTGGGAGGCAAGCGGCTACGGCCTCTATTGGCACTCATTTCTTATTCACTATATAAAAACGATCCTGAGAAAATTGTTAAGTACGCCACTACCATTGAAGCGTTTCACAACTTCACACTTTTGCATGACGACATTATGGACAATGCTCCCCTGCGAAGAGGCAAAGCCACCGTACATAAAAAATGGAATGTGAATACCGCCATCCTTTCGGGAGATGTGATGCTCGTAAAAGTATATAATCAGTTTTTAGATCTGGACGGTGATGTTTTGAAAGAAGTTCTGCGAATCTTTAACCAATGCGCAGCCGAAGTATGCGAAGGTCAGCAGTGGGATATGGAGTTTGAAACAAAATCCAAAGTAACTGAGGCCCAATACATCGAAATGATCCGTTTGAAAACCGCGGTGTTGTTAGGATTCAGTTTGGAATTAGGGGCCTTGTTAGGAAATGCAAATCCTGAAGAAAGGCAGGCACTAAAAGAGTTTGGAACAAACATTGGCATTGGATTTCAGTTGAAGGATGATTTGCTTGATGTATATGCGGATAAAAACAAATTCGGCAAGCAAGTTGGCGGAGATATTCTGGCCAACAAGAAGACTTACTTATTAATCAAGGCAAAAGAAAAAGCAAGAGGAAAAGACAAACAGGAACTGGAACTATGGCTTAATGCAAGAAAATTCAACAAGCAAAAAAAGGTGAAGGCTGTTACTGCTTTATACACCAACCTGGGAATTGCTCAATTGACTGAAAGAAAAATTGAGGAGTACTTTAGCAAAGGGTTTCAGAATCTTGATCGGTTAAAAGATTCTCCTCAAAAACAACAGCTTATTGAGTTTACCCAAAACCTGATTACCCGGCAATCATAGTCTACTATTTCCGCCTGTAATAAATTAAGTTGCCCTTATAATTCTTAACCGTTTCGCTAAGCGTATAAAAGCCGGTCGCATCCAGGTTCCAGGCAATCGCTTCGCCTTGGGCTTCCTGCAGGTAGTTCAGTTCAATAGGTTTGCTTTGCAATAATTCCGGAATAGATTCTTTGTCAGATCTCTTCCAATAATAAAGATGATCATAGTTCTTCATCAACACCTCTGTTCCATCCGGTGAAATACTGGCTGCTACAATTTTACTAAAAGGGAGTTTCGTTTTAAACTCCGCTTGCAGTGTATCCCTCAGCTTCGTTGGAGCATAGATCTTATACAACCGCACTGAATCTTCGCGCTTGGAAATTATAAAAACATCGTTTGTAATCGGATCAATCATCATCGCTTCTGTATCGCGAACTCCATCACTCAGTTGAAAAACCAGTGTATCAAATGTATCTATAACCTGATCACCTCCAGTTAAGAGGGGCTCTTCAAACCGATAGATCATTTTATATGGATATTGTGATAGGTTATCGCCAATTTCACCAACATATAAATAACTCTTTCCCTCTTGAGGTCCTGGTCCAACAGTAATGTCTTCCCAATCGCGATTAGCCACATTAAGAAGTTTGCAAGTCATCACAATTTTTGCCTTATCGTTGATCAAAAATACTTCTGCTGAATTTTCTCCATCATTGTGCGACCAATAATATCCCGGGTTCACAACGCTTGCCACAAGTCCGGAGGCCTCTGCAAGTTTTTTACCAACTGAGCCTTGACCTTCTCCCTTTAGAAATATATCAGACGTATCAGTACTACTTGTGCAGTCAATGGATAATAGCAAAATCAAAAAACAATATCTCATATGCTTTTCAATAAGCGCGCAATATCAAAAGAATTATGGAGGTGTCCTAAACTTAGCAAGCCCTGAGAACAAGTACTGGATACTTGTTCTGCCGAGGAAATTTAGTAATTACTTATTGATGTGATGTTACGTTACGCAAAACTATATCCGCTGTCAGTTTGAGGCTCTCCCTGTCTGCCGAAGCGGAAGCACAGGCAGGGAAAACTGTCTGACTAATCAAAATAGCCTCCGACCCCGATTCATCGGGGAGGCTGACACGTTCTTAAATTGTTTTGCTTCACATCACCTATTGAACTGGTAACCCGCTTGCTTTCCAGGCCCTGAGGCCTCCATCCATATCATAAACCTCATAGCCTTTCTCTTTCAAAATGGCCGATGCCTTTGCGCTACGAATGCCTGAACCACAATAAACGAAAATTGGCTTGTGTTCCAGATTTCCCAATTTATCCGCAAAGTCGTTATCATAAACAATGTTAATTGCTCCTGCTAGTGCACCGGCATTAACTTCTTCCACCGTTCGCACATCTAATAGAATTGCGTTTTCAGTTGCCTTGTATTTGGCATCAAAATCCTGCGGAGACAAAACATTTTCATTCTTTTTTTCGCTGCAGGCAAACAAGATCAGAAATATGAAAATCTTTTTCATCGTTATTTAGTTTAGCACCAGCAAGGTACCAAAGACTCCCATGGTTCGGATTGTTTATGCCAAAATTTGTATGCGAAACCGTCTCAATCCCTCATCTTAACCATGACAAAGTAGTACCTTTGGCTGCATGAACTCAGTTCAGGAATTTATTGCAGAACAGCGCCCCACACAAAAACAGGTAATGTCTGTACTGCGGAATTGGATCTTAGACCTTGGGCCTCATACCACAGAGAAAATTAATTATAAAGTCCCCTGTTTCTATTTCTATGGTCCGTTATGTCAGCTCAAACCTACAGCCGATGGAGTTGATCTCGGGCTTACACAGGGCGCCAGTTTGAGTCGCGATCACAAACTGGTGGAAAAAAAGGGACAAAAAAATGCTGGCACCATCCGATTCCATAGCCTGGCTGAACTGGAAGGGCGCGAAGAAGAGTTGCGAACCATTCTAAATGAGGCCGCCATTCAAAATCAGTATCTCTTTAATCAAAAAAAGAAAAAGAAGTGAGTGAAGAAATAGAATTGATTGAAGACGATGAGGAAGGACTCTTCGAACATCACCGGATTGTTGCGGATGCCAAACAAGGGCTGGTGCGCATCGATAAGTTTTTGATGGCCCGACTGCCCAATGTAACGCGCACTAAAATTCAAAATGGTATTCACGATGGGTTCGTAAAAGTGAATGACAAACCTATTAAACCCAACTACAAGGTTCATCCCACCGATATAATTACCGTTTCGTTTCCCGAACCTCCACGCGATACCGATGTGGTGCCTGAAAATATCCCGCTCAACATTGTGTTCGAAGACGAGTATCTGTTGGTGGTGAATAAACCGGCTGGCATGGTGGTACATCCCGCCTATCAAAACTGGACAGGCACACTGGTAAATGCGCTCACGTATCACTTCCAGAATTTGCCTCAAATGACAGGCAATGATGGACGGCCAGGATTGGTACATCGTATTGATAAAGACACTTCGGGGTTATTGGTAATTGCCAAGACAGAAAAAGCAATGACCTCGTTGGCCAGGCAATTTTTTGATCATTCAATTGAGAGAACCTACCAGGCTATTGTATGGGGTGTACCTGATCCTCCGCAAGGGACGATTAATGTTAATGTTGGTCGCAGTTTAAAAGACCGCAGGGTTACAACGGCATTTCCTGAAGCCGACTTTGGCAGACATGCAATTACCCATTACAAATTGCGGCAAGATCTAAGATACGTTTCCCTCATTGAATGCAAACTTGAAACCGGGCGTACACATCAGATTCGTGCGCACATGAAATTCATAGGGAATCCTATTTTCAATGATGCTACCTATGGCGGCAACGAACCCTTGAAAGGAACCGTGTTTTCAAAATACAAACAGTTTGTCGACAACTGTTTTAAAATTATTCCACGGCAAGCACTACATGCCAAAACACTGGGCTTCATTCATCCTGCAAGTGAAGAACACCTGCAATTTGATTCAGAGCTTCCTGCTGATTTCAAAGAAGTGTTGGAGAAGTGGGAGCATTATGTGAAGTATAATTGATTCGTTGATCAGGATGAAAATTGAACACTTCGCTATCTGGACTAAAGATCTTGAACGGATGAAGTTGTTCTATGAAAAATACTTTAAGGCCACAGCAGGAAAAAAGTATTACAATCCTAAAAAGAATTTTGAATCCTATTTTTTGCAGTTCGAAGGCAGTGCACGACTTGAGCTGATGCGCAAATCGGAAATCTCAATAAGAGTAGATGATGTTAATCAAGAATATTTAGGGTTGGCCCATTTTGCCATGGCGGTTGGATCAAAAGAAAAAGTAAATTCTATGACAGAACAATTACGCAACGATGGCTTTAAGATTATAGGCGAGCCACGAACTACTGGTGATGGCTACTATGAAAGTGTTGCGCTCGATCCGGAGGGCAACAGAATTGAAATTACCGTTTGATTATTGAAACTAACAATCGATTAACAATTCAATAATCTAAATATTTTTAGGGGACAGAATCCTATCAGGTGCGTGGGAGACACCTGTTATCCCATAAGATGAGGGATGTTAAACTGCCAGACGCAGTTTCTTACTTTTCTCCTGGCGCAATGCCTGTCGGATTTCCTTCATCGCTTCCTTTTTGAAAGCTTTGTGATCCGGTGTTCTTTCAGGCTGGTTAAGGACGCTCTTAATGTAGGTGAGCACCTCTTCCATTTGCACCTTATCCATGGCATCCAGACTCTGGAGGATGGCCAGTTTAGGTGATTGTAACATACAATTAGTGGTTGTTGTCAGTACAAATAACGTAAATTAATACCCTGAGGTTCAACAGGTAAGCCCTCAATTAACCGAAAGTTGATCTTCCGGTAATATTCGGAGTAAAAACGGTTAAAAAACCGGATTAGCCAAGCTTTTTCAAGGCTTCCACAAAGGTGTCTAACTCCTTGGTGGTAGTGTAAAGATTGGGCGTTATGCGGCACCCATGCACTCCGGCTCCATCTATTGCAACTGTATAGATTTTATACTCTTTAAGAAGCCTTTCTGCAAGCAGCTGTGGTTTCATTCCCTTTACCCCTACGTTGCCAATTCCACAATGGCGGGTTGGGTCGGCCGGAGTATTCACTTCAATATGTGGCAGATTACGCACCTTACTGGTCCAGTACGTTTGCAGATATCGCAGCCGGCTTTCTTTTCGATCGCGGCCAATCTTAAGATAAAAATCAATTGAATCGGCAATAGTCAGATCGGTGTGTACCGGATGTGTACCAATCTGGTTAAGCCAGCCAATGTCATTTTGATCCGTTACTCCTGAAGCCAGCAGAGGCCATACGTGCGAGGCGTTTCCTTTTTTAACGTATAAAATTCCAGCTCCAAGCGGTACACTCAACCACTTGTGCAGACTAGCTCCGTAATAATCGCAACCCAAATCAGGAATTGAAAAGTTAATGTGCGCGAAGGCGTGCGCTCCATCCACTAATACTTCCACTCCTTTACTGTGTGCCATATCACAGATTTTACGGACTGGCAAAATCTGGCCGGTGATGTTAATCATGTGGCATACCATCAGCAACCGCGTTTTGTTCGTAATAGCATTGGCATAAAGATTTACAATCTCATCATCCGATGCCGGGTGGTTGGGAACAGAAATGATCTTGTTTACAACACCATGTTTTTTCTCTATCAGTTTAAACATGTTGAGCATGGAACCATAATCCTGCTCGGCCATGACGGCTTCATCTCCTTCCTTCCAATGTGTGCCTCCAATCACG